>JAAUSP010000474.1 GCA_012032575.1 Anaerolineales bacterium | reverse complement strand
GTATCTTCTCAATATGTAGGGGCGAACCCTTGCGGTCGCCCTGTGGGGCAGACGCAAGGCCGTGCCCCTACCCCGATTTATTGAGAAGATACTTTACATTATTTTAGACGCACAAATGCGCCAAATGTTACATCTGGCTTTATAATTGTACTTTCTTGATCCAAACCACCGGCTCAAAATCGAGCAGACTCCTCATGACATCATCAGAAACGTCGCTGTCCACCCGAATGAAGGACAGAGCCATCCCGTAAGACTGGGTGCGGCCATAGCGCCAGGCGGCAATATTGATGTCGTGCTCGCCCAGAACCGTGCCGACCCGCCCAATAAAGCCGGGCCGGTCGTGATTGCCCATGACCAAAATTTGGCCCTCCGGTCGCACATCAAAATGGTATTCGTCAATCTGCACCAGGCGCGGCTCGTCGTTGGAGAAGAGGGTGGCGGCAATAGTTCGGCTGCCGCCATCCCAAACAACCCGGCAGGTGATAAGGTTGGGGTAGTTGGGCGTGGGCAGGCCGCTGGTCTGCGAAACGGCAATGCCGCGCTGCCGGGCCAGGTGAGGAGCGTTGATATAATTGACGGTTTGGTGCAGCACCGGCTCCAGCAGCCCTTTGAGGATTGCTACGGTGATCGGTTTGATCTGCCCATTCAGTTCTTCGCCCTTGATTTCCACCTCCACTCGCTGAATGGCATCGGGAGCCAGTTGGGTTTGCAGGCTGCCTACTTTTTCAGCCAGGACGAGAAAAGGGCGCAATTGCTGTAATAACTGGGCATCTACGATAGGCATATTGATAGCATTGCGAAAATCACGCCCGCGCAGGGCGTCTATCATTGCTCGACAATCTGGGTGCCCACATCCTGCTGCGCCTCGACGGTGCTGGCGGCCAGGTGGGGGGTCATGATAACGTTGTCCAGTTGGCGCAGCGGGCTGTCGGGTGCTAACGGCTCTTCGGCAAACACATCCAGGGCTGCTCCGGCCACTTTGCCGGATTTCAAACCGTCCACCAGGGCTGCTTCGTCAATCAGTGCGCCGCGAGCGGCATTGATAATCCGCACCCCCGGCTTCATCTGGGCAATGGCTTTGGCGTCAATGATTTTCTCGGTCTGGCCGGTCAGCGCCGCGTGCAGCGAGATAAAATCAGAGCTGGCGTACAACTCGGCCAGGTTCACCGGCTTCACTTTGAGATCGTGGGCTACTTCATCGCTCAGGTAGGGATCGTAAGCCAGCACATCCATGCCAAAAGCCTGGCAGCGCAGCGCCACCCGCGCCCCAATGCGCCCCATCCCAATGATCCCAATCGTTTTGCGATAAAGTTGGACGCCCATAAAATTCTTGCGTTCCCACTGACCCGCTTTTAAGCTGGCATGAGCCTGGGGTACGTGGCGACACAGGGCCAATAACAAGGTCATGGTGTGTTCAGCGGTGGCGATGGTGTTGGCCCCCGGCGTGTTGGTCACAATAACACCGCGCATACTGGCGGCGTTTACATCAATATTGTCAACGCCCACGCCGGCTCGCCCGACTACCTTCAAACAATCGGTGGCTGCCAACACTTCGGCGGTTACTTTGACGCTGCTGCGCACAATCAGGCCATCGTAGCCGGGAATCCGCTCGGCCAGGGTAGCGGGGGTTAGCCCTTTGACAATGTCGAATTGAATATCCTCAGCCGCTTCCAACAAGGCCAGTCCTTCCGGTGAGAGATCGTCGGTGATGAGGACTCTATAACTCATGGGTCTGCTCCTAAAATGTATTGAGGTTAAATGTTACTTGACCGGTTTCTATTAGCTTGACCCCCTTGTTCAAAACAGCATCATAAATTGAGTTGGTCATGGCGGCTCGTTCGGTTTGAGCCAAAGCCAGCGGCAGGATGGGGGCCAGGCTGGGGCAGGTGATGAAGACATCTGCCTCCGCCGCCACCCTTTCCCGCGCGATGACGCCGCCAAACCCAACCATCACCTCCACGGCTACACGGGCCACCAGATCGCTCACCCCATCGCCGACCAGCATCGCTCGCCCGCCGCGACCCGCCAGCAGCTCTTGCACCACCTGAATTTTGCCGTGCGTTTGAATCAGCGGGGTATCAGCCGGGTCGAGATATTCGACATCCAGGCGAACGCCCCAGCGATCCTGTTCATAATCCCACCATTGGCCCGATAAACTGTTGTAGCGCACGTCAACCGCCCGAATATTTTTCGACGGGATGCCCAACCACTCGCCGAAGGGCTGGACTGCCTCCAACAAGCCACCACTGACAATAAAAACCTCTCGCCCAACCGCTTGCAGCACCTGAATGACCTCAGCCGCATCGCTGACCAGCGTGTGGCGATAGCGATACTCCAGCTCACGAATTTCGGCCCGCGTCGGGCCAAGCAGCTCCAGCCGGCGGTCATAGACGCTTTGCAGGTGAACTTCGCCGTCCATCGCCGCATCGGTGAGCCGTTTGACCTCGTCGAATTTACCTTTATGCCGGGCCAGTTCGTCTATGCCCTCGATACTGCTCAAGGTGCTGTCGCAATCAAAAAAGACAAACTGAAATCCGGGCCACTCCTGCCAGGGTTTCTCTTTGAAATTTAATTGCGCCATAGTCAGTGTTTCAAAAAAAGACGAACACTTATAAGGTGTCCGCCGTTGGATTAAGGTCAGTGTACCTCAATTGAGGGTTTCGGTCAATCTGAGGTACAATGGAAGGCGGAAGCGTTGGAAAGTTGAATGTTGGCAGGTTTGAACGTGCGAACTGGCTCCAATGCTCTGCGTTGGAGCCAAAGATAGGACGCGCAGCGTCCACAAGTCTGTGTCAACGCGGAGTATTGACACAAGTTCGCCCCAAAATCGAAATGCTTCAACAATGGCAGGTTGGAGGACAGAAGTTTTGGCAGACAGGATGGGTAAGCTTAGCCTTAATGATTTGACCATCCAATATACGGTCAGCGGCGAGGGTGCGCCCATGCTGCTGGTTCATGGTCACGCCTCGTCGCAGGAGTTGTGGGCTAAAATTAAGCTGCCGGGTGCAGAACACTGCCGCTACACCCTCGACCTGCCCGGTCACGGCGGTTCAGACAAGCCGCCGCTGGCTTGGTTCACCCTGGAAAATTACACAAACTTGCTGGCTCAGTTTTGCTGCCACTTCCAGCTTGAGAATATTGTGCTGGTCGGTCATTCGATGGGCGGGCTGGTCTGTTTGAACCTGGCCCTGACCCACCCAGAACTGGTCGGCAAATTGATTTTGATTGCCCCCGTCATTGAAGGCAGTTTTCTGGCTTATCTGGACTTCTTGCTGTTATGGGAGCACATTATTTGCCAACCCTGGCCTCAATTGCTGCTCAACCTCTACAACTTTTATCCCTGGCTGGCTGCTCCGATTGCCGCCAATTGGTACGCCCATCCGCGCATGCTCCTGACCGACAGCTTCAGACAGGCCCAGGCCGATTTTGCCCGCTGCCCGCTGCCCGCCCTCTTTGGCAATTTCAAGCTGGTTCGCCGCGCCGACCTGCGCCCGCACCTGTCCCGGCTGCACACACCCACCCTCATCATTACCGGCGAACAGGATCGGGTGGTGCCGTGCCGCCAATCCAAACAGCTCGCCCGCCTTGCGCCACAAGCTGAATTAATTTTGATTCCCCACTGCGGCCATCTTCCCTTCGACGAGCAGCCCGAGTTATTCACGGCGGCGGTAGCTAATATGGGTTGATTGGGTACTTGGGACTATTGCGCTGGTCTGAATTTTTTGCTATGATACCGTTACGATTGAAGAATGCTGATAGACCAAACGGGTCAAGCTAAAATCTTCGCTTCACAGTTTTAGCGAGTTGGCGAAGTAAGAGCAGAGGCCCAAATTCCCAGTCATTGGCCGGGAGTTTGGGCCTTTTTTGTTATCAGGAAACCGGAGGAACCTATGATCGTGCGCTCCCTGTTCAACCGTATTGGGTTAATTCTGATTGTGCTGATATTGGGCCTGGCCAGCAGCGGCTGGTGGGCGATAACCTACATCGAGGCTGTTTCTGTCAAACAAGACAGCGCCCAAATTCCCCCGTTATCGGCAGCGACCATCTCGGCCGCCAATGTTCAGCAAATCAAGCCTCTGGCGCGTTGGGGACAAGGCCATACGCATAAGGCTATCTATGCCCCCGATGGACGTTGGCTGGCTGTGGCTACCTCGCTGGGTATTTTTTTCTATGAGCCTCAGTCTGTCACCGCCTCAAAATTTATTGAAACCGAAGCTCAGGTTTGGGACAGCGCTTTTTCGCCGGATGGAAAGCTGTTGGCCGTAGCCTTGGCTAATAATACCGTCCAGCTAAGGCAGGCTTCCACCGGGGCAGTGATAAAAATTCTGGCCGATCATACTTCAATTATTAAAAGAGTCTCTTTTTCGCCGGATGGAACGCTATTAGCCGCCGCGTCGGCCAATGATATAACCCTGTGGCGGATTGCGGATGGAAAAATTCTGCGCACGCTAACCGGCTCTAGCGGCGCGCTTTTGAATCACGTGGCGTTTTCGCCGGACGGAAAATTGCTGGCGGCAGGAGCTTACAGTGAAGATAGTGTGCATTTGTGGCAAATTTCAACCGGGGAGGAATTACCTTCGCTACAAGAACAGTCCTTGTTAGATAAACGTTATGGGGCTGCGTTGAGTCTGGCCTTTTCGCCGGATGGCGCTGTGCTGGCTTCAGGTACCAGCAGCGGCATGGTTCGGCTGTGGCAGGTTTCTACCGGCACGTTGCTGCGCAAGCTGGAAAACGGCACGGGGATTGTCAATAATGTAACTTTCTCTCCCGATGGGACCAGCCTGGCCTCGGCGGCTGATGATGGCATCGTACGCTTGTGGCGGATCGCCGATGGGAAACTGCTTTATACCCTCCCAAGCCCGGAGCCGGTGAGAAGCGTCACCTTTTCCCCGGACGGAGACTCGTTAGTTGCGGTTTTGGAGAAAGGAAATATTCAAACGTGGCGTGTAGCCGACGGCTTTCTCGGCCAAACCCTGACCGCGCATAGTATGAGTGCAGTCAACAGTCTGACCTTCTCCCCGGGTGGAACCCGGCTGGTTTCCGGTCTGGCTGATGGAAAAATCAGCCAATGGCAGGTATCTGATGGAGCCGCTTTGGGTGTAATTGAAGGAAACAAATCTGCGGTGGATACGGTTGCTTTTTCGCCCGATGGGCAATATTTAGCCAGCGGGGTAGCCAAGTTGTTAGCGCCGGGGTTGTGGGATGACACGGTACACATTTGGCCGCTTGATAAATGTCCCGGCTCTCTGGGTGAATGTGACCTGCCGGTCTACGCCATCAAAGGCCCGCGGGTAGATGTGGTAGATTGCGCCGCCTTTCATAACAGCTTGGCCTTCTCGCCGGATGGAACTATCGTGGCGACCGGATCGCACGATGATCGGGTGCGGTTATGGCGGGTAGCTGAATGTGCCAAATTCCCGGAAACCTGTGAATCACCCTGGCTGATCCTCGAAGGGCACACTGGCACCCTGCTTGATATTGATTTTTCGCCAGAAGGAGACCTGCTTGCTTCAGCATCCGAAGATGGCACAGCTAAAATTTGGCAAGCGGCCGATGGGTCTGTGCTGCATACTTTCTCAGGACACCTGGGAGCGGCCACCAGCGTCGCCTTTTCGCCTGATGGGGTCTGGCTGGCTTCGGGGGCAGCGAATGGCATGGTGCGCCTGTGGCGGGTAAACGATGGAGAGTTGATTTATCCTTGGAGGCTCACACCGATGGTATCACCCAGGTAAGGTTCTCCCCTCAGGGCGACATTTTGGCTTCAGGATCAAGAGACGGCACCATAAAATTATGGAGCGTCAACGATGGGGCCTTGCTGCATACGTTACAAGGTCATACAGGTTGGGTTAAAAGCCTGGATTTCTCCCCCAACGGAGAGTTACTCGCCTCTGGTTCGGAAGATGGGACCGTGCGACTGTGGGGGATTGATCAAAAATAATAGGGCTTCGGCTTCGAACCGGGGCTGCGACCCGCGTTGGTCGGGGATCAGAGGCCCGTTCTGAGCAGTCAAATCG
>JAAUSP010000473.1 GCA_012032575.1 Anaerolineales bacterium | reverse complement strand
GATTTTATTTTCATAGCGAGAAGTCTCGGTTTTGCTTGCAGCCAGCGGCCTAAAATTATCAATGGTACAGTTTATTACATCACAAATGTGAGTGGAGATTTATCGCTCATCCCAACGAAAATTGCACGCAAGAAGGGCAACCCCAGGAAACAAAAGAAAAATCATTTAGTTTCTGGATTTACAGTAGAAAAAGTAGAAGTTGATGATTTTTATGGTTTCACTATTGATAAAGACCATCTGTATCTAACTGGTGATTTTATGGTTCATCATAATTGTGGTAAATCATTTACATTAACAAACATGGCTTCTCACGCTATTAAAAATGGTTTTAATGTTATGTTCTTCTCTCTTGAATTGAGTGAAAACATTATTCATAAGCGGGTTGATTCTCGGTTGACTGAAATTGAAATCGACGAGCTTGATAATAACAAAGATGCTGTTCGGGAAATAGAAAAACAATTCCGGGGACTCTGAAAGTTAAATGGTTTCCAAAAAATCAGCTTCTGTTGATAGATTAAGAATGTTTCTCGATAAGTTGCGAGAAACATCCGGATTTATTCCCGATGTTATTATGGTTGATTATGCGGACATTATGAGGCCAGCCTTTAATAATCCAGAAAAACGACACGGAATTGAAGGGATTTATGAAGATTTGGAAGCAATGGCGCAAGAACTTGACTGCGCTCTCTGGACTTGTTCTCAAACAAACCGAGGAGGAACTCAAAAAGAGTTCGTTGAACTCGACTCAACCTCCGAAGCGTTCGCAAAGTGTTTCGGAGCCTATCTCATTTTGACGCTCCAGCGGTCTCCGGAAGATAAAGTTGCGAACACCGGCAAGTTATTTGTCGCCAAGAACCGAAATGGGCCTGATGGGTTGTTGTTTTCTTGTTTTATTGATACAGGAAAAGGAAGAATTGATGTCC
The DNA here is from genome assembly GCA_012032575.1 of Anaerolineales bacterium. The sequence continues at coordinate 5,127 of JAAUSP010000473.1, read as the reverse complement.
TTCGCCAAATCATCAAAAATGATGGAGGTTCGCCAGGCTCTGGCGGGTCGGGAACACCTTTCGATGGAAGACGAAAAGATCTTTGGAATCTCTGTTGGAGCAAAACAAAATAAATCTTTCGAGTTTTCTCGGCGGTGGGAATAAAATGAAAAAAATTGCGGAATGATGTTGAATTTTGGGCGGGGCTTGGTAGAATGTGTGAATGAAAAAAATTGCTCTTTATAGCAGGGACATTTATGTTGTTAATTTTTTTCCAATGTTTAATAAACTTGGTAGATTATTAAATTACAAAATAATAGTCTTTCATAAAGTTTTAATGGGATTTCGATTCGCTTCTCGCAAAGAGATAGAAATTTTTAGGATGTTATGAAAAGATTTTTGAGTCTCCACTTTTATTCGTGCTCACTTACTTTGAGAATATTTCAGGTATTCCTTTACGACCAAGAATTAGGAAACACTTATAGCATCGGTTGTTCAGATAGGTTTGACAGTTATTGTCCGGCATTTGATAGGGATGCGATATTTTGTTTGAAAATGTTTAAGATGTTTTATGAAAATAATTGAATTTTTTTGCTTTTTTCAAAAAAATCACATTAATCCTGATTGTGGCGCATTGATTTTCAATGTTTTCTTTTTTAACAGCTTACCAACCAAAGCGACCTCATACCCGAAGGGGATGAATAGAAATTATTATTTTAAATTTTGGTTCCAAATTAAAACAGAAAAACAAAACGCATTTGATTATTTCGTAAGCAAAAATGATGTTAAATTATTTATCGAGGATACAAAAGGATGAAAGCAATAATTTTTAATTGTTTTCCTAGGGGCGTTCATTCAAGAACTGTCGATAAGTGCGCTCCGGAAATAAAAACTTTTTTAATTCCAAATTTGGACTTCCATTTTGATTTGTTTTTTTCTCGTTTTATTTTTTCATTTGACATTCGCTCTAAAAAAAGAATGGTTTTCTCATTCGAATTAAGCAAACAGGACATTCAACTCTTCAAGCAACTTCAACGCCCCTAAAATCTTCTGCTTGCACTGCGTTAAAATTTGTTGTATCCTCTCATCAAGTTTCGGGTTTGAGAAACTAAATAATCTTTACATCAAACTTAACAAAACGGAGAAAGGAACCATGACGCAAGCCCTCGATGCATCCCAAAAAATTCTATCAGACATTACCATCTTTATGAAATACGCCAAATACCTTCCGCATCTTAAGCGGCGGGAGAATTGGAAAGAATTGATTGATAGAAACAAAAGCATGCATCTCAAAAAGTTTCCGGAGCACGAAAAAGAAATAGAGGATGCTTATAAATTTGTTTATGAAAAAAAAGTTCTACCCTCGATGAGAATGCTTCAATTTTCAGGAAAGCCAATTGAAATTAATAATACTCGTGGATACAATTGTTGCTTTCTTCCTGTTGATGATTGGCGAGCATTTTCTGAAATTATGTTTCTTCTTCTTGGTGGAACCGGTGTCGGATTTTCGGTTCAGACTCACGACATTGAAAAGCTGCCTGAAATAAACAAACCAAATCCGAAACACAAGAGACGATACCTTATCGGAGATAGCATCGAAGGCTGGGCGGATGCTGTTAAGGTTCTTGTTAAATCTTATTTTTTTGGTGGTTCAACCATCGTTTTTGATTTTAACGACATTCGTCAAAGGGTGCTCGTCTTTTGACGAGCGGTGGAAAGGCCCCCGGCCCAGACCCGTTAAAAATGTGCCTTTTGCGAATAACTTCTATTCTTGATGCGAAACAAAATGGGGATAAACTTTCCTCCTTGGAAGTTCACGACATAATCTGTTTTATTGCTGACGCGGTTCTTGCGGGAGGCATTCGGCGGGCGGCGCTCATTTCGCTTTTTTCTGCCGATGATGAAAAGATGCTTTCATGCAAAACCGGAAATTGGTGGGAACTTAACCCACAACGCGGAAGAGCAAATAATAGTGCAATTTTATTGAGACATAAAATTACAAAAGATTTCTTTTTGGATTTGTGGAAAACGATTGAGTTTTCAAATGCGGGAGAGCCTGGATTTATTTTTCTAAATGAAAGGGATTTTGGAAAAAATCCATGTGCAGAAATTTTGCTAAAACCCTTCCAAATGTGCAATCTTGTTGAAATCAACGCAAGCAACTTGGAAAGTCAAGAGGATTTCGAAAATCGTGTTAAAGCCGCGACAATCATTGGAACGATTCAAGCAAGTTATACGGATTTTCACTATCTTCGACCAATTTGGAAGAAGACAACCGAAAAGGAAGCCCTTTTAGGAATTGGAATGACTGGAATCGCCTCTGGGGAAGTCTTAAAGCTCGACACGACCAAAGGCGCTGAAGTTGCTTTAAGGGAAAATGAAAGATTTGCGAAACTCTTGGGAATAAATAAAGCGGCGAGATTAACTTGCGTAAAGCCGGCTGGGAGTACGTCCTGCGTTCTCGGAACCTCGTCCGGAATTCACGCCTGGCATTCCAAGTTTTACCTTCGTCGCATCCGAGTCGGCAAGAATGAAGCAATTTATTCATACCTATCTGAAAATCATCCAGAGATTTTAGAAGACGACCATTTTCGTCCTCATGACACCGCCATCATAACTCTGCCTCAAAGGGCCCCAGAAGGGGCTATAACGCGAGATGAAAGCGCTCTTGACCTCTTGGAGCGGGTCAAGAAAGTATCGCTAGAATGGGTCATTCCGGGCTCAAGGCCAGGCAAGGAGCGCCACAACGTCTCGGCAACAATAACCATTGATAAACACGAGTGGAAAGAAGTTGGTGAATGGATGTGGGAGAATAGAGAAAATTATTCAGGGTTGTCGGTTCTTCCGAAAGACTATGGGACTTACATTCAACCTCCATTTGAAGACATAACCGAAGAGAAGTATAACGAACTTTTCGCAAAATTGAGCGAGGTTGATTTGGATAATGTTATTGAAATTGAAGATGAAACGGACTTGAAAGGCGAAATTGCTTGTGCCGGTGGAGCATGTGTTTTGACTTAATAATTTGCTTGATTTTTCGGATAGGTTTGGATAGGCTTGGTTATGCCTATGTTTCCTCTCTATCTTCTTTTCATTGAAGTCTTTATTGTTTCAATGATGATTTTAATTTCTTACATAAAATGATTATTATAAAGATAATGATTTATACATTTTTCTTAAAAAGAACAAGATGGTATAATTCCATCATAATTGATGAGAATTTTTTAAAGATGAGTTAGTAATTTTTTATCAAGACACATATGAAAAATCATTTGAAATAAATTATTTTACTAATAACATTAAATTATTCAAGGCTGTGGAATGAGAAAGTTTATTTATAAAATTTATGCTCGCGACGAGCCATTTTCAAGCATTATTATTGATAGATCGTTTTTAACCAAAAATTATTCTATTTTTGATGTTATGAAAATTGATAATTTTTCAAAAAATGTTGAGAATAACATTAAATTGTTTAAGGTTTGTAAATGATTGAAGAAAGTGTTTTAATTTATGACATCTTTCGGTATGTTCGCTTTCCTGATCGTTCCTTCTCCTTTAATATTATTCATTTCGGGGAATTATCATTGATTGTGATTCATTCTTGTGGAGCGTTTTCAACAGCCAAAACATGCGCTCTTCCTATTCAAAAATTTAACAAATTTGTTAGAATGTATAAAATTTTATGAGATTTATTCAAATTTATAATAACATTGCTGTGAAACGAGTGGGAAATTTTTGGAGCAAAAGCGCTAGACTTGGTTTATTTTTAGATAGAACTTTCTTGATAAGAAAAGGCATGATTTTTTTCAAATAATTACCGTCTAACTTCAACAACGATCCCGCTTGCTTTTAAACAAAATGTTAAACTTTTTAAGGTTTGTTTATGAAAAAAAGAGGAATTGGGATTTATCAAATTTTCAAAGAGCATTGTTCCCACTATAATGAACTTCTATTCAATTCTCTTTTTTTCGGCAGTGAAGTTATTGTTTGGGGTGCGCATCCCACTTGGTTCATTAGACCAGAACAAACAATTTCTATCAAAACCACCCAAAAACTTATCAAAACTTACGCAATCCTATTTAAATAATAATGTTTTTTGAGAAAACCAAACCAAAGCCCGAACAAACCCCGGAACAAAAGGCTGAAATTATCTACTCCATTGTTGATGAATTTTCTCTTGCTCCGCAAGAAACAGAAATCGACATTGTTCCATCCATAAAAAATGATTTAGGCATCGAAGCATCGGCGGTTTTCGTTTCGGCTCCGAGAAGTCCTCACTATAAAAAGATTATCATTGACGCTCAAAGATTTAATGATGATTTTTACAATGTTATTGAAGATGTTCTTCACGAACTCGCTCATTTCAATCAGGTCTATCTTTGGGAAAGCGGAGTTCAACAAAAATTAAAGATGATAATGCCTTTTCAACTTCCGCAAGATTTGGAAAAATTAAAAGAAAATAGAAACGCTTTCATAAAAGCCTTGGAGGATTACTCTCTCTATGCTATACAGAGGTTCTGGCTCAACGCGTATGGATACGAAAAGGCACCCCATGAGGTCGAAGCAAGAAAGTTCGCGGCCCAAAATTTTTCAAAGGTTTTGGATAAATTGGAGAAATGATACAGACCCCATTGCTTTTATTTGTTTTTTACTTATTGAAAATTCTTTTTGTATAAAGAAAATACATTTAGGTTGGTTCCTGTTGAAAAATCGCCGTGTAGCCAGCGTCTTTATTGATAAAGCTATCGATAAAGATGTTCTTTTAACCTTTAAGAATGTTAAGATTTTCAGGATGTTATGAAAGTGCGAATTATTGTTTATGGCGGTAATCGTCTTGTTGGTGGTTATAATAGTAGGATGTGGTTTACAAAAGAGGTTGGAATTATGTACAGTTTTTATTATCTTTTACCACTTTTTTCAAACACACAAAATCCCACAGCAGTTTTTTTTCTTGATTCAATCAAACTGTTTAAGGTGTTATGAAAAAAAATATTGAAATTTATTGTGGCGTTGCTGAACTTAAATCTTATCAATTATTCAACATTAGACTTAATGAGTTTTTTCCTGGTTATCGTTATAGAAATTACGTTTTTTTCACCATTTCATCATTTGCTTCATTTTTTAGCTCTAATAAAATCATCTTGACAA
>JAAUSP010000472.1 GCA_012032575.1 Anaerolineales bacterium | reverse complement strand
TCTTCAAAAACAGGGGCATACCGCGTAAGGTTCGGGCTTCGGGGGGGGAGGGCCGGGGCCTTATGCGGATGTAGATAAGCCACGACCAATACATACACGCCATAAGCCCCGGCGAGCATCAGTCCGGGGATAACCGCCCCCAGGAATAAATCACCCACTGAAACGCCGATCTGGTCGCTTAACAGGACCAGCACCAAACTGGGCGGGATCATCTGGGCCATCGTGCCGGAGGCCACAATCACCCCGGAAGCCAGTTGTTTGTCATAACCATAGCGGAGCATCACCGGCAGGGTCAGCATGCCCATCACAATAATGGTTGCGGCCACAACGCCGGTAGTGGCCGCCAGCAGTGTCCCCACCACCACCACGGTTAAGGCCAATCCGCCCCGCAGTGGTCCCAGCAAAATGCCCACCGTTTCCAGCAGTTCTTCAGCCAGGCCGGATTTCTCTAAAATTGTTCCCAGAAAAATGAAATAAGGAATAGCCAGCAGCGTAAAGTTGGACATCGTGCCGAACCAGACATTGGGTAGCAGCAGCAGTCGTCTGAGCTCAAAGGCGTCAACGGCTAAACCAATCAGACCGAAAACAATAGCCGTTCCGGCAAAGGAGAAGGCCACCGGATAGCCGCTCATCAAGATGAAGACAAAGCCGGCAAACATGGCCAGAGCTAACCATTCATATCCCATTGTTTTCCCTCTTACTCGATGGCTTCAACTTCTGATCTGATTTGATCGGCAATCTCAACGCGCCCTCGAATGACAGCCCAGTGTTTGATGGCCTGAGCCAGGCTTTGCAGCAGCAGCAGGGCAAAAGCTACAATTATCATCGTTTTAATCGGCGCGCGCGGCAAGCCTTCCGGGTCGGGCGACATTTCCCAGTTGCCCCATGTACCGTTGGGCAGCCGTCCCCACGAGGTCATCACCGGGTTGTAAGTTACATAAATGCCGATGATGCACAGCGGAATAAGAAAGAGCAGCGTGCCCAGAAAGTCTATCCAGGCTTTTTTTTTCTCGCTCCAGTGGGTGTACAAAAAGTCAACCCGAACATTGACTCCGTGTTTGAGGATGTAAGCAAAACCGAAGAAAAAAATCAACGAAAAGAGGTACCACTGCAATTCGATAAAAATATTGGAGGATAAACGGACGCCCAAATAGCGGCCCAGAAAGCGAGCCACCACGTTATAAAAACCCACCACAATGACAATAATGACCACCCAGTTAGCCAGTCCGCCGACTCGTTCGGTTAATCCATCAATCAGAGCCGCGAATTTGAGTAGGGCCTTCATCGCTCAATCTCTCCTTTGGGGTTGGGGGCACGTTGGGCACAATCATACTAAATTTTAGAGATATGACAAATGGACTGCGTTAAAATAGGTCTGTTCTTGACAACTTCCGTCATATTTTTATGATAGATTGATACTTGACTGATCATCACCCAAAAGAGGCAAATCCTATGATCGGCCTATTAAACTTTAGTGCGGCGACGCTCTTAATCATCCTCTTACCAGCTTTGTTGCTGCTTGGGAGTGGAAAATGGCTGTGGGAAAACAGTAAAGAGTCCAGGCGTGGAACCATCCGGTGGACGACTATTTCTCGTCGGAGGTTGATTTACGCCATTGTGCTTATCTTTCTGTTTGAGTCTTTGCTGATTCCTGGGTATATCCTCCAATGGCAGAAACTTGCCTTTTTGCAGAGCCTGCTTGCAGATGATGTAGCCAACATTCGTATTGGCGCCAGCGACTGGAGCGAGCCAAATGACATTCAAGCCATCGTCGGAGCTTTGAATCAGGCTGAATGGTTTGGCGGCCGGGGAAATAATGATGGGCCGTTTGAGCCAGTGACGCTTACTTTTCGCTCCGGGGCAACGATAGAATTCAATGTTGGGCGCTATAGCTCCTATGATGGCGCAATTTTTGAGTTCCCCGGTACTGCCCACCGCTTCCTGTGGTTTCCCCGGCGGCCGGTTGGCCTATACATCCCCGGCTTGATTCAGGTTCTTGAAAAGCGCAATTATGTTTTGCCGGGGGAACCGGTATTACGCCAACCCCTGCCAAAACAAACCTTTATCCTCTTGGCGATTGGAGTTATTGGTTTTAGTGGCGCTATCTTGGCTCTTGGCGTCGGCTTGTATCTTATGCGCCGGGAAAAAAACCTCAGTTGGAATTTTGGGAAGAGGAGAAACGTCTGAAAGTTAAAGCGATGCCTGACTCAAAAGGAAGGGTTGACCGAGAGCATTTGTATGCTGAAATGGAACGCAAATACCAGGAAATCAAGCCTCGTTTGCGTGAGGAAGTGCTGGGCATAGCTGCCGAGACCTTTCCCAACGAAGAACTGGCTAACGTAATGGCCATTCTGGACATGTATGGGACCGAAAAATACCACCGCGAGCCGGAACGAGTTCAACGAGCGATTCTGAAACTGAGCCAGGGCGACCTGACCAAATTACGCACCTACGTTGATATCGCCCGAACCGATTATCGTGACGTGCTCTGGTGGGCAGAAAAACCGGAGGACGCCGCTTGATAGGGGGTACCACATACCCCAGATTCTGTCGTTGAGCCTTTTCTACATGGTATATTACAGCCGGGACAATACCAGGTTTACGTTCCAGCGCATAAAATGCAGGTCTTCGATGTACTCCGCCCCCAGTCGCTCGTAAAACTCGGCGGCTGAGGTGTTGGGCTTGTAGACGGCCCAAAGCAGCTCGCCGGCCCCGGCCTGGCGGCCAATTTCGGCGGCTTTGAGCATCAGGGTTTTGCCGATTCCCTCGCCGCGCCGGTTTTCACGCACCATCAAGTCAACCACATCCAACAGCCGCATGACCCGGTCGGTATCATAGCCAAAATGATACAGCAAATGGCCGACCACCTCGCCGTCAATCACGGCCACAATCCCGGCAAAGGCCGGATTCGGCCCGAACCCATCGCGCAGGTAAGTTTCAGCCGTAAAGCTAAAATCGGTGGTATCGCCCAGGGCGCGCAGATAGGCGGCGGACTCGGCCATCAACTGACCGACCGCTTCGGCGTCGGCGGGGGTAGCGGGGCGGATAATCAAGCTGCCTCCACCCGTTCCACGCACTCGATGCCCAACGCTTTCAACCCGGCCAGAATGGGTTTGTACCAATCCGGCGTCACCGGGGTCTGGATGCCGGTCGCTTCGACCTGGCCGCTGAGGATCAAATCCACGCCGATAGCCGCCGGCAGGCTGACGGTACGGGCCATGGCCGTGTCGCCGTTTGGCTCGCCAAAAGCGATCAGGGTGGACGAAATCTTTTCCTTTTTGCCGCCGGGGTAGCTGGCATTAAAATGGTGGACCAGGATAATCAAATCACGCTCACCCTCGGCGTACTGCATCCGCTCCAGCATCACTTTGGTCATCAAGTCCAGCGGTGAGATTTTGCCGTCCGGCGCAGCAAGCGGCTTGTCGTCAAACAGGCCCAGCCAGTCAAGATTTTTGATAACGGGACTGTCGGCGGCAACGCCCAAATGCGCGGCTACATCCGCTTTGACATCGTGAGTTTGAGCGGCACTCTCAGGCAGCAGTCCCCGCATAAATTGGGCGTAAGTTTTGCCGGACACCTCACGCGGCTGGTCATCCAAAAAGCCGAACGCCGCAATTTTATACAGCACGTCGCACCAACCCTGGTTGCGCAGCGTGCCCCGATACATCGTGGCCGTATCGCCGATGCCGTAGACCTCGCGGTAGGGGATCGAGTCGCGGTTGGGATAGGCTTCAAACCGGCCCAACCCTTCCACATCGAGCGGCCAGTAGTGGGTGAACAACTGCTGACCGGGCACGTTGACCTCCTGCCCGTTGACCAGGTAATGGGCCGCATTGCGCGCCGCCAGCAGCACCCCGCGCGGACTCCAGGAAAATTTGTAACCAAAGGGGTTGTCGTTGGCCTCCGGCGCGGGCAGGCCACCGCAGTAGGACATAAAACCGTCTACATGCCCGCCCGAATTTTGGACCTGGTGGATAATTTCCATAGCCGACATGTGGTCAATGCCGGGGTCCACCCCCACCTCGTTGAGAATGACAATCCCGGCTTCTTTGGCCGCCCCGTCCAGTTCGCGCATGGCCGGGCTGACGTAAGAAGTTGTGACCATGTGCTTGCGGTTGGTGATGCAGGCTTTAGCCACCGCCGGGTGGTGCAGATAAGGCAGCATACTCACCGCCAGATCATGCCCGCCGACCAGTTCGTTCAGCCGGGCATGGCCGGCATCGGTTTCGATGTCGTAGGCGATGGCTTCGCCGTTGGGGTGGCTGCCGATCAAATCCTGCGCTTTGGCCACCGTCCGGCTGGCCACCGTGACGTGATACCCTTTATCCAGCAAATAACGCACCATCGGGCCTGTTACCAGCCCCGCGCCGAGAATGAGGACTCGCTTCATCGTTGAACCTCCAGGTTGAAAAGGTCCACAGATGTACTCAGATGTCCACAGATGTAAATTTATATTATTTATCTGTGTTTATCTGTGTCTATCTGTGGACTGATTTAAGTAGTCAGAAACTTTTCTAAATATTGATAATCCGGCGTCAATTCGCCGTGATAGACAATAGTGGCTCGTTTAAACTCAGGGGGCAGCGTGCATTGCTCAAAATCCACGCTAAAATCGCAGGCTGCCAGAGCGGGAATAAAGGGCAATAACGCCTCGCCAAAGCTGGCGGAAGACTCAACCGGCAGTTCGCAGGGCAGGTTATCCACCGCCATAATTACCGGCCCCTGCCCGGCGACGCCTTCCAGCGCGATGTCGGTGGCCGGGTCCCAGACAAAGCTGGGCGCATCGGGTTCGGTGGCTTTGATGGTCGGCTCGATGCCGCCTTCGATATCGCAGCTAATATCGCCGATGACGCGCAGCCTGGGCGGCGTGTTGCCGCTGTAGAGCCGGCGGGCCGTGTCTTTGGTGAGCAGGCGCGGATAGCGAGGAGTCCAATAGATGCAGTTGACCAACACCGTTAAATGAGGTAAATACTGCTCAAATTTGGAACGATACCGCTCCGGGTACTGGAAGAACTCCTGCAAATTGAACGGCTGACCCTCAGCCAGTGGTTCGACCGTGTCCTCTTCCTTGAAAACCACTTTGTAAATGATATTGCGGTCCAGGTCTTCCTGTTCGGCCAGCGTCAGCAGCTCTGCCGGGCTGATCTGGCGGGTGGGCAGCAGGTCGAGAATAGCCTGCGCACCCTTCGAGACGTTGCCGTATCCGGCTACGCCGATTACCAGCGGGGTCAATGCCAGCGGCCAGCCTTCTTCGATAATGTGCTGGCCGATCAATCGCAGGTCACTCTGGGCAGCCGGCAGGTCGGCATATTCGTAGGTGGGGCGCAGATGGGCCAGCGGGGTGGCGCAGCCTTCCCATTCCAAACGCTGCCCCAGTGCCCGCAGCGTGTCAATCATCCCGGCCAATCCGGCATGCTGGCCAAAGAAAATCAGGCGGCGGTTGTGCTCATCCACCACCCGCTCGTAGTCAATCAACTGGCAGTCCAGTTCTATCAGTCGGCGCAGCAGCGGCATGTTGTGGGGCTGCCCTTTGATGGTGTGCGAGAAAAACAGGTAGGTTTTGTTGGGCTGAAGCAGCTCGATGGGAATTTCCTTGATCGCCAACACCACCGAGGCAGGCGAAAGGTCTTCTTGTACTGTTGCCCCGGCGGAAGTGTAGGCGGCGTTGGGAAAGGCGCGCACAGGCGAGGGCTGGACCAAAAACTCGATTTGATGGGCCTGAGTCAAGCTGGCTATGTGGGCGGGAGTGAGCGGAACCCGTCGCTCCCATTGATTTTTATCTTCGCGGCGAAGGCCAATTAGATTATTCATAGCGAGTCAGCTTATCATCAAGCTTAATTTTTGGCAAACCCAATTAGCAGCCCGATAGAGGCAGAAATGTGACTTAAGGGCAAAAAATTAAGTGACTTATCTACTTTAAATTCAATGACCTTTGTAACTTTTAACTGGCAAAGATTTGTGGTATCTTGTAAGATAAGTTTGTTGCAGCAGATTAACTTATCACAAATAGTATGGTTAAAAATACCCCGTCTCCTGATTTAACTTTAGAACAACTTAATCAAA
>JAAUSP010000018.1 GCA_012032575.1 Anaerolineales bacterium | reverse complement strand
TAACTTCATTTGGAACTTTTAACATTTGTTCCTCCTCTTCACCCATCTTTGTAAAGCAATATTTGAATCTATCTCCTCATCTCTACCTGCCAAAATTGTATCTCGTATAAAGTTTTTGAGATAAAATAAAGTATCATCAGGTAATTGGTATTCGTTGATTATTAAGGCATCAATCTCATCAAGAACGTATTCTGCACTATATGGGTCAAATGAAGTACTTTTTACTCCTGAATTTACAGTAACCAACTTGTTTTTCCTCATTTCTTCCCATAAATTTTTACCTAATAAACAAAGACGATTACGCCCCTTGCCTGAAATGTTGTTTACTGCAAAAGGCAAAGAATTTATAAACTGATCTGTTAAATGAAAACCGTCACCCCAGACACGCCACAGCCAATAAGACAACCTGGATTCTACCAAAGCAAAAGCTGTAAAAATCTCATCCTCGTTCTTGGCTATCCAATAACTATACCCATTATCAAAAGAGTATTCCGATAACAATTCAATGGTAACCAGTTATAAGCCGTGCGAGAACTTCTCAAATATCTCATAATATCTAAAGATAATGACTTGGTTCGCCTAATAGTATCGCCAAGGCTACCCATGCAATTCTCAGCAATTAATTCTAGAAGGGTTACTTCAAAATCACTGCCGATTTTGGGAATTCCACATATAGGAACACTGGTACATACTTTGGCAAATCTAATTCCATCAAACAACTTATATCTTGATCGACTGCTCCAACGCATCAAATGAGTAGTATAATAGAATTTTTGCTGGCTGCGTTCAAGTAAAACTATTGTACAGCGAGTTTTTACATCGTCACCAAATAATGAATCAGGTGTTCGGTCAAAATGTGCAAATCGCCAAATCCTACCGCCAATAGATAAAAACTGTCTAAGTTGTTGAAATTCTCGCCTGGAGCTATATGCAATAGATAAAGGAATTACTATTCCTCCCAAGCCATCACTCTGGTCAGATAGAAGGTCTAACATCCGAACAAAATCAGTGTAAATAGCCTGTGAGGTGGTTTGACTGGGTGAATTTGAAATGTCAAATAAAGAAAGTTGTCCGGTCTGAACAATGGATTTTCTAATATAGGGTGGATTAGAAACAACACAATCAGCCCCATTTGAAAGAGATGGCAACAAAGAAGATAGTTTCCTACAATCTTGGATAGTTGTCGAGTCGCATACTACTAAATGGCTTCCTATACTTTCTAAGGCTAGTTTTGGGGTTTGTAACTCAGTAGAACCGTTATGCGCATAAGCCAAGATGAGGCAGTAAGCCGCTGATTGCAATGCAATTGGACTAATATCAATGCCAAATAAATTATTAAATAAATATTCTGAAGCATCTTCCTGTAAATTATTGTCAATTACACAATAGAATGCTGATCGCAAAAAAATTCCTGTGCCACAAGCAGGGTCAAGCCAAGTAGGAAATCTGTTAGGTTGTGAGGTATGAAACAAATTATAAACTTGTTGGACGATATAATCTGATAAATCCGAAGGGGTATAGTATATTCCTGAATTTTTCTTTGACTTGCGTTCGTACCCGAATGCCTCAAGTAATTCCTCAGAAGTTTCAAAGACTTCAACAGCATAAGGTAATATATCAACAAGTTCAGACCCGTACTCTAAACTACGAAGTGGCTCTAATACAAAATCTTGCTCAAGTAAATCCAAAACCTTCGAGATAGGTGGTTGAGAAGATTCATTATCCCCTCTGTACCAAAGTTCTGCGTCCATTAGTGAGGCATCTTTTGATAAGGCCCCTAATGTTCGTCCCATAATCCAGTTGAGTATTAGAGCTGCAGCACATAGTTTAAAAGTAAGAGATTGATAATTTGTCTTGTGGTAAGCATAAATTAAAAAATCATAATCCAAATGATAAACTGTAAAACAGTCTTTCAGACCTACTTTTTGCTTAAGAAGGTCTATAAGTCTTTGGTGTGCTATTAAAATTGGGCTACCCCAAATCCTTGCATTTCCTAATAATGTCTGACCAGTGGATGGAATTGATAACCTTTTCTGTTTCGGGAGGTTATGAGACATAGCTTCAGTTATTCTAGGTTTGATTTTAGATAAAGGCAATTTTTACGCAATATATAGTAGGGAGTTTTCATTAACCCTACTATATATTGTGTTAATATAAATGTATTACTCAATATGGGTATTAAAGATGGAAGTATCTTTGAGGACAATTATACTATAATAATTGTCAAGGTGCGAACATTCGTTCGGAATATAGTAATTCAGTAAGCTTATAAGGATTCTATAACACTTCTTTCTACAACCGAATAACCAACCAGCAATTACAAAACCGACAAATGACAGTTCCGCCCTTCCCTCTCTCAAACAACTCCGCCCCCCGTTTCAACGCATCGCCACAGCCCAATTGCCCCTATGCCAACTCTCGGAATACCTCTGGATGTTGTTCCGCTATCCTTAATAACGATTTCGCCGGCCCGCTTGGCTGCCGCCGGCCTTGTTCCCAATCCTGCACCGTCCGTAAACTAACCCCCATTAATCCCGCAAACGCCGACTACGCTCCCTATTTTCTTACTCAAACAAGTCCGAGTGGGTTCCCGTTCGCTCAAAAATGATGCTGCCCTCTTCCAGCATTATAAGCCCAGCTTATCAAACATTTCCTGAGCATTTTCAGACTGAACCAGGTTTTTACCTTCATCCGTATCCTGAAAGGTTTGCAGCGTTGTTTGATTGGGCAGGCGAACTTCAAAAGGTAGTCCTTTCGACAATTTAACCTGACGATAGAATAAGGTAATTGCTTCAGTGATAGAAAGCCCCAATTCACTAAAAATAGTTTCCGCCTCTGCTTTAAGTTCTGGCTCTATGCGTGCTCGAATAATTGCTGATTTTGCCATAATTACCTCCTACCCATAAATGTACCACAAATGGGGTACAAATTCAATAACCAGCCGCCAATCACAAAAACCACCCCTTCATCCTTCGCTTTCTCAAAAAACTCCGGCCACCGAGTCTAAACCAATTCTCCTAAAACCTCTCCAAACGCAAAGGGTGGAGATCAACATCGGGCTTTTCACCGCAGACCAGTTGGGCGACCAGTTTGCCTGTGACCGGACCGAGGGTGATGCCCTAAATTGTCAAAGGAAATACGATGCCTGCGAAGATTACTTTATGAAATCACTACCGGATCAAGGGGGGGCAGAGGTAATCCCTGGCGGTGTAACCAGGCTTCGCGGGCATCGGCCACCAAAAAGAGAGAGCCGGTGACACAAATCAGGTCATCCGGGTTGCTCTCGACCAAAGCCCGTTCCAGCGCCGCCGGCACATCGGGCAGCGGGACCGCCGGGTAGCCCAGTTCTGCCGCCAGAGCCGCCAACGATTCCGCTTTTGCGGCGCGGGGATGGCGTGAAGCGACGGTAAACATCCGCGCGGTGTGAGGTAGTAAAACGTTCAGCATGTCACGGATTGGGTGATCGCTGGACGCGCCAAAAATAAAGGTGATGGCCGCTCCGGGAAATGATGCCGCAGCGCCTGGATCAGTTTTTCAGCCGAGTCGCCGTTCATGGCGCTGTCCACCACCAGAAAAGGCTGGCGTTGGAGCAGTTCCAGCCGCCCCGGCCAGTTGACCCGAGCCAATCCGGTTTGCACTGCTTCCGGGGCGACGGCCAGCCCGGTTCGCTCGACAAAGCCGGTCACAGCGGCCATGGCCGTCACTGCATTGACCAGTTGATGCTCGCCCATCAGCGGCAGCCAGTAATCCTGCTCGCAGACCCGAAACGACTGGCCAGCAAAGTTAAAGTCGCCGGGCTGCCACTGCCAATCCTGCCCCACCAGCACCAACCGCGCCCGGTGATCTTCGCAGATTTGTTCAATCATGCGCATGGCTTCATCGTACTGCGGCGCACTGATGACCAATGCCCCGCGTCGAATAATGCCTGCTTTTTCACGGGCAATCAGGGTCAGCGTGTCGCCCAAAATTTGCATATGATCGTAGCTGATGGAGGTAATCACCGCCACCGCCGGATCAACCGCATTGGTCGCGTCCAATCGCCCGCCCAGGCCGACTTCCAGCACCGCCGCATCAATTTTGGCCTCGGCAAAGGCGACAAAGGCGACGGCGGTAATCAACTCGAAGGCGGTCAGGTTGGGTGTCTCTTCAAAATAAGGCTTCAGATTGCGGGCCAGACCGATCACCTGGGCTTCGCTCATCGCCTCGCCGCCCAGCCGAATCCGCTCCCGAAAGGAGTGCAGGTGCGGCGAAGTATACAGGCCGGTTTTGTAACCGGCCTGCCGTAAGATACTCTCGGCCATCGCCGCCGTCGAGCCTTTGCCCTTGGTCCCGGCAATCAGCAGCGCGGGAAACTGTTTGTGCGGGTCGCCCAAACGGGCCAGCAGCCCTTTCAGCCGGTCCAGACTCCAGTTAGAGGTGTCGGCGGGGTTGTAGTTGGCGTAGCTGTAAAAGTAAGTTAGGGCGTCAACATAGGAATTGATGGACACAATTATCTCTGCCTGCCTTGCCTTTCTTGAGCCATGAGAACTTTTTCTTTAAGTTCTGAGGGTAACTCCTTTACTTTGATTGTTATATTATATTTCTTTAAACATTGAGCCATCCAACTTGTACCCTGGAAATGTAGAGTTGCGTCTTTGTCCGCAAAGAGGAGAATACACTTACCCTGACTACTAAATAACGTGTCATTTGCAAACAGGAGCTTAAAGGCATCCATCATCACTTTATGCTTTTGAGCGCTTTTTGGAGGACCAAAATGCGCCCAAACCTCACATAGAATAAGGGGGGTTTCACAAAACCCATCCAGTTCAATCCAGCTCCCATTTTCCAACGGCCATTTTCTTTTGATGAGGTTGATGCCAAGTTCCTCAGCAAGAGCATTTATGAGCCAAGCTTCTGCTTCACGTTGTTCGCTGCTATCCCCTGCCTTTGCGGTTACTGTCACCCAAACCTCCAGACATGCTAAAATCTTTATTGCAACAAACCTGACATCCCCAATACCTCTTTTGACCAGTCTCCGGCTTGTTCAGCAACGGCTGCTCGCTCGACGGGATTGGCCCAAATATCTTTCCACACATACTGCCAGCGAGCTAACTGGAGTTGAAGTTCAACCAATTTTACCTGCGTTTCCAATACGGTCTCAGGAGCAGTCCACTCAATAAAAAACTTGCTCTCATCTAACAGACTTTCGACCACTGCACAATGATCGGGGTGATCGGAAAAGGATTTGATGCGAGCCAAATTAGCGGCTAACCCACCCAAACGGATAGGTAAGGCATCACGCAAGTATCGCTCACGGATAGGCGTCCAATCTTTCATGTATCCTCCAAGATATTTCTAACGACTTCGGCAACACGCTCGCAAATAGCTGAGTCCAGAATCTCCATAGCAAGGTTGTTCTGATGGGGTCTAATATTGATAAGTGCTTCAAAACGTACTTGCCGCGAGGATGGGATCCAATCGGCTCCCCAAATATCCACTTGGTTACTGCCATCTGCAAGTAAAACTGCCTCACAATCGGCGTGAAGTCCCCCACCGCCAGCCAAGATACCTCGGTGAATGTCAACGGCTAACTTAATGTAAACACCGAGTATTTCAAGCATCTCATCCACTTGTTGTTTGGTAGCACGAGAACGCAACAGGTGGATCATTTTCAGTTCCCCAACAGCCGCGCAATCTCCTGCTCGGCCACTTCCGGCTCCAGCTTTTTGAACAATGCGGCGGGTTCACGCAGAGGTTGGCCGGGGGCGAGCTGGCTGGCTTCCCAGCGACCAATGGCTTCGCTGGCGTCGTAACACAGGGCGATGTGTTCCCGCTGCGACTCGGTGAAGGCTTGGGTGAACTGGCGGCCAAAAAGCTGACCGTCATAACCCAGGTATTCGTGTAAGCGCTGGCAGGTGTGGGGCAGAAAAGGCGCGAACAGAATTTTAAGGTTGTCAATCACCCGCAGAGCCACGTAAATCGAAGTTCCGGCGGCGGCGGGATTCTCTTTGATGGCTTTCCAGGGGGCTTTGCCGTCGAGATAAACGTTGGTCGCCCGCGTCAGTCGCAAAGCTTCTTCCAGGGCCGCTTTTAATTTGACCCCCGCCAGCAGGTCGCCCACCGTGCCGAACCCGGCTTCAACCTCGGCTAAAATCTGGCGGTCGGCCTCGTCGAGAGTCTGGGGCACGGGAACCTTGCCGTCATAGCGTTTGTAGGCAAACCCCAGCACCCGGTTGACCAGATTACCCCAGGCTGCCACCAATTCGTCGTTATTACGCCGGACGAGGTCTTCAAAGGTAAAATCGGTGTCGCGGGTCTCCGGGGCGATGGCGGTCAGGTAGAAACGGATGGGGTCGGGGTCAAACCGTTCCAGCAAATCGGGGGCCCAGATGGCCCAGTTGCGGCTGGTGCTGAGTTTTTTCCCTTCCATGCTCAGGTATTCGTTGGCAGGAACGTCGTAGGGCAGATTGAGGAATTTGCTTTTATCTTCTTCGTACAGGTGCAGACCGGTCCCAATGAGTTCAGCCGGCCAGATGATGGTGTGGAAAGGAATATTATCCTTGCCGACAAAGTAATAAGTTTTGGATTCCGGCTGATACCACCACGTTTTCCAGGCTTCCGGCTGACCGATATTTTTGGCCCACTCGATGCTGGCGCTAAAGTAGCCAATCACCGCCTCAAACCAGACGTAAATTCGCTTGCCGTCATAGCCGGGCAGCGGGATGGGGATGCCCCAATCGAGGTCGCGGGTAATGGGCCGGCCTTTCAGCCCGTCAGTCACATACTGCCGGCTAAAATTGATAACGCTGGGCCGCCAGTGGGTTTTGTTGTCGTTCAGATAACCCAGTAAAAACTCTCGCAGGCGGGGCAGGTCAAGATAAAAATGCTCAGTCTCGCGCAGTATCGGGGTTGAGCCGTCAATTTTGCTGCGCGGATTGATCAAATCGGTCGGTTCGAGCAGCTTTTTGCAGTTGTCGCACTGATCGCCGCGCGCACCATCATAACCGCAGTTGGGGCAGGTCCCCTCGATGTAGCGGTCGGGCAAAAAACGCCCTTCGATTTCCGAGTAGAACTGCTGCTCGGTTTGCTTGTAGAGATAGCCATTATCGAGACAGGCCGTAAAAATATCCTGCGATACGCGGTGATGATTTTCGGTATCAGTGTGGGTAAACAAATCATAGGTACAGCCGATTTGTTGAAAGGTCTCCAAAAACTCAGGTGAAAACGCTCAAACACCTCACGGGCGCTGACACCCTCGGCATCGGCCCGGATGGTGATGGGTGTCCCATGCGAGTCGGAGCCGGAGACCATGAGGACATTGTTGCCTTTCAGGCGGTGGTAGCGGGCAAAAATATCGGGTGGCAGGTAGGCCCCAGCCAGGTGGCCGATATGTAAATCGCCGTTGGCATAGGGCCAGGCGGTGCAGACAAGAATATTTTCAGTCATAAGTTCTCTCTTCTCAATCCCTAAATTTATAGGTGAACGAGGATTATACCACAGAATTTCTCGATGGTACGGATTACAGTAATTGAACGTGTTGCGTCTTGCGTGAAATGAAACGAACGGAACACGCAAGACGCAACACGTTTTGGCTGATTTAAATCCTGAAACTCCCTACCGAAAATCCCAGGTGAGCCACTGCATGGTCAAACTGGCGTCGCTGAGGCTCCACTCGGAAACAAAAAATTTACCGTAGCGGCCTTCGCTGGTGCGGTAGCAGCCAGTCACCCGGCTGACGCTGGTGACATCGGGGAAAGGCTGACCATAGGTAACGGAGCGGCAGTCGTCCAGGCTGATGTCCTCAAAGACATCGCCCACAAACGCGCCGGCGGCTCCATTGCGCGGCACAAAACGCCGCTGCTGGCCGTCCCAGAGGAAGTCGGCTCCCGCGCCATCGGACCCCTGAATAACCCCACGATCAAAATCAATGGTCTGGCTGTCCAGAATTTTGCTTTTGCCGTCGCTGATGATTGTCACCGGGGTGGCGGTGGCCACATTCAGCTTGACCGTCACTTCGGCGGTGGTATCGCCGGCCGAGCCACGCGCCAGCAAGGTGTAGACGGTAGTTTTGCTCGGCGAGAGCGTTTTGCTGCCGGGGGCTGTCACGCCTTCGGTCACGTCATCATAACGCAAAAAGGCTTCTTTGGCCCCGGACAGGTCCCAACTCAAGGTGACTTTTTCGCCGGGGTTGAGCGTATCCCGGTCGGCGCGGAAGAACTGGATGACCGGCAGGGCCAGGGTCGGCGTCGCCGTCGGCGCAGCCGGGGTCGGTTTGGGCGGCGCAGGCACAATCGGCACTCCCTCGACGTTGCTGGCCGAGGTAAATTGGGCGTCGCCGGAAACCCAGCCGCGCTCGTTGCTGCCGGGCGGATAAATCACCTGCCACCAGGATGTTTCGGCATTGCGGCCCGAAACGAGCAGGGTTTGATTCTCGGTCAGCCGGCCAATCACCGGATAATCGGTCCCCGGCCCGCCCCGCACGTTCAGGCCGGTGCGAGTGGTCACACTCGGTTGGTTTGGGGCCGGGGGCTGGCTGGTGTCGCCGGCAGCGGCGACGGTCGGGCTGGGCGAAATGAGGGTGATGGTAGTGGCGTCGGGGGTAACAGCCGGATTGGGTACGGCGCTGGTCGCAACGGGTGCATCGCTGCCACTGCCGGTGACAGTCACAAACACCTGGGCCGGGTCGCTTGGTTCGTTGGTAATATTAAAGGCACGTAATTCAATCACATGGCTGCCGGGTTGGGTGGGCGTCCAGGCTTTATTTCCGGCAAATGAGTTAACCGGGGGATTGACCTTCTCGACGTGGATCGGCTGCCCGTCTACCGATAATTCAACCTGCGAAACGCCATTGACATCGGCGGCGGTAAAGGTGATGAGCACTTCCTGTCCCACCTCTACCGGTGTATCACTTTTGGGGGCGGCAATAATCGCAATAGGCCGGGTTGGTTGGCTCACCACCGGGGTGGGGGACTCGGTGCAGGCGGACAGGCTTAGCAGTAAACTCAACCCAACCAGCCAGACCAAAAGCCCGGATAAAGGTCTACTTTTCATATACAAACTCCTCACTGCCGTTAACTGGTGTTCTTCGTTATATCAGGGATAGGGTGGAAAGGCAATTATGAGAGGGGGCGGTTTTAATTTTTTTGGTAAAGGTCCAGCCGGTCATTACGGCGGACGGCCAGCATATCTTTGACCATGCGGATGGTGTCTTTGATGGGGTGAACTTTGCTTTCGGTCTGGTAATACCAATGGATCGGGACTTCGACAATTTTATAGCCCCGTTTCTGAGCAATGTAAAGCACCTCGACATCAAAACCGAAGCCGTCAATGGTTTGACGGGAAAAGAGATCCTCGGTGACGGAATAGTGAAAACATTTGAAACCGCACTGGGTATCTTCAAAACCGGGCACGGCCATTACCTTGACTAATAGGTTGAAGACCCGTCCCATCAAGTGGCGATAGGCCGGCTCATTGTAACGGACCGCGCCTTTGCCTTCGCGGGAACCAATCGCCACCTGATAGCCGTTCTGGCAAGGCGGTAAAAATTTGGGCAGTTCGGTAATGGGCATAGCCAGATCGGCGTCGCACAAAAGGCGTATTCGCCCTGAGCCTGTAACATGCCCGTTTTGACCGCATGGCCTTTGCCGCCGTGAACCGCCCGCACCAAACGCACACAGGGATACTGAGCGGCGATCTCTTCAACAATTTCAGCCGTTCGATCGGTGCTGCCATCGTCAACCACCAGCACCTCCGCCTTATAAGATTGACTCTCGATAAACTGGGCTACTTTAGGCAGCGTATGAGGCAGACGAGATTCTTCATTATAAGCGGGGATTACAATTGATAAAAAAAGAGGGGGTTTTTGGCCGTTAATGACTGAAGCTCCACTTGAAACAAACATAAAAATAGCGCACCCCGGCGCAGTGCCCCATGATACACGTCCCTTTTACTTTTGGCAAAATCAGGCAAAACTTCCCTTCCCTTGACAATTTGTTATAATAGCGAGGCTTAAGCCCGATCATCTGGCTGGAGCAATCTCTCCCTACGGCCCATGGTATGAAGCCCGACCGTGTTCCTGAAAAAAATAATCGCCGGACCCTGGCCCTTCACCTCGGCCTGTTTCTGTTAGCCATCTATCTGCTGGCCTACCGGGGCGGTTTTCACTCGGTTGACGAAGTTTCTATCTTTGCCGTGACCGAGAGCCTGGTCAAATTTGGCCGGGTCAACACCGATCAAATCGCCTGGACCCAGTGGACCACCAGTCAGGCCGAAGCCCAGGGCTTTTTGGTCAGGATGGCCATGTTTACTCCAAAAGGGACTGGCGCTGTCGCTGGCCCAGGCCCCGCTCTATTGGCTGGCCCTCTACTTGCCGAATATTGGAATGTTGCAAACCGTTTCACTGCTCAATGCCTTCCTCACCGCTGCGACCAGTCTTTTGACCTGCATGGCCGTCCAACGTCTCGGCTTTTCCAACCTCACCGCTCTCCTTGTTTCACTCACCTTTGGCCTGGCGACGATTGCCTTTGTTTACGCCAAGTACCTCTTCAGCGAGCCTCTGGCCGGTTTTTTACTTTTGCTGGCCGCCTATATGCTCTTTGTCTACCGGCAGGAAGGCGGCCTGCGCCACGTAGCCATCGCCGGTCTGTCTGCCGGCTTCGCCGTGCTGACGCGAGCCAACAACCTTTTTTTACTCCCGATTTTTGGCCTCTAT
Source organism: Anaerolineales bacterium (assembly GCA_012032575.1). Next base: position 19,559 of record JAAUSP010000018.1, on the reverse strand, counting down.
TTGTTGTGGATCCTCTATGAGGACGCGAAGAGGCGAGGACGCGAAGACGCGAATTCTGCCACCTCATCGCCTCATCGCCTCATCGCCTCACTCCTCACCTCCATCGCCGTCTTCACCCTGACCGTCGCCTTCACCGGGGCTATTCTCCTCACTTACAATGCCGTGCGTTCCGGCAATCCGTTCCAAACCGGCTACGATTTGACCCTGTTCTCGCCCAATATTCTGCTGGGCCTGTACAAACTCCTGTTCAGCCCGCTGCGCGGCTTCTTTATCTACTCGCCCATCCTCATCCTGAGCCTGCCCGGCTGGTGGTCCCTGCGAAAAACCCATCCCGCCGAAGCCTGGCTTTTCGCCGGTCTGGTTGGCCTCACTGTCGCCCTTTTCTCTGCCTGGTCCTCCGGCGAAGGGCTGTCCTGGGGCAGTCGTTTTCTCGTTCCCGTTGCACCCTTCTTTGCTATTTGTCTTGCCCCGATAATACAGGGGTCAGGGGTCAGGGGTCAGGGGTCAGGGGAAGGAGAAACGGCTAAAACGCACCACGCACCACGCACCACGCATCACGCACCACGTTTTACGTTTTACGTTTTATTCCCCCTCTCCCTCCTCATCCAACTCCTCGGCGTGGTGATCAACCCCTGGGTTTTTCTAAGCCGGATCCAAACGGAGTTTGGCGGCGAGTTTTTTCTGGAAAATACGGCAGCTTTCTACGATTTTGGCTACAGCCAGATTGCCGGCCAGCTTCAAACCTGGTCGCTCCAAAATTCCGATCTGGCCTGGTGGCAGCCGTGGGGGTTTGATGGGTTGGCCTTTGGCTTGAGCCTCGGCCTGGTTTTGCTCTCCGGCTGGCTGCTCTGGCGAGAAACGACCGCCGACCGCCAACCGCCAACAAATGTTAAACGTTCAACGTTCAACGTTCAACGTTTAATTCTTAGCCCCGGCCTGCCGTTTTGTCTGACTCTCTTTGTCACCTATTTCCTCCTCACCCGCTACTTCACCACCGACCGGCAGTTCGGCCCACCGGATGATGCCTACAGCCAGGCGCTCAACACGGCGGTGGCTCAGGCGGCCCCCACCGATCAGCTTGTCACAGTGGCCCAGTATCATTACCATGTGCCGATGAATCGATTCAAAACCCGGCTGCCCATCACCGGACTGGCCCGGCAGAACTGGCCGCCGCCGGACACAGCGTTGCCCCTTTTGCAAAACGCCCTGACCGGTCAAAACGCCTGGCTGGTCACGGTAGGGATACCGCCCGCCGCACCCGACAACGCGGCGGAGCGATGGCTCACCGACCACGCCTTCGCCGCCGGCAATGAGTGGTTTGACGACGTGCGCCTGGTTCGTTTTGGCGCGCAGCCACCAGACGTCACCCGGACTGTCAAGGCTGACCTGGGTGGTGAAGTGCAATTGGTCGAGGTCAAGCTGACCGAGTCACTGGAACCGGGCCAACTCTTGCCGGTCGAATTTACCTGGCAGCCGCTGCGACAACCTCAAGCCAATTACAATCTCTTTCTGCAACTGCTCACCCCCGATGGCAGGTTGGCAGCCCAACACGACAGCCCACCCAACGGCGGTTATACCCCCACTTCGACCTGGCAACCGGGCCAGTCCATCATCACCCGGCACGCCCTGGCCTTGCCACTCGATTTGCCCGCCGGCACATACCGATTAATTGCGGGGTTGTACAACCCCGCACCGGCCAACGCTTGACCGTTGGACCGAGTGATTTTGTCGAATTGGGCCAAATAACGTTAAACGTTCAAACGTTAAACGTGGAACGTTCACATCAATGAGATTCCAGAAGTTCATTATTTTGGCCCTCACGCTGCTGACTTTTCTGTTGCGAGCCTATCGGCTGGAAAACCAGAGCTAATGAATCGAAGAATCCTGGACGCTCTACTTTGCCCGGCTGCCCCTCAACGACCTGTGGCGCTCTTTGCTCACCTGGCGACGGCACCGGCGCACTTATCTGCCCTGAGCGGCTACCCTCAGCCTGATTATTCTGCTTTACACTCCCTGGCCGAGCTTTAGCTCGGCCTTGCTGCAACGCTTTCTGCACTGGCTCAGCCAGCCGACCTTGTGGGAAACTTTTACGCGCGGGGCGCAGGCGTACACGGTTGGGGAGTATATGCCGCCGGCTGAAGCACTGCCGCTGGTGCTGGTCTTTGTCGCCGTGTATCTGCTGGGGCTGATCTATGCCGCCCGACGCCGCTGGGGCGTGTGGCGCGGGCCGGAAATGCTGGTGTTTTTGCTGGCTTTCACCGTGGCCCCCCGCTCCCCTGCTCCCCTGCTGCTTGCCACTTTGCTGCCTGCTACCCTAATCCTGGCCGCTCTGCTCACCATCAACGGCTACGCCCTTTGGCAGCACTACTTTAACCCGGCCTATGCCAAAGACGATTGGCGGGCGGTTATCCGCAAAATCGAGGCGTTTGAACTGCCTGTCTACCGGGATTTTTTATTACCGGCTACCCCTTCGCCCGATAGAGCTATCCAGATTTTGGCCGGGATTGCCGCCAAACATCGCCGTATCTGGTACACGCCCTACGGAGTTGACCTCGACCCGCCGCTGGAGCTCACCTGGCAAACGGTTGCACCTCTGCCAGCCGATTACCAACCCTCACTGCGGCTTTTGAATTCGTGCGGCGACATCTTTACCCAAAGCGACTGGCCGCCGCTGAGTACCTCAACCTGGCCGCCCAACCAGCCCATCACCGACCGGCGCGGCCTCTGGCTGCCCGCCGATCTCCCCCCCAGCGATTATGCCCTCCAACTGCTCGTCTACAATCCCACCCCCGGCGAGAATCTGGGCCAACCCCTGACCCTTTACTGGCAGAGTGTGACTGAGATGAAGACCGCTTACACCGTCTTTGTGCAGCTTTTGAACGGCGCGGGACAGGTGGTCGCTCAGGTGGATGCCCAGCCTTTGGCCGGGGCCGCTCCCACCACCTGGCTCCCCGGCGAAATCCTGACCGACCCTTACACCCTGACCCTCCCGGCAGATTCCCGCCTGGGAATTATCGCCTGATTACGGGATTGTACAACGCTGCCAGCGGTGAGCGTCTGTTTGTAGCAGCAGGGAGCGATTTTGTGGAGTTGTCCACTCTTACAGTAAAATAGAGCGTGCTGCATCCATGGGGGACCAAACAACAATCTTATATTTTTTTAGCTTTTATCAAGCAGAATGGAGGCACATGTATGGCAAACATCAAAAAGACAAAAGGTGTTATTGGTATTTTAACCGGCGGGGGCGACGTGCCGGGTCTCAACCCGGCGATCCGGGCGGTTACCATTAGAGCCTTGCGCGAGGGTTATCAGGTGATCGGCCTGCGACGGGGCTGGCTGGGCATCTCTAGCATCATTCGCGACAAAGAGGCCGATAACAGCGATTGGTATCAGGTATTAACCGAAGAAGTGGTCAATAAAGCCGGCCGCACCGGCGGCACGTTTTTACATACCTCGCGAACCCGGCCCAGTTCCATAGCCAAAAATGACGTTCCGTTGCACCTGCGCGAAACTTACGCGGAGGAGAAGAATGATATAACCCCTGAGATCATCAAAAATTTGGACTTTTTGGGCATTGATTATCTCATCCCAATCGGCGGCGATGATACCCTGAGCTATGGGGTACGGCTCTATCAGGAGGGGGTCAAAGTTGTGGCGATTCCCAAAACGATGGATAACGACGTTCCCGGCACGGAATACTGCATTGGCTTTAGCACCTGCGTCACCCGGACCATCCAGTTGACCCACAGCCTGCGCACCTCGGCTGGTTCGCACGAACGGCTGCTGGTGCTGGAAGTCTTTGGTCGCTACGCCGGTTATACCGCCATGCTCCCGACCATGGCCGGCGCGGCGGATCGCTGCGTCATTCCCGAATACAAATTTAATATGGATCAACTGGCCGAATTGATGGTGTATGACCGCAACAAGAACCCCAGCAAATACTCAGTGGTGTTGGTCTCCGAAGGGGCGATGTATGAGGGTGGCGAAATGGTCTTCCAGGACGCCAGCAAGGACGCCTATGGCCATGCCAAGCTGGGTGGCATTGGCGATCTGGTCTCGGCGGAGTTGAAAGATCGCTCGGCCAAATTTAACAACGGCAAAAAACTGAATGTCATCAGCCAGAAACTTGGTTACATGGTTCGCGGCGGCGACCCCGACGCACTCGACTCGATTGTGCCGATGGCCTACGGCAACCTGGCCCTGGATTTAATTCTGCACGGCGTACATGGCCGACTGGTTGTGCTGCGCAATGGCCGCTACGACAACATGCCCATTGACGCCGTCACCAGCTCCAAAAAATTGGTTGACGTAGCCAAATATTACAACACCGACCGCCTCCGCCCCAGCTACAAGAGCTTCGAGATGAAACCGCTGTTGATTATGACCAGCGAGTAACATTCAACTTAATATATTTGTTCCAAAAATTTATCCTGTTTTATAATCAGGAGTGTGGCCTGTATTCCACACTCCTGATTGAATTTCATCTAAAAAGTCATTTATATTACCCAAGACGGTAGATGTTGATTAGGCTGCTGCGTGCTTATTTTCCCCTGATTTTAGACTCGCCCGGCTTTCGCTGGTTGTGGCTGGCCAATCTGGTTTCCAAATTGGGGGACTGGATGGGCTTTATTGCCTTAAATCTGTACGTCTTTGATCTGACCGGCTCAGCCACAGCCCTGGCCGGCCTGCTGGCCGTCGAATCTATCCCGGCCCTGCTGATTGGTCCTGTGGCCGGCGTGGTCATAGATCGTTTCAGCCGCCGCAAACTGATGATTATCGCCAACCTGGCGGCCGCCTTTACCTTTGCCCTGCTGCCGCTGGCAACCATGCTCTGGCAAGTTTATACGCTGGCTTTGTTGTCTCGCGTGGCCTTCAGCTTTTTTGATCCGGCCGAGCGCTCTTTGGTGCCCGATCTGGTCGGCAAAGATAAAGTCCTGCCCGCCAACTCGGCCCTCAGTGTGGTCAACCATCTGGCGTTAATCGTCGGGCCGGCCATTGCCGGTTTTCTGGTGGCCGCTTCCAGCGCTGCCGTCGCCTTCTGGGCCGATGCCGCTAGCTTTGTGGTGGCTGTACTGTTGATCACCCGCATCAGCGGTGAACTGCCGCGCACCCGGCCTGAAGGCGAAGCCAAACCGGGCTGGTCTGATGATTTGAAGTTTGGTTTGCGGTACGCTACAAGTCATCACGCTCTGCGTGTTCTGTTGGTAACTACTTTTGTGGCCGCTTTTGCCGGAGCCGCCCTGATTACTGTCGAAGTGGTCTATGTGAAAGATGTGCTGAACGGTGGCGATATCGGCTATGGGCTGTTGTACTCTGTGGCCGGTTTTGGCGCTATCTTAAGCTCAACCAACGCGACCCGTTTGGCGCAGCGTTTCACCGTAACCGGCCTGTACGTGGTCACGGTTCTGCTGACCGGGTTGATGTTTTTTCCGTATGCTAACGTCCAGATATTGTGGTTTGTCATTATCGTTGCCGGGCTGCACACCATCCCCTGGGTGCTGGGCTACATTCTGGTGGATACCATGCTCCAGCAGTGGGTGGCCGATGAAGTCCGGGGGCGTATTTTTGGCCTGATTCACACCCAGCGCAGCGCCGGGCAGGTACTGGTCGCCGGGATGCTGGCCCCTCTGGTTGATTGGTGGGGGCCGGTCACCGTTTTGAACCTTTCGGGAGTTGTTTACACGCTGGTGGGCTTGTACGCGGTTTCGCGTCTGGGCGTGCTGCGGCGTGAGGAAGTCCGCTGGCGTGGTGGAGATGATCCTTATTTTTAGGTAGCGAGAGTGTCCTCTAATGAGCTTAACCCTTTATTTTGTACGACACGGTCAGACCGCCTATAGCCGTGACAATGTCCTGTCCGGTTCGGGGCTTGACGTGGACTTAACCCCCGCCGGTTTAGAAATGGCCCGGGCTTTTGCCGACGCTTATCGCGCAGTTCCCTGGCAGGCCGTTTACGTTAGCCCGATGCAGCGGGCCATTGCCACAGCCCGCCCCCTGTGTACCGCTCTGGGCGTTGAAATGGAACTGCGTGACGGCCTAAAAGAGATGAATTTCGGCCAGTGGGAGGGCTTTGATCAGGGACTCCTCCAGCGGACGCAACCGGAAGCCTATCTACGCTGGTCCATCGAGCCGGGGTGGTATCCGCCCCCGGCGGCGAAACGGCCCGTCAGGTCGCCCAGCGAGCTATGCGCGTTATCGAGGAGATTGCGGAACGCTTCAGCAGCGGCAATGTGTTGGTTGTGTCCCACAAATCCACCATTCGAGTGATGCTGTGCAGTTTATTGGGCCTCGACGTGGGTCTGTACCGCCACCGTTTCGATTGTCCGGTCACCTCGGTCAGCATCGTCCAGATGCGCCCACAAGGGCCGTTCCTGCGGACATTGGCCGACTGTCACCACCTGCCTGAATCGTTGCGCGACCTGGGATGAAAAATTCTGTACCGGCCGAGGTCAACGCTATTCTGGGGTAACCGGCACATGATGGCGACGTTTTTCTCAAACGCCCGCGACTTCCTGACCCAAACCCAGGCCGCTTTGGAAACAAACGAAGCGGCCAATAATTTGATTTTGGGTCTGTCGCTGCGCGTCAACCACTATCTGCCGCCGGAGCAGCATCCGCCCTATTTTGCCGCTATCACCGCCAACGACACCCTGCTTCTGGCGGCGGTGATGACTCCCCCGCGCCCGCTGGTTTTGTACGCCGGGCAATCGGATTGGCAGGCCCCGCTCAATCTGTTTATTCGACAGGCCGCGCTGCGACAGTGGCCCATCGCCGGCGTCACCGGGTATCCGCCGCTGTCCGAAGCCTTTGCGGCAGCCTGGGCCAGGCTCACCCGAACAAGTTATCGGGTGCAAATCCGTAACCGCCTCTACGAATTGCGCCGGGTTGAGCCGACTCCACCCACTCCAGGTCGCCTGCGCCTGGCTACCCTGGCTGATCTGGAATTAGTTGCCGATTGGACCTTTGCCTTTCAAACGGAAGCTCTGCATCGCGGCGATAGTGTTGAAGCACTTGAAGTGACCCGCTACAAAATCAAAGATCAGGACCTTTACCTGTGGGAAGACGGTCAGCCGGTTTCGACGGCCAGCCAATCCCGCCCGACCCGTAACGGCATCTGCCTTAGCCTGGTCTACACGCCGCCGGAACAGCGCGGGCGCGGTTATGCCACGGCCTGCGTGGCCGGATTAAGCCAATTGCTGCTCGACTTTGGGTGCCAATTTTGCGTCCTGTTTACCGATTTGGCCAATCCGACCTCGAATCACATTTATCAAACCATCGGTTATAGGCCCATTGCCGATTTTACCGAATACGTTTTTAACACGGAACTTCATCCTTGAAATCCTGGTCACGTCTCGACTGGCTGATCCTGCTCATCTTTGCTGCCCTGGTCGCTCTTTTCTACTGGCGCATCCTGACCCCCAACCCCGCCGACCGCCAGTCCTTCCCGCCCGGTGACTTTTACCTCCAATTCTGGGCCTTCACCACCTTCGATGTGCGTGAATTGAGCGCCGGACGCCTGCCCCTGTGGAATCCCTACAGTTTTGCCGGCTCGCCCTTCTGGGCCGACGTGCAGGCCGCCGTTTTCTATCCGCCCAGCCTGTTGACGCTGCTCCTGTCCGCGCCCTGGGGCTTTTCTGCCTTTGCCCTGGAAATCGAAGCCCTGGCCCATTTCTGGCTGGCGGCCACCTTTATGTATCTCTTCATCCGTCAGATTACTGCCAGCCGCGCCGCCGCCGTCATCGCCGCCCTCACCTTCACCTTCAGCGGCTACCTGACCGGCTACCCCAGCCAGCAGCTCGCCGTCCTCGAAGCCGCTGTCTGGCTGCCGTTGATCCTGTTTTTCCTCCACCAAGCGAATCAGCGAATGGGCGAATGGCGAATGGCGAATGGCGCAGCCGACAGCAAATTAATGTTCAACCTTCAACGTTTATTCTCCCCCCTGCTCCTCCGCTCCTCTGCTCCCCTGCTTCTCGCTGCCGGTCTCGCCTGGGCGATGACTCTCCTCGCCGGCCACCCCCAAAGCGCCTTTATTGTGGGGTGTATCAGCCTGGCCTACTTCTTGTATTTACGCACCACGCACCACGCACCACGCACCACGCACCACGCATCACGCATCATCCTCCCCACCCTCCTTTTCCTCTTCACCGGCCTGGGACTCGCCGCCATTCAATTCATCCCTGCCGTCGAGTACACCTTATTATCCGTCCGGGCCGAGGGGACGTATGACAAAATGGCGGGTGGGTTTCCGCTGGTGGATGTGATTCAGTTTTTGCTGCCTGGTCAGGTCAGCCATTACTCGCCGCTGTATGTGGGGGTTGTCGGCTTGATTCTGGCCCTGTGGGTTGTCTTTGCCGCCCCCAACCGCCATACCACCTTCTGGGCGGTCGTCGCCTTTGTCGCTTTCCTGATTTCCTTCGGCGGCAACACCTTTCTCTATACCCCGCTATATCTGGCCGCCCCCGGATTCTCCATTTTTCGCGGCCAGGAACGCTGGGCCTTCGCCGTCGCCTTTAGCCTGTCCGTCCTGGCCGGATACGGCTTCAAAGCCCTGACCGAGGACCGGGGACCGGAGACCGGGCCTCACTCCGAAACGCATCACGCATCACGCATCACGCCTTCCCGCCTCACCGCCTCCCTCTTCCTCTTCTCCCTCCTTCTCCTCTTCCTCTTTTTCTTCGGCCTCAACCAAACCGGCTGGACACCCGCCAGTCCCTTCTACGGCCTGTTAGGGGCAGCCTCACTGCTGGCGATTCTGCTGGCGCTGGCCTGGCTGCTGTGGAAATTTGCGGCGGAGCGGTCGCCGGCCATTTTCGCCATCCTCACCGCTGCTCTGATTTGTTTCGATCTGTTCAGCGTCAACTGGCAGACCAATCTCTACCCCCAGCCACCCGAATGGCACACCCGGATGCCCGCCGCCGTTGCTGCCATCAAAAAAGACGCCGCCGCCTCGCCCGATGAACCCTACCGCGTTTACAACGAATTCCGGGTGTACGACAACTATGGCGTACCTTTTGAAATCGAAGATTTGTGGGGCGCCAGCCCTCTGCGGCCCCGGCGCTACGATCAATTCCTGGCCCCGCCCATGCCCATCGAGCGCACCTGGGAACTGCTCAATGTCAAATATGTCATCACCTGGCGCAAGGAACTTTATGTTCCCTCCACCATTATCTATGAGGAACCCGCCGAGAAAGACACTACCTACGTCCACCGACTCAACAGTGTCGGCCCGCGTGCCTGGCTGGTTACCCAAGCCGAAACCACCGCCGACGCCACCATCCTCCAAAAAATCGCCGATCCGAATTTTGACCGCTGGAATGTTGCTCTGCTGGAGGAGATTGGAGATTGGAGATTGGAGATTACGCAAGACGCACCACGCACCACGCACCACGTCTCACGTCTCACGCCTCACGCCTCACGCCTCACGTATTCCGTCACTACCGACACTTCCGCCCTGCTCATCCTCAGCGAAATCCACTACCCCGGCTGGCAGGCCACGGTAGACAGCCAACCCGCGCCTATTCTCCGCGCTTATTACACGCTCCGAGCCGTGCCTGTCCCTGCCGGCGAACACACCGTCGAATTAACCTTCCGCCCGCTCAGTTTCACGCTGGGAGCGGGTATCAGCCTCTTGACGGTTGTAATCATTTCAATCGCTATCTTCCTCACCCGACGAGTCAAACCCTAAATTAACCCCTTTCGCATGCTGCGGTTTGACCCACCGCCGGTTTGTCCTTTTTACATCATCCGTTTTGCCAAAAAATGGCTGCCGTGCGACCATGAGCGCCCACTGCAATTTGATTTTGAAGGCCAGTGGGTGGTTTGCTGGCTGTATGAGCGAGTAAAGATTAATGGGAGGTACATGGAACACCAAGAAGGATTGCTACTGGTCAGTATCTTAGGTTTAGGAATATGTTGCCAGTGGCTGGCTTGGCGCATAAAGACACCGGCCATCTTACCCCTTTTGTTAACAGGTTTTATGTTAGGCCCGGTGACTGGTCTACTTCAACCTGAAGCTCTCCTGGGCAATCTGTTCTTTCCGGTGATTTCCCTGGCTGTAGCAGTTATCCTTTTTGAAGGTGCTTTGACTTTACGCTGGCAAGAGGTACGCCACATCGCCAGTATAGTCCGGAATCTTATTACAATTGGGGCTATCATCACCTGGTTGGGGGGTGCCTTAGCCGCTCGCTTGATTATGGAGTTGCCCTGGGCTTTGGCTATCCTTTTTGGCGCATTAATTATGGTTACCGGGCCGACAGTGATTGCTCCATTACTACGTAACGTCCGGCCTATCCCAAGTCTGGCGTCTATCTTAAGATGGGAAGGCATTTTGATTGACCCGATTGGAGCCTTACTGGCCGTTTTGATCTTTGATTTCATCGTAGCCGAGGGATCGTTAGATCAGGTGAGCAGCCGGGCTATCGTCGAGTTGCTGCGGATGACGTTGGTTGGCTCGGGAGCTGGGCTGCTCGGCGGTTATCTGGTTGCTTTCTTGATTAAACAGTATCTCCTACCTGATTATTTGCGTGATGTAGTCATTTTGGCGATAGTGGTGGGAGTCTTTGCCGTGTCTGACTTTCTGGAAAGCGAGTCAGGTTTATTAGCGGTTACGGTAATGGGGATTCTGCTGGCTAACCTCGATTTGGTTCAACTCCGACAGATCTGGCATTTCAAAGAAAAGCTCAGTATCTTATTGATCTCAAGCCTGTTTATTGTCTTGGCCGCTAATATCTCGCTGGTTGATCTGGTCGTTCTCGATTGGCGCAGCCTGATTCTACTGGCTGTGGTGATCCTGGTATTGCGACCCCTCAGCGTACAGGTGAGCGCATTAGGGAGCACCTTGAATCGCCGGGAGCGGCTTTTTTTATCCTGGATTGCTCCCCGTGGCATTGTGGCAGCGGCGGTATCTTCGCTATTTGCCTTCCGTTTGCAAGACTTGGGCTATTCTGAGGCTCGCCAACTGGTCTCTTTAACTTTTCTAGTCATCGTTGGGACGGTATTTTTGCAAGGGATCACAGCCAAACGAGTAGCCCGTTGGCTGGGCGTGGCCGAGGCCGAACCACAAGGTTTCTTGTTGATGGGGGCCCATCAATTCTCCCGATCGTTAGGGCAGACGCTGCAAGCAGAAGGTTTTACCGTGCGGCTGGTAGACACCAATTGGGAGAATGTGCAACAGGCGCGGTTACAAGGCTTGGATATCTACTATGGCAATATCCTCTCTGAGTTAACCGAAAATAATTTGGACTTATCAGGAGTAGGTCGTTTGTTAGCCCTGACCAGTAATGACGAGGCCAATGCTCTAGCCTGTTTGCATTTGCAGGACGAATTTGGCTCATCCGAAGTATATCAACTGCCGCCGAAATCCTTGAACCGGGCCAAAAGCAAGTCGGTCAGTCGCGCGCGGCTGGGCCGCCTGTTTCCCAAGGCGCACATCACCTATGAAAAGCTGGAAGCTATGATTCATCAGGGGGCTGAGATTAAAAAGACCGGTTTGACCGAACAGTTCACTTATGCTGATTTTTGTGACCGGCATCATGATAATTTTATTCCCCTCTTAGTTTTTAGAGGCCGGGAAACCCTGATCGCTACCTCGGATACATCCTTTGACCCACAGCCTGGTTGGACCCTGGTCAGTTTATTGCTGTCTCACTCACCCCAACAAACCATTATGCTGCCCTCTACAACCGAAGAACATTTTTGAGGAATTGAGAAACAACAGCCACATGCTTAACTATCACCAGGTTCGGCAACATCATCCTGAACAAGGCAAAAAATCGTCGCCCGCCCGAGGCCCCAAAGTATTAATTTTGGGCTTTGCCTTGATCATCGTTGTCGGAACGGCGCTGTTAACCCTACCTATAGCCACTGAAAATGGACAGGGGTTAAGCTGGCTCAATGCCCTTTTACAGGCTACCAGAAATAGCTCCATTAATAACCCTGAGGCTGTTGGTTACCATCGGCAGCCTGGGTATTACCGCTGTTTACGATTTAATGGCCTGGCCCCGGAACCGGCGTCTATCGCTCCATACTCGGCTTATACTCCCGCTGACCTTCTCCCTATTGGCGGTTGGTGTAATAGTGGTGATCTTGGATGAAACCCTGGTAGAGGGACACGCTGTCGCAATTCCCTGTGGACCAGCGTTGGCTACTGGCAGCCTTCTCGATTGTCTCCAGCCGAACTGCCGGGATTACCTTAATCCCTATGGCCGATTTGGGCCAGGCCAGTCAACTGATTATCCTCATCTGGATGTTTATCGGCGGTGCGCCAGCCTCGATGGGCGGCGGCGTGGGCCTCACAACAGTGGCTGTAGTCCTGGTTACATTAGTTTCTAATGTGCACGGTCATAATGAGGCCCGTATTTTTGAACGTACCCTATCCACTGAAACTATCTCTAAAGCGGTAGCCGTTCTTACTGTGTCAACCACCCTGGTAGTCAGCATAACGCTTGTGCTGGTGCTTTTAAGTGAGGGTAATCTATTTTCGGTGGTTTTTGAGGTGGTTAGCGCTTTTTCAAATACCGGCTATTCTCTGGGTCTAACCGAGAGGCTTGATGCTTGGGGTAAAATTTTGCTCATTTTTACCATGTTTTGGGGGCGGCTGGGGCCGTTAACCCTGGTCGTGGCTCTGGCTCAACGAGACCGGCAAACCTTAATTCGCTATCCTGAAGAAAAGATTATTATTGGCTAGTCGCCAGATAACAACCCTGACCAGGCTTGTTTATAGTCACTCATTTTTTTTCTTAAGTTTGTCTTCCCACACTTAGTAGGATGGGTTGAACACCGTGAAATACAACTTTTGTCGGTAGGCAACCTGGCGTAACTTGTGGTATAATCCGGCTCTATGCTGCCAATTATAGAAGTTAACAACCTGACCAAACGTTATAAAAACGCCGACACCAATGCGGTTGACGGCATCTCCTTTGCGGTTAATCCGGGTGAGTTTTTTACCCTGCTCGGTCCTAACGGGGCGGGCAAAACGACAACCATCTCTATCCTGACCACCACCCTGTCGCCGACTTCAGGCGAGGCCTGTATTGCCGGGCACGATATTGTCACCGCCGCCAGTGCTGTCCGGCGGCAGGTCGGCATTATTTTCCAGAAACCCAGCCTCGATGTCAACCTGACGGCGGAGGAGAACGTCCGGTTTCACGCCATTCTGTATGGTCTGTATCCGTTTCGGCCCTCGTTTGCCCTGATGCCCCGTGCCTACAAACAGCAAATTCAGCACCTGGCAAATGTTTTGGGGATTGAAAAGGAAATCTTTAAGCCCATCCGCACCTATTCCGGTGGGATGAAGCGCAAGCTGGAAATCATCCGCAGCCTGATCCACCGGCCCAAAGTGCTTTTTCTGGACGAGCCGACCACCGGCCTCGACCCGATCAGCCGGCGCAATCTGTGGGAATATCTGCGCCAGGTGCGCGCCGAGGGCGACACGACCATTTTTCTGACCACCCACTACCTGGAAGAGGCCGAAGAAGCCGACACCATCTGCATTATCAACCAGGGCAAAGTTGTTTCTTATGGCTCGCCCACCCAGGTCAAAGCCGAACTGGTCGAAGCCTATCTGCTGCTCGACGCCGCCGACCGGGATTATTTGCGAGCCGAACTGACCGGGCTGGGGCTGTCCTTCATCGAAACGCCGCGCTTCAAGATCACGCTAAACGGGCACAGCGCCCAGCAGGTGATTAAAGCTATCAACACCCCGCTGACGGTGCTGCAAACTCACACCCCCACCCTCGAAGACGCCTATCTGGCTATTGTGGAGGCCCATGACCGAAGTTAACGCCATTTCAACGCTGGCCTACCGAGACCTGCTGAAATTCCTGCGCGACATACCCCGCCTGATTTCGACGCTGGTTTTTCCGCTGGTTTTTATCATTGCTCTGGGGGGCAGTTTGCAGGCCAACCTGGGTGAGGACGTGGGCTATAATTTTCTGGTCTTCACCTTTACCGGCGTCCTGGCCCAAACCCTGTTTCAATCGGCGGCGCTCGGCCTCATCTCGCTGATCGAGGACCGCGAGAATGATTTCAGCCAAGAAATTTTTGTCTCGCCAATTTCGCGCTACTCGATTATCTTTGGCAAAATTCTGGGCGAATCTATGGTGGCCGTGTGTCAGGGGGTGGCGATTATCATCTTCGGGCTGCTGCTGGGCATTCCAATCAGCGGACCACAACTGGTCGGGCTTATTCCGGTGGCGGTGGTGATCTGCTTGTTTGGGGGCGCGTTTGGGATCATCATTATGGCCAGCCTGAGCAGCCGCCGGGCCGCCGAGCAGATTTTTCCATTTATCTTGCTGCCCCAATTTTTCCTGGCCGGCGTCTTCTCGCCGATCAAAACCCTGCCCTGGTATCTGGACATCCTTTCCCGGATTTCACCCATGCGCTACGCCGTTGATTTTGCCCGCGGCATCTTTTACGCCGGTCAGCCGGAGTATGACAAAGTTGTGCTGCAAAACCCGGTCTTTAACCTCGTCATAATGGCGGTCATGTTTTTGTATTCCTCGTCATCGGTACGTTTCTTTTCGTCCGCGGCGAGCGGAATCGGTAGGGTGGGGAGTTTGAAAGCCTCCAACAAATTGTGCTTCACCTCGTGTTGCGTGTTGCGTGTTTCGTTTATTTTACGCAACACGCAACACGTTTTTTGGCCTCATTTGGTCAAAATCCGAGAAACCCTATTATTGAGCCTGAAAAGCGGCGTAGTCGTCTTGGAGTTTCCGGGCGAATTCTTCGGGGGAAATCCGGCCATCGCCCAGTTCTTGCAACGAGACAGCCAGAGTGTTGTAGAGAGTGGGCGTGGCCCAATCGAGATAATTTCCGATGCGCTTCTCCTGGACCAACTGCGCCCAGGCCGCGTTTATATCCGCCTGAAGACCCGGCTCGGCTGGGCCGGAGTCAATTGGCACGACCGGTATCAGGCCGGTCTGCTGCCACAATTCCATTGCTCTGTCCGACATCATCCAGTCAATATACTCAGCCGCCACCTCGGTGTTGGCCGACCCTTGTCGAATGGCATAAGTAGCCGAAGCGCCGGCGAGGGTCAATTTTTCGCCCCCTTGAGCCAGGGGCGGCAGCAAGAAAAAGCCAAAATCAGACCCGTTGGGTCCGGCCTGCAAATCACTGCTCAACCAGCTTCCACTGATTAACATAGCTCCCTGATCGTCATTAAACTGCTGCCACACTTCGTCAAAAGTCAGACCGTTAAAGTCGGGCAGAAAATAGCCCTGGTCAATCCATTCTTTGTATTTGGCGGCAGCCTGCTCAGCCGTCGTCTCATCAAAGCTAACCTGACCCCGGCCATAAATTAAATCTGCCAGATAGGTGGGATCATTGATATAGGCATTTTGGATTTCGCCGTAAAGATGGAGGGCCGGCCACCCGTCCAGGTTGCCAAGCATGAGTGGGGTTTCCCCGGTGGCTTTGAGGGCTGCCATCACGTCTTCAAATTCGGCCAGGCTGGTTGGCACAGCGATGTCAGCCGCAGCGAATTTATTTTTGTTATAAAACACACCTACCAATTCGGCGGTGGGGGCCAGACCATAGAGATTGCCCCGGCCATAAGCCGAGCCATCAGCCAGAACGCGGTTGCGGGCTGCCAGCGGCGCAGGGAAGCGATCGGCCCAGCCATACTCACGCCAATAGGGGGTCAAATCGGCCAGCAGACCGGCGGCCACCAGCGCGGCCATGTCCGACCGGCCGGGATTAACCTGCACAATATCCGGGCCATCGGGGTTGCCAAGCGCGGGGCGAGCGGTAGCCTGCATATTGACGATAGTTTTGGCAGTGCGCCGGATTTCGACGCCGGGGTGATCTGCTTCAAATTCACGGTTGAGGGTTTCAATAACCTGACTCTCCCCAGCGGCGCTCCAGATGTCCCATACTTTGAGAACAATCGGCGCTGGAGTATCTTCGGTCGAACCGATCTGTGTGGGTGAACCGGGGATGCACAATTTCCAGCCGACATCAATAAAATTCACATCATCAATCCTGGCATAACTGGGATCGAGCGCATTTTTGGCATTGGTGGCCTCGGCAATAATGGGATAGGCGGTTGGATCATCCCAAAATTTGTCGGCCAATTTCGAAAGCCAATCATCCCTTTGCACAATCGCATCGGATTGGCAGGTCACTTCTTCTTGAGCCAGAGCCGCTGAGGAGGTCAACATTAATAAGACTGATAATAGCAACACTTGGATTAAATTTTTCATGGAACTCCTCCGGGGTTGACTTTGGGCTTGTGATTAATTCCGGGTCATCCTCCTCAATTGTAACCATTTATGGTTTTTGAGCCAAACCAAAATTTGGATTCCTGCGAGGTGGGAAAACAAAAACTCGATCCCGGTTAGGATCGAGTCTATTTGAGACATCATGCCCTCGACGGGATTCGAACTAAACCTGTGTCAAAGCAAAGGAACTATTTTTTACTCTTTTACCATTACCCATCTGGCATACAGTTTTTTAAGAATTTCCTCCCTCATTTGTATAGATTGCACCACATTCTCTAAATCAAAACGCACACAATGGTTAGGTGGGTCAAAGCTCAAGCCTGTTGCCAACCGGACAAATCTTCAACTTATCTGGGCTAATCGCTAACGGTCTGCATCATCAGCCTACTGTTTTTTAGCCATACGGAGAATTACTGCTGGTACTGGACCAGATTTTGACAAAAAATTCCGACTATAATATAGTTTGACCATTGGTAATAATGTCTTTTTCAGAACTAACTTATGAGTTTTACCTAAAGTATTTAACAGGATTTACAGGCTAAATTGGTATACCATCATGTAAAATCCTGTTAATTCTGTCTAAAAGAAAATAACAAATTGAATCAGGCAAAGGCGCACGTCTTGTCAGTTCTTGTGGAAGACGAGAGGTAAAGGGTGAAGTCAGGTGACTGACCGTGAGGTCAGAATTCCAGCGCTGTCCCGCAACTGTAAAGTTTTCACTAAACCCACTCCCCTATCCGCAATCCTATTTGTATAGTTTGGTGTTAAACTAAGCCAGACCCCCCGTTTTTGCTGAGATAATGGGATATTTCCCTCGTGTGAAAAGGGAATGACCACTTAATTTGGTCATTCCTTTTTTTATTTTTACCAGGGGAGGCTAAGGTATGGAAACTATTGAGGCAGTAACTGCCCACAATCCAGGCATTGAGGATATTGTTGACCTCAAGGTATTACAACGCATTCAGGATACGTTTTCAAAAGCGATGGGCGTGGCTGCGGTTACCGTGAATAAAATCGGGACACCGATCACCCGCAGTAGTAATTTTCAACCCATCTGCCAGATGATCCGCTCGACCCCCACTGGTTTGGCCCGCTGCAAAGAATGTGACGCCCGGGGCGGATTGGCAGCGCATTACTCCGATAAACCGGAGGCTTATGTTTGTTTGGGCGGATTGATGGATGTGGCCGCCCCTATTACCATTGAAAATGAATATATTGGCTGCCTGTTATGCGGACAGGTAATCTTAACCGAAGATCGTGATGAATTTGTCAAAGACATTGTAACTCGCAATATATCACTGGATTTGCCGCGCGATCAGTTATTACACGCCGCCCATCAAATTCCGGCCATTCCCCGCGAGCGCCTTGACGCCGCCGTAGAGATGCTCATGCTAACGGCCAATCATATTGTTGAAATCGGTATGGCCAATTTAACCCAGGCCCGGCTACTTAAAGAGGCACAAGAAAAAGCGGCCATGCAGGCTGCCCTGCAACATGCCCAACTGCGTGCCTTGCAATCCCAAATTAATCCGCACTTTTTATTTAATTCGTTGACCCTGGTGGGTTATACCGCCCTGGAAGAGAATGCTCCCCGCACGGAAGAAATAGCCTACACCTTGAGTGATTTGCTGCGTTACAGTTTGCGTAACACCGCGTTGATGGTGCCTTTGAGCGAAGAAGTAGAAATGATTGACCGTTATCTGACCATTCAGCAAATCCGTTTTGGTAATCGCCTTAATAAACATATTGAGCTAGACCCTGCACTGCAACATCTGCAAGTGCCCTGTATGCTGCTCCAGCCTTTGGTGGAAAATGCTATTGTTCATGCGGTTGAACCTTCACTGCGGTCAGTGACGGTAAAAGTAAGGGTAGTACGCGAAGATAACCATATCTTGCTGGAAGTGTCGGATGATGGGGTGGGTATGGATGAAACTCAGGTAACCACACTGAACAGCCGGCTGTTCATCACCCCGGCGTATCGCAAAAGACCCGCCCTGGGTTTGCAGAGTGTGGTTCGACGGTTGGAAGGGGAATACAACCACAATTTTGACTTCCGGGTGGAAAGCGCACCTGAGCGAGGCTGCCGGATCATGCTGTTTTTAGCACTTGACAATGGGAGATCGCTCGGATAGTGAATCCTGGGCAAACAACCTTCCTGGAAACTGGTTTTGAAACCAGAACCTTAACGCCCCCCAGGTTAGCTTCCAGGCAGGCGAGTGACTTTTTTCGCTTTTTTAGCAAGAGGAAACGCACAAACATGCCTGGTTTATTAGTTGTTGATGATACCCCCCTCATTCGTTCAACGATTGCGCGGGTGGTGGCCCAGAGCGACTCGGAATTTTACCCGATAATTGAGGCTAGCAGTGGCCTGGAGGCGGTTGAATTGGCGCGCCGGGCTACTCCCGACGTGGTGCTGATGGATATAAAAATGCCCGGCCTGGATGGGTTACAGGCCGCAACCATGATCCGGGCCGAACTCCCCGCCACCCGAATTATCATTTTAACCGCATATGATGATTTTCCTTACGTGCAGCGGGCAATAAAACTGGGCGTCGTTGATTATTTACTCAAACCCGTTCGCCCGGCCAAACTGACCGAACTTCTAACCCAGCTTTATCAGCAAATTCAAGCAGAGCGGCAGCAATTACAGGAAGTGGTGGAAACCAAAAGTTATCTGGAAAAAAACGTTGCCTGTAGTTGAAACCAGCCTGGTTGACCGGCTGGTGTACGGTTTAGATATGGATAAAGCAGCGCTTGAAACTTCGCTAACTCACCTGGGCAAAACCATATCCTGCCCTGCGGTTCTGGTGGCTGATGTGGACAGTTTTGAAACGCTGGGGCCGGAGGCCGAAATGTTTACCGAGATTGCTCCCAATATGTTCGGTAAGACCAAAACTTTTTTGGTTGGCTTTCGTGCTCCTAAACGGGTAATAGCCATTGTTTCTACCGATCCAGAGCGGTCGGTGGTAGCCCAGATGCGGCAGCTAGGTGATATTATCTACCATACCCTCTCTAGCAAGCTGGGCCTGTCGGTAACAATCGGGCTGGGCCATCATTATCCCGACCTGGAGTCCATTCCGTTATCCTACGCCGAGGCCAGTTTAGCCTGTCGTCACGGAACCAGTCAGGCCCAGCCGCGAGTTATTCATATTGATGACATTGAGGATACCCACTACCAAAGCAAACCAGCTTATCCGGCTCAGCTAGAGCGTAAATTGCTAGCAGTCTGTCGGAGAGAAGGGCAGTAGAGGGTGATAGAAGTCGACAGAACAAGTACATTAATAAAGATGTCGTCCAAGCGTGTCCATTAGGACCGAATTACCGTCCTTAAACACGACTAAT
>JAAUSP010000471.1 GCA_012032575.1 Anaerolineales bacterium | reverse complement strand
CGACCACTTTTCAACCGGCCCCCATTCCAACCCCTGGCACCGCTGCCCACCCTGGCCCCGTTACCCGATCTGCCGGTTCTGCCGACTCCGCTGCCGGTTTCTGCGCCGGTCAACACAGCGCAAAGCAGCGGCGGTTCATAACTTATCCCCTTTTTTCCAGGAGATTATTACCAATGATCAATCCATCAAAAGTGTCAATTCAAGCGAATTCTAAAATAGAGTTGGACCTGCTGCTGCTGGGCCTGGGCGTAGTCGCCGGGGGGGGTGATAGCCCTGCTGGGAGTGTGGCTCTGGCTGGATTACCGCAGCGACCCTTCACACAGCCTGTTAGCCCTGCTCAGCCTCAGTCTGGCCGGCTGGCTGCCGGCAGGGTGGCGAAGTTGGTTGGGGCAGGAAGCCCAGGTTCTGGGGCTGCCCCTCAGCGCCGATACCAAGGCTTATTGGTATATGGCCCGCGCCGGCGGCCTGCTGGGCTATCTGTTGTTGTGGCTGTCGGTGGTCTGGGGGCTGGTGTTGAGCACCAAAATCACCGATAGGCTGATCTCGCCGGTTCTGGCCTATGGCCTGCACGAGTTCCTTTCAATCGGAACAATCCTGTTCTCCACCCTCCACGCCCTGATTTTGCTGGGCGACCGCTATATCGGTTTCAATATCTTTCATCTGGCCGTTCCGTTTTTGGCCCCCTATGAACCGCTCTGGACCGGCCTGGGGACGCTGGGCTTGTATTTGAGCGCAGCCTTGACCGGCAGTTTCTATCTGCGCAAACAGATGGGCCAAAAAGCCTGGCGGGCGCTTCATTATCTTACCTTTGTGGCGTATAGCCTGGCGCTGGGTCACGGCATTATGGCCGGCAGCGACAGTGGGCTGGGCCTGGTGCAGGGGATGTATCTGGTTACGGGGGGCAGTGTACTCTTTCTGGTCTACTATCGCCTGTTTACTCTCAAGGTAAAAACCCGTTGATCCAGTTTATCCAAATTTGAGGAGCCAGCACGCCATATCTGATAATATGGGCGTGTCTCGTTTCTTGGCGATAGGGTTTAGTCAGGCCAGGGTTCAGTTACCTTAAAACCCCTTAAAATACAACAATTGTGTTCGCGAAGAAGGAGGAAAAGGGATATAATTTATCTGTAGTCATACAAAGATGGCCCTTGAGCCATCGGTACAATAAATCATCCGGTTGGTGGGATGATTATGAGGGAGGCCACCTATCACTACTGAGACTAAAGATACAACCCAACTCAACACATTTGCCTTAGATTGGCTTGTCTCTAACCTGCGCTGGATCTGGCTACTGCTTATTGCCCTGTTTGTGGTTGGCGAAAGCCTGTTAAGCCGCCAACCGACCACCAACTTAACCCGGCTGCTGGTGTTGGTCGGGGTGGGCTTGGGGCTAAATGGAATTTACGCCGGCCTGTTGTGGTCAAAATTTTTCCCCAGTTGGCTGACCGTTATCGCCGCCATTCTGGATGCTGTTTTGGCTATCGGTTTGATGATCATGCTGCCCAGGCACGCCCAATTGTTGCTGCCGCTGATGATGGTGCCGGTCATGCTGGCCGGGTTGCGCTGGAACGCCGAAGCTGGCCTGCTGATGGCCCTGCCGGTGGCGCTAAGTTACGGCGTGCCGCTGGTCCCGCTGTTGAGCGAGGAGATTGACCGGGTCAAGGTGATCAACGCCCTGCTGGAAGCCGCCGCCAGCGCGATTGTGCTGTTTATCGCCGGCGGACTGCCCGGCCCCTTTATCCGCCAGCAGCTCGACCTGGCGGCCGAGGAAAATGAAACTGAGTTGAAAAGTTTGCGGGTAGCAACCGAACGCGGCAAGCTGATCTCCGAAATGGCGCTGACCCTGGGTTCAACCCTCAACTACCGCAAAGTGCTGCGGACCATGATTGACCTGGCTTTTTCGGCCATGGCTGAGGTCGGGATCAAAGATGAGTCGGCCATTGCGATGGTGCTGCTGTTTGAAGGCGACAGCGAAAACGGGGCGGAACGGCTCACCGTAGCCGCCGGTCGCAACATTGGTCGCTCCGATGAGGGCCGGCGGGTTTCGGGTGAAGAAGGGCTGATTGGCCGGACTATCCGCACGGCGGAAGCGACGATCACCAACAACGTCCAAAAAGACCGGGTTTTGACTTCGTTTGCCTCAACACCGGGCTGCCGCTCGGCTATTTGCGCGCCGCTGCGGGCCGGGTTGAACACCTATGGGGTGGTGCTCTTTTGCAGCACCGAACCCCACTTTTACAGCGAAGAACACAAGCAGCTCCTCACTACCTTTTGCAGCCAGGCCATTGTAACCCTGCAAAACGCTCAACTTTTTGAAGATTTGCAGCGCGAACAGCAAAAGATTCTGGAGAAAGAGGCCGAAGCCCGGCGCAAACTGGCCCGCGATTTGCACGACGGCCCGACCCAGTCTATCGCCGCCATTGCTATGCGCCTTAACTTTATCAAGATGGTTTTGCAGAAAGAAGACATGGCCAAAAGCGTATGAAGAGGTGGTCAAGGTTGAAGAGATTGCCCAGCGGACCACCCAGGAAATCCGCACCATGCTCTTCGCCATGCGTCCGGTTATTTTGGAAACCCAGGGCTTACTGCCCGCGCTGACCCAATACGCCGAGCGGCTGAACGCCACCGAATCGTTCAAAGTCTTTGTCAATAATCGCGGTTACAACAGCCAGCTCACCGGCGAAGCCGAGGGTGTGGTTTTTGCCATTATCGAAGAGGCGGTCGGTAACGCCAAAAAACACTCCCAGGCCACCGAGATCAAGATCAACCTGCTGGCCGGTAAAAGTAGCCTGATGGTTGAGATCAAGGATAATGGGGTTGGCTTTGATGTCGAAGCGACCAAATCCACCTACGACCAGCGCACCAGCCTGGGCCTGCTCAACCTCGACGAGCGTGCCCAACTGGTTGGCGGGGTGTGCGCCATCGAGTCGGCGCGGGGCCGGGGCACTACCGTACGGGTCGAAATCCCCTTTGCCGGGGTGAGAGAAGTGGCGTGATAAATCAAAACCTCCTCCTGGCGGGTCTGGCGCTGGCGTCGCTGGCTCTGCCGGTCGCCTGGGCCTGGTGGCAAAAGCGCCAGGGCGAAGCTGATACCAGCGAGCAGTGGCTGCCTTCCACTGCTCGATTTTTTTATACGGTCGGTCTGCCGTACCTGGCTGTTATTGCCGGACTCTTGCCGCCCCGATTTTTGGGGTTGAAAGGGCTTGAAACGATCATAGCCCTTGAGTTGAACGGGGTCAGCCTGCAAAAGGCCGCCACCCTGCTCCTGCTCGAATGTCTGGCCGACGGCGGGATTGTTATCAGGCTGGGGCTGGCGGTGCTGCTGCTGGCCCTGGGGCTGCGTTGGGGGCTGGCCCGGCTCGGCCTCAAGCCGCTCGCCGCCCGCCTGTCTGTGCTGGAAATTCTTTACGACGGGCTGCACTGGGCCTTTTATTACGCCATTTTTTGGACGTTGACCGATGATCTCTATTTGGGGGTGATCGGCGGCATGCTCTGGGGGCTGCTGGAAGGGGCGCTGGTCGCCTGGGTCCAAAGAGACGAGCCGGTGTACCGGCTCGGCAAAGCCGTCATTTTAATCCTCACTGCTACCATTTTCTTTTATGCCCCCAATCTGTGGCTGCTGTGGCCGGTTCACGGCGGGCTGGCCTTTATTGGGACGCGGCGGGAGTCTGGCCCAGGCTGAGCCGGCCCGCGCCAAATTTGTTGTTCGGCAGGGCATCGCCCAGCTTGACCGCCCGGCTTTGGAAAGCGTGGCAATCTCAGCCGGGGTGTAAGCCGGAAAAGCTTGCAGAATCAGCGCGGCGGCCCCGGCTACGTGCGGCGTGGCGGCTGAGGTACCGTCAAAAAAAGGCGAGTACGAGGCACTCTTGACCGCGGAAGGCGCGACCAAATCGGGCTTGATGCGCCCGTCGTTGGTGGGACCTTGCGAACTGTACGGCTCCAGCACGTCGTTAGACCATTTAACCGCGCCTACGGTAAACGCGCCGCGGGCGTCGGCGGGGGTGCCCAGGCTGGCTTCGGGGTGCATAAACTCCGGCGGGATTTTGCCGTTGTAAACAAACAGGTCCAGGGTAGCATCCCCGCGAGCCGCGCCGCCCCGGTTTTGGATGGCCAGCAGATAGGTGTCGGTTTTGGCAAACTGATACGAGATCACCTCGGCGGAGCGCTGGCCGGGCTGGCCCGTCTGGAAATCCTCGGCTTTGGCCAACAAGTTGCCGTTCTTGTCGAACAGGATCAAGTCATAATCCTGGTTGCGGGCGGCCCAATCATTCCAACTCAAAATCAGATAACTGGCCGTGCCCGCTTTCATGGTAAAGGGCAGAGCCGTCACCTCCGGGGCGAATTCGTGCAGGGTGTCGCCGTTGGTATCCTGAAAGACGCCGCGATAGTGCTCGTCGGCGCGGTTGCCGGCGGCATTCACCCACAACACCCCGGCATCATGCACCCGGTTGGCAATGTCGGCGGCAAAACCGCTGCCGTCCATCGGGCTAAGGCCGCTGATGCTGGTCGAATTGGAAACAATGTCCACGCCCTGGCTCAACAGCCAGTCCACCGCCTGGCCGAGGGCCACCTCGCTGCCGTCGAAATAGGCCAGATAAAGCTGGGCGTCGGGGGCCATCTCGTGGATGATTTCGGCGCAGGCCGTCCCGTGGACCTGCACCCCCAGTTGCGCCGGGTTGCCAAAGGTCGAAATGACCACGTCTTGGGGCAGTTCCGTGCCCAACAGCCCCTCGTAGCCGGCAAAGCCCAAATCCAACACCCCCACTTTGACCCCCTGCCCGGTAAAGCCCTGGCCCTGCCACTCGCCGGCCAGGGTTACGGCGACTCCCTCGCCGGCAAAACCACCCTGATCCGCCGACAGTTTGTTGGGCAGTTGCAGGCTGACCACGTGCTCCAGATTGGCAATCCGCTCGACGATTAGCTCCGGCTCGGTGGCGTCAATTTGCTCCAGAATGAGCTGGGTTGGAATGATGATGTTGATCCGGTCCTGGTAGCTGCTCTCGACAATCACCCCCTCGGTTTCCAGTTCCGTCACCAGGGCGGGGGTTTCCTCCGCCGAGTCGAGGATGAGGGTCATTACCACATCATCGTTTTCGTTGAGAATGCCGCGCTGGCGGGCCAGGGCCAGAGCCGCTTCCTGTCCGGCGTTCTGGTAGGTGATGTAAAAATCCTTGTACACCGAGCCGAGTTCGGGGTTTTCGAGCAGTTCGGCCAGTTGAGGATAGTCGGCGGCAACCTGGGCTGACAGGTCAGAGAGAGAGGCGGGGGGAGTCAGTTGAAGGGTGGGGAGTTGCAGGGTCGGCTGGGTGGGGGTGGCGTCGGCGGCTGGCTGCGGCGTAGGGCCTCCCTGGGCCAATAAATATGCGCCAATACCACCGGCCAGAACCAGCAAGATAATAACAATAAAGATAGGGTTGAGGGTTGATTTTCGCTTTGTCACTATTTTTCCTTATTTCTGGCATGTCATTTCGAGGCTGAAAGCCGAGAAATTTTGGTCCCGGCCTAAAAGTTAAGCAGCGGGGAAGAAGATTCCTCCCTACGGTCGGAATGACATGACTTCCTCGGAGGTGGCTGCCGTGCTAAGCCTAAATCTCGTCCTTACGCCTGATTTGCCAGATGGTGAGATTGCTCCAGATCAGGATATGGGCCAGCAGCAAAATCCAGCGCGAGGCCAGGGCCAGGGCGTTGGGGGTGTAATTGATGTAGAAATCAAGCGGCGTGGCAACATCCTTGACCAGGGTTTGCAGGCCGCGGCCCGTATCCAGTACATTCTCCACCCGCACCTGGCTGAGGGTGTTCAGGTGTTCGATGTTGGCGCTGATGCCCAGGCTCTCCAGCGACCAGCGGGTGATGGTCAGATAGGACAGCGGCGCGGTCAGGGGTGAAAGTTCAAAAATTGCCCCGGAAAAGACGATCTGGATCAGGATGGCAATCAGGATGAGGTAAGTGACCATATCTTTGGATGTGGCCGAGGCCGAGATAAACAACCCCAGGGCGATGCTGGCCAGCACCGTCAGCAGCAGGGTGAGTGTAGAATTCCAGCGGCGCCCAGACCATCACCCCCAGGCCGGGACT
>JAAUSP010000470.1 GCA_012032575.1 Anaerolineales bacterium | reverse complement strand
TGCGTGTTCGCGCGCATCGACCGCCGCCGCAAGCTGCCGGTCACCATCCTGCTGCGCGCGCTCGGCTACAACGACCAGGAGATCCTCGACCTGTTCTTCGACAAGAACGTGTTCTTCCTGTCGAAGAAGCACGGCGTCGAGCTCGAGCTCAAGCCGGAGCGCCTGCGCGGCGAGACCGCAATGTTCGAGATCCGCGCCGGCGACACGGTCATCGTCGAGAGCCCGACCTACTTCGGCATGCTCGAGGCGCTCGACGCGCTGCACCTCAAGGCGCTCGAGATCGCGACCTGCCCCGAGGAAGGCATCGACCTCGATGAACTCGAGCAGGCGCTCGGACGCGAGCGCGTCGCGGCGGTGGCGCTGATTCCTACGTTCGGCAATCCGACCGGACACCTCATGCCCGACGACGCGAAGAAGCGCCTCGTCACGCTGCTCGCCCAGCATCGCGTGCCGCTGGTCGAGGACGACGTCTACGGCGAACTGCCCTTCGAAGGCGAGCGGCCCAAGCCGTGCCGTGCCTACGATCGCGAGGGGTTCGTGCTCTATTGCTCGTCGCTCTCGAAGACGCTCTCGCCAGGGTTGCGTGTGGGCTGGTGTGCGCCGGGGCGCTTCCAGCGCGACGTGCTCTTGATGAAGCACTCCTTCTCTGTCGCGGTCGCCACGCCGACGCAAATGGCCGCCGCCGAGATCCTGCGCTCGGGCTCGTTCGACACGCACCTGCGCCAACTGCGCGCGCGTTATCACGATCTGGTGCGGCGCGTGTCCAACGTCGTCGCCGAGCGCTTTCCCGACGGCACGCGCATGACGCGCCCCAAAGGCGGGCACGTGCTCTGGATCGAGTTGCCCGCCGGACACGATGCGCTGGCGAATGAAGTGTATGAATTAGTTAAAGATAAACTATAGGTTGATACGTGATGCGTGAGGCGTGAAGAATAAAAATCACGCATCACGTATCACGCATCACGTTCACATTTTTTCAAAGGAGAATCACGCTATGTCCGTCCCAAGCGATCTGGAAATCGCCCAAGCCGCTACGGTAAAACCCATTTTAGAAATTGCTGCCAGCCTCGGCCTGACCGAGGATGATCTGGATTTATACGGCAAATACAAGGCCAAAGTCCATCTGGATGTCCTGGAAAAGTTCAAAGACCGGCCTCAAGGCAAATATGTTGATGTAACCGCCATCACCCCCACCCCCCTGGGCGAAGGCAAAAGCACGACCACTGTCGGCCTGACCCAGGGGTTGGGCTTCATCGGCAAAAAGGCGGTAACCTGTATCCGCCAGCCCAGCCAGGGGCCAACCTTTGGCATCAAGGGCGGCGCAGCCGGCGGCGGCTACAGCCAGATCATCCCGATGGAAGATTTCAACCTCCACCTCACCGGCGATCTGCATGCCATCACTGCCTCGCACAACCTGGTGGCCGCTGCGCTCGACTCGCGCATGTACCACGAAAGCCGCCAGAGCGATGAGGAACTGGCCAAACTGGGGCTGAAGCGGCTCAACATTGACCCCTACAACATCCAGTGGAACCGGGTGTTGGATGTCAACGACCGGGCGCTGCGGAATATTGTCATCGGGTTGGGCGGCGGATTGGACGGCATTCCGCGCCAGAGCGGTTTTGATATTACGGTCGCCTCGGAGATTATGGCGATTTTGGCCCTGACCACCAGCCTCAAGGATATGCGTGAGCGTTTTGGACGGATGATTGTGGCCCTGGATCGCAGCGGCAAACCGGTCACAGCGGAGGATTTGGGTGTCGCCGGGGCGGTAACGGTGCTGATGAAAGACGCGATCATGCCCAACCTGATGCAGACCCTCGAAGGCCAGCCGGCTTTTGTGCATGCCGGGCCGTTTGCCAACATTGCCCACGGCAACAGCTCCATCATCGCCGACCAGATTGCTTTGAAACTGGCCGACTACGTCGTGACCGAGTCCGGCTTTGGGGCCGACATCGGCATGGAGAAATTCTTCAATATCAAGTGCCGCTACTCCGGCCTGATTCCCAATGCGGTGGTGCTGGTCACAACCGTGCGGGCGCTGAAGATGCACGGCGGTGGCCCGGCAGTGGTGGCCGGTCGCGCTCTGGATAAAGCTTATATCGAAGAAAACCTGGAACTGCTGGAAAAAGGCATTGAGAATCTGGCCGCCCACGTCGAAAATGTGCAAAAATTCGGCATTCCGGCGGTGGTCGCCATCAACCGCTTCCCCACCGACACCGACAACGAAAGTGGCCTTGCTCAAAAAGCTGGCCCTTCAAGCCGGAGCCGAGCAAGCCATTTTGGCCGAACACTGGGCCAAAGGCGGGGCCGGCGCGGCCGAACTGGCCGAGGCCGTCGTGGCCGCCTGCGAGAAGCCCAGCAACTTCCAGTTTCTCTATCCGCTGGAATGGAGCATCAAACAGAAAATCGAAAAGATTGCCAAAGATATTTACGGGGCCGATGGGGTCAGCTATGATGCGGCGGCCAACCAGCAGATCAAAAACTTTGAGAATGCCGGGCTGAGCCATCTGCCCATCTGTATGGCCAAAACCCATCTGAGCATTTCGCACGAAGCCGGCTGGAAAGGCCGGCCCAAAGGCTTTACCCTGCCCATCCGCGAGGTGCGGGCCAGCGCCGGAGCCGGTTTCATCTATCCGCTGGTCGGCACCATGCGGACTATGCCCGGCTTGAACTCTGTCCCCGCCTTGATGAAGGTGGATATTGATTTTGAGACAGGGCGAGTGGTTGGGCTGTTTTAAGGCTTAACACGGGGTGCGTGGTGCGTGGTAATTTACGCACCACGCACCATTGATTGTTACTCCCTGCCAAATCGTGGTATATTTCCCCATCATGCGTGTCATTGCCGGTACTGCCAAAGGTAGAAAACTCAAAGCTGTGCCCAGCGAAGCCACTCGCCCCATTACCGACCGGACCAAAGAGGCGTTGTTCAGCATTTTAGGCAATTGGATTATCGAGGCGCGGGTGCTGGACCTGTTCAGTGGGACCGGCGCGGTCGGTATCGAAGCGCTGAGCCGGGGGGCGGGGCATGTCACCTTTATCGAAAAGAGCCAGATTGCAACCCGGATCATCGGCGAAAACCTACGCACCACCGGCCTGGCCGAGCGGGCGCTGGTCAAGCGGGCCGATGTTTTCAGTTTTCTGGACCAGCCGCCGGCCCAACCCTTCGACCTGATCTACATTGCCCCTCCCCAATACCAGCAGCTCTGGCTCAAAACCCTGCAAACCGTTGACCGCCAGCTTAACAAGTGGCTGCTGCCCGACGGCGCAGTGGTCGTCCAGATTCACCCGGTTGAGTATGAAGCGGTCGCCCTGCAAAATTTGGTTCTTTACGATGAACGCAAATACGGTAGCACTCAACTCTGCTTTTACGAGCGGGCCGAGACGGATGAAGTTGAAGGTTAGGCTGTTTCGATAGGTGGCTCAAGAAAACGTGTTGCGTGTTGCGTCTTCCGTTTATCTTACGGAAGACGCAACACGGATTGAATAACAGATGGACACAAACAAACTTCCCGAAGAAACCCCCACCCCTTACAGTGTAGACCTGCCCGACTTTCAGGGGCCGCTCGATTTGCTGCTCAACCTGATCGAGCAGGAAGAACTGGACATCACCAAGATTTCGCTGGCGTATGTCACCGATCAATATCTGGCCTATCTGGATATTTTGCGTGAGGTTGACCCGGACGAGCTGACCGATTTTCTGGTGGTGGCGGCCAAGTTGATTTTGATCAAATCCGAGGCGCTGCTGCCGCGTCCCCCAGCCAGCATGCTCGACGAGGCCGAAGAAGATATTGGCGACGAATTGGCCCGCCAATTATTAGCCTACAAGCAGTTCAAACGGATTGCCGCCCAGTTGCAGGAGGTGGAGGCAGCCGGCCAGCGCAATTTTGTCCGGGTGGCCCCGCCGCTCAAAATCGAGCCAAAGCTCATTCCCGGTGAAATCAGCCTGACGGCCTTGCTGCAAGCCGCCCGCACCGCCCTGGCTATCAAACCGCCCGATCCGGTGGTGGATGAGGTTATCTCGCGTCAAGTGGTCACTATCGGCCAGCAGATGGTCCATATCCGGCAAGAGTTAAAAGCCAATCGAACCGTCAGCTTTCAAGAGCTGCTGGCCCGCAGCCACAGCCGGATCGAGGTGATTGTGACTTTATTGGCTGTGCTGGAGCTAATCAAACGGCGGGTGATTCGGGTGGAACAACTTGAAATTTTTGGCGATTTGGTGATCCACCAAAATGAGCGGATGCTTGAATTGAGCGAGTCTGAGTGGGCCGAACTGACCGGGCTGACAGAGGTTTCCTGAGAGGAGGACGCGAGGACACGGAGGCGAGGACGCGAAGTAAAGATTTTCTTTTCGCGTCCTCGCCTCTTTGCCTCACGAGCCTTCAATTAGCCAGCGTAGCACATTCACCCCGCCGACGCTGGCCATCACGCATGCCAGCAGCATAATCACCAAACAACTGGCCACGATATGAAATTGAAAATACTGCCGCCAGCCACCGGTCTCTTTCTGGCGCGACTTGCCCCGTGGCGGTAACGCTGCCCTGGGATCATTCGGTGCGGCTGGACCAGCGGCGGCTCCGGCAGTCAACAGGGGGACATTGGCCGCAGCCACCGGCAGCGGCTCGCTTTGGCTCAGGGCGCGTGTCCGGCGGCTGACCTGGCCTGACTCGGCCTCTTGCTTTAACCGGCTTATCTCCGGGTAAAACGGCTCAATGGCTTCCAACTTGTCAATGTAACGTTTAGCCATAAACAATTTTTGCTTGGTCAGGGCACTGGCAGCCTGACGGCACAGGTCGTCGGCGACCGGGTCCAGCAGAATTTCGTGGGTCAGCTCCTGTTGCAGCCGCACAATATGGGCCTCAATTGCCTCAAGATGCTCGTGCAGTGTAACCACCACCTGGCGTTGAGTTTCCCGCGCCAATTTGGCCTCAAGCAGGGGTAGGTTAACCATGAGCTGATTAAGCGTTCTTTCTTTGTAATCCCTTTGCTCCGGTGTGAGCGGTATCATCGCAAGTTCATCTCTCCTTCAGAAAAGTAATCAGTAAGGTCAGATTCGCAGCCATTTGGCCCGCCGGATGAGCAGGATCATGGCCCAGGCTCCGGCGGCATCAAAAAATACGTCGGCCGGCTGACCGTGCCGGCCCGGCACAAAGCGCTGGTGAATTTCGTCAGTCACGCCGTAAAGCGCGGCCAACCCAAAGGCCAGCAATAAATTGGACCAGCTTACCTGCCGGTCCGGGGCCAGCGCTCGCCACCACAACCAGGCCAATCCGGCATAAGCCAGCATATGCGCCGTTTTGTAAACAAACTTTTCGCCGGCTTCATTCTCGATTGTGACCAGCCTTGACTGGGCTGAGAACAAAAAATAATGGCCATCCAGAAGATCAGCGGCAGGAAATCGCGCAGCCAGCGCGGCCATGTTTCAAATTGTATCACGGTCAACCATACGCCCTTTCCGCAATTTTCGCAAGATAAGCCCAATCGAATTTCTCGGCCAAATCCCGCCTGGCCGCCTGGCCCAGAGCTTGCTGCTGCTCAGGATTTTGCAGCAAACTTACCAGGGCTGCCGCCATAGACTCATCATCTTCGGGCGGCGTCAACAGGCCCGATACGCCGTGCTGGATATATTCGACATTCTGGCCGACGGCATCGGCCACCACCGGAACACCCGCTTCCAACAGGCCAATCAGTTTAACCGAACATTTTGTCCGGTTAATCAGCGTGTCATCATAAGGATACACGGCTGCATGGGCTGCGGCAAAATAGTCAGGTACTTCCTCAAAGGGCAGCCAGCCGGTAAAACGAACATAATCCATTAACCCGGCCTCGGCTAGATGAGCCGCCAGAGTCCTGTCCTCTCCTTGCAGTCCCTGCCCCACCATCAACCAGCGAGCCTGTGGCAATTGGGCCGCTATCAGCCGCACCAGGGTGACAATCCGCTCCAACCGAAATTCCCAGAAGCGGGAGTAAAGCAGGATGGTGGGGGCATCGCCAAGCTGCCACTTCTGGCGGACGGCATCGGTAGACGGTAGACGGTAGACGGTAGACGGGGAAGAAGAGTGGGGTCGGGGTCGGGGC
>JAAUSP010000469.1 GCA_012032575.1 Anaerolineales bacterium | reverse complement strand
CGAGCGGGTTGAGGGTGAAGGAGGCCCGGCGCTGATTCAGGGGGGTGGTCAGGAGGTCATCGGGGGTAGGCGGTGAGGCGCTGGCTGGTGCTGCTGGTCAGGCCGGTCAAATCACCGTCGAGAGAAACGCTATCGCTGCTGATGACAATTTCACGCCAACCGAGGCGCTCGGCGTAGGCGTTGTTTTCAAACTCTAATTGCACCGCTTCAGCCATCTCTGTCAGCGGTGACCGAAAAGCACAGGTCAACCGCAGCGTGAGCAGCCCACCTGCGCCGGCAGGAAATTCGAGTGTGGACGTTTCCACGGTGAGCGGCAAAGATTGGCCGTCGCGGCGCAGGTCCAGCCTGGCTGCGATAGCGGCGCATTGGGCCGGGTGGTAGCGCTCGGTCTCGGCGGGGTCGGGTTGGCCGTTGCCATTGGCGTCAAAGGTGCCGATTTCCTGAAAAGCTGAAATTTCGGCCATATCGAGCACATAATCCACCGTGACGGCCTGGCGGGTCACATGCAAACCGGCGTAATGATTGATGGTGAAGTTGCCCAGGGGATGGGCCGCCGCTGCCGGGGCCAGCAGGTGCGTGAGCATCAGGATCAGGGTCATCAGGCTAAAGAAGCGCAGCTTTTTCATCAGTTACCTCAGGGATACAGGTCAATAATTTGACTATTCATTCGGTCAACGCCGCCAGGGTGCGGCGGGCTTCCTCGACATGGAGGAAAGAAAAGGCCGGGTTGAGATTCAGAGCGCGTTCCAGGTAATCGCGGGCTGACGCGGCGTCGCCCAGGCGGTAGGCGATCATGCCGGCGTGGTAAAATTTCAGCGCATCCTGGCTGCCCAGGCGAAGCGCCTGCCGGGAGAAGGTTTGCGCTTCTTCGTACTCGCCGGCCTGATAAAGCGCCCAGGCCAGCACATCGGCGGCATAGACATTTGTGGGCCGGCGCGCCCAGGCCGCGCGAGCCTGCTCAACGGTTGCGGCGGGGGTGCGGCCGTGGTCGGCCTCAAACAGGGCCAGTTCCAAATCCACGTCTACCCCATTGGCCTGGTGCAGCTTCTGAATGGTCCGCACCAGGTCGTACTGTTCCTGGGCGGCCTCAGTCTGGCCGGTGCTCAGATAAATATCGCCCAGGGTCATCACAAACTCCGGCAGCGGCATCACTGCGGTAGCCTGGCTGAGCAGCGTGATGGCTGCCTCCGGTTGGCCCTGAGCGGCGCGTACCCGGCCCAATCCGGCCAGGGCGTAAATATAATCGGGATAAGTATCAAGAGTACGCTGGTATTCGAGTTCAGCCTGGGCCAGGTTGCCCATGTTAAAATAAAGGTTCGCCAATTGAGTCCGGGTCCAGGCGGCATTTTCCGGGGCGGGACTGGCGCTGTCAACGGCCTGGTGCATCATCTCCAGCGCGCCGGGCAGATCGCCGTGCAGTTCGCGGGCGTAAGAAATGCGGGAATAGGCGCTCAAATCCGGTCGCAAATCCACCATGGTTTGCAGGGTTGCTACGGCTTCGTCATAGCGGCCCAGCTCAATCTGGGCGTCGGCGATGACGCCATAGGCATAACTCCGGTAGGGGTTGAGCCGCCGGGCGCGTTCGCCCCATTCCAACGCCTCAGCGAATTGGTGGCGGGCCAGGGCCAGGGTTCCCATAGCGCTGACGGCGGCATAATCATCCGGCTCCTGGGTTAACGCTTTTTGCAGGGCATCTTCAACCTTCTGGTAATAGCCGGGGTCGCCGGTGTCACGAGCTTTTTGCAGATAAGCCAGGCCAAGCTGGCTGTAAGCCGGCCAATCGTCAGGGTTGGTTTTTAGCCGGGTCTGCAAACTTTCGATGAGCCGGTCGGTGGAAGAGCCGGTGCGGCCGGCCACGCCGCCGAAGTAATGCTCGGCCAGGGCCGGAGTGAGGCTCACCCCCTGGGAACGGGCCAGGCCCCACGAAAGAACTACCAATCCGGTGACGATGAACAAAAAGATAAGGGCGCGTGTTGGGGTTGTTCTCAGTCTAACGATTTGCATTCCTACCTCTCCTGCCAGGTTCACGGTGAATAAATGAAGGGGGAGGTTGGAAATCATAAAACCTGATTTCCAACCTCCTTGAAAGAACAAATTATCAGGGAGCGGGCGGGTTCACGTGGAAGCGATTCAGGCCATCCCACGGCGAAGACAGGAAGGGGAAGGTTTCGGGCAGCGGCTTGTCATTGGTGTTGACCGAGTCGCTGGCGGTCAGGTAGTTGTTACCGCCAATAACCTTGATAGCAATGTCGGTCACATCGTCAATCGGGCGGCGGCCATTGGGCCAGCCGGCGCCGTCCGGGGTCGGGTCGAGCACGGTCAACGGTTTCTGGTTGGCCAGCGGGGTGGGGGCTACGGTCAGATTGAGGCGCAGCAGTTCGGAAAGCTGCTTATCTTCGGGTTTGTACTTCAACAGCAGGTCAACCATATTGAGCAGCGGTTCGGCATCTGCGCCAAAAACGGCTTCCAGAGCGGTATTGAGGCGCAGGTTCTGATAGTAGTCGAGGAACATTTTTTCCTGAACCGGGTTCAGAGCGTTCCAGCGGTCCTTATCTTCGGTACCGATGATGGCTTCGTTGACCAGGGGGTTGGCCAGGCGCTGCACTTGCACCCAGGCACCGCGAATTTGGGTGGGATGTGGCCCGCGCAGAACGGTGATGCTGCGGCGGCTGGTAGCGGCATACGCGCCCAATACCGGGAACTGGGTTGCTTCTATGTTTTGCCGTCTTTGGTCAACATCTTGATCGGGATTTCCAGGGCGATGGTGTTAACATTGAACCCGGAGAGCATATCGGTGCCGGGGTTGCGCAGGTTGAGGGTGTCAAAAATAGCGCCCAGGTCAATATAAAAGGGATCATCCCGCTGGCCGGCGAAAACCCGGATACCATCGCCCAGGTTGTAAAGCCCCTGCGAGGCCAGGTTATCATAATTGGGCATAGTGCGTGGGCCGACATTGGAGGGAACAGCAATCAACCCTTCCGC
The DNA here is from genome assembly GCA_012032575.1 of Anaerolineales bacterium. Next base: position 3,120 of record JAAUSP010000469.1, on the reverse strand, counting down.
AATCTGCTTCATTTTGCCGCCATGTTTCATGGTAATAGTGTACTTTTGGCGCAGCCCCAGGCCAGCAGACCCATCGCCATCCAGGTTGGTGATGGGGGGCAGAGCGACGTAGGACAGGAACAGGTCGGCGTCTTTGTTGATGCCCCGGAATTCGTTCTTAAATTGGAAGAAAAACTCGACGTCGTCGGCTTTGCCGTCCATATTGTTGTCAATATGAAATTCGTAGCGCACATTGGGATCAAAGGTAAAGTAGTTGGGGCCGGAGCTTGGTTCCTGGCCGGGGATGACATCCATAATCAAGACAACTTTGTTCTCTTTGCCGGCTTCGTAGCTGCGGAACATAAAGAAGTCGGTGATGTCAGCGCCGGGGTCCATGGCGATCAGGGGGGCTTCGCGATGGCTGGCAGCCCCCGAAGGCTGCGGGGCTACCCCGATAATCAAGGCGACCAGCGCCAGGCCGATGAGACAGGCGGTGGTCAGAACAGATCTCATAGTGGTTTTTAGTTTGAACACGGTCGTTTTCTCCTTTTCTGATTTTTCTTTGTTGGCAAAGGGAGCCTGAGTCATTTCAGGCGATGAACAGATGACAGGTTTTGTGACAGCGTGGCCGTTTGGCGATAAACACCTCCTGGTAAATTGACCGCCGACAGCGGACCGCCGACCACCGCAAAACTTAGCCGGCGGGGTGCAGGGTTGCTGGTAGCGATTTCTTTTTGAGTTTACAGAATGAGTTGGGGTAAGGTTTCGATCTGGTTTTTCTACCCACATCTACCTTGACGCACATAGATGGCAGATGGATGTATCGGGTTTGGGCAAAATAAAAAAAATCCGTTTCTCGCCATTTGGTGAGAAACGGACAAATGAAGTCAGGGCTTAGCCGGGCGGATGATTTCGGCGGGACAGGGCGGGGGTATCATTCCGGTCAAGCTAAGTGTACCGGGGATGGGTTTTGAGGGTTAATAGACGTCTTCGGCGCGGTAGCCGGCTACGCGGAGCAGGTATTCCAGCTTTTCCAGGCCCATACGCAGCCGGGTTTTGATGGTTCCCAGGGGGGTAGTGGTATATTCGGCAATCTGGCGCTGGCTCATGCCTTCAAAATAGGCCAACTCCAGGCAGCGGCGTTGTTCGGCGGGGATTTTTTGGAGAGCTTGCTGCAAATATTGACGATCCCAGGCCTGCTCGGTGACCTGTTCCACAGCCGCATCAGCGGCGACAAATTGATCCCACAGCCGCTGCTCATCTTCATCTGACTCGGTGGCCACAGGTTGGGGGCGGGCTTTTTGGCGGCGCAACTGGTCGAGAGCCTTGTTCCGGGCAATGCGACACAGCCAGGCCACGGCCACGCCTTCCCCCCGAAACTGACCCTGCCCACAGGCCTGCCAAACCTGCCAGAATGTTTCCTGCAATAGCTCAGCCGCAACCGCCGGGTCGCGGACAATGCGGATGATTAAATTATAGATGGTCTGGGCATGGCGGTCGTAGAGTGTTTCTAAAGCAACCGCATCGCGCTCGGCAATTAATTGCAGCAGCGCTTCATCGGATAGTTGAGACAAAAGCTGCTCCGTTAGCTAACTTGTAGGTTTGGGTCTCAGCCTGTTCAGCTTAACCGAAGCTTTAACAACTTTCCAGACCAAAAGATGCTCATTTTTTGCTCATTTGTGGTGGAGAGTCAGGCTGCCAAACGGTAAATTTTTTATTTGCCCGCTGTCAAGCGAGTCGGGCAGGATCAGGTCAAAATAATAGGTTCCCGGCGGCGTGCCGGGGAGCAAGTCGAGCCGCCAGGAGGTCCGAATAATGTCGCCGGGCCGCCAGATAGTATCCTGCGGCTGGAGGGTTTCGGCCAGGCTCAAATCGAACCAGGCTTGCTGGGCTTCATCGCCGGGGTTCATCAGACCCAGGTGTAGGCTAAAATCAGCCGGGATGGGCTGCTCGACCCGCCAATAGAGATCAAGTGGGATAACCGGCGAATCAGCCGGGAGATTTTGCGGGAAGGTTGTGCCCAGCAGAGTCAAAACATCGCCCAAAGACTGGTCAACCGGCTCGACGTTTTCCGGCAACTGGAAGGCGGTCTGGGTTTCCGTATGGCCTATCGTCACCAATGACTTGGTGAAGGGCAGACTGAACAGGAGTTCACCGCTGGCTACCGCTGGAGCGGCGGTGTAGAAGCCGATCTGAAGTTGATACTGGCCCGGCGGCATATCGCCCGGCGGGGTTAGAACACCGCGTTCCTTAATAATTTCGCCCTGCCGCCACTTATCCAGGGGCGGATTTTGGGCTATCACCGGCCGGCTCTGGCCCTCGGCCCACATACGTTCCTGACCATCCACCAGCCGAAAGAAAAAGACTTCGTCGGGCCGCTTGCCCAGGTACTCCCAGTAAAGCTCAAATTCGGCGGGCTGGCCGGGACTGAGCGGCGCGTCGCCCCCGGCCCACTGCCAGGCCAGCAGCGAGGCAATGCCGCTGTAGGTCTGATCTTCCACGTAATGGTCAACGCCCAAACTGGGGTAAATCCAGGCGTAATCCAGCCCTTGCAGGGTAATCACCTTTTCCGGCTGACCGCGTGACTCGAAATAATCAAACATAATTTCATCAGGAAAGCGGCGCTGGGTTTGATTGATATAAAAAACCACATAATCCCCGGCCAGCGCTTTACCTTTTTCCTGCGAATAGCTGATCGAATCGCCGTGGTAGAAGGGGGCAAAGGTGGACTGATACCAACTGGACACGCGGGTGCGGCTGGGGTCGGTGTGCTCATTGAGATAAGCAGCGGCCAAATCCAGCCCTTCGCCCCAGCCAATGGTCACGGCCTGAGCCGCCCCTCGCAAGCCGCCCAGCAGTGGATTGAAATAGGTAAAGTAGTAGGGGAAGTTGGCGTACACGAGGGCGGATTGGAAAAGGATGATGAGGAGGAAGAACGTGGTGCGTGGTGCGTGGTGCGTGGTGCGTGGTTTATAAATCGTAAATCCGCCGAAGGCGCGCAAAGCGAAATCGTAAATCCAGAGCAGTCCGGCGGCGGCGATGAGGTTGAGCCAGGGGTAGACCGGCAGAAAGTAGCGGTCTTGTTTTTTCTCGCCGATGGTCATGAGCAGGTAGAAGCCGAAGATGAAAGAGGATGAGGGG
>JAAUSP010000468.1 GCA_012032575.1 Anaerolineales bacterium | reverse complement strand
TAACTGAGGTGAATGGCGCAAAAACTGGCTATCTTCAAAAAGCGGTATCGGACAACGGCGTAAGTGCTGGGCAGTTAGTCGAGATCAAGAAACTGTTCAAAAAGCTGGCCACGCTTCGTAAAAAAGAGTTACTTCATAGCAATTTCGATCTAGCGACCACAGCAGGTCCCGCAAGTATTGTTCAGCCCCCCCAATCGCCGGGGTAGACATGTAGAAACCCAGCTTAATCTTGGTGGTCATACCAAAGCATTGTTACTTTTTCTTAAAACAGCAATATAATCACTATATTTAACCAGTTTTGAGTTTGTACCCACAAGGGTTTTGTATGGTTCATAGAACAAGGTGAAAATCAGCCCCAATACTTTCCTTTTCAGTTTGAACCAAAATGAGTTATTAGTCCATTTTTCATTAAGAATATCAAAAGGATGGTTTTCTGAGTCCCAAATATAGTAAGGCAATTTCCAGGTATTTTGGATAAAATAAATTTCGCTTATTATACAATCAAATCGTGTCGAAAGTTGAGCGAGACACTGAGGGTCAATCCAACAAGTGTGTTCTGGGCTAATGAGGGGTAAACCTTTAAAGGCAGCCCCATAGAATACCCCAGTGTAAAACGGGTTTGGAGTACTTATAATCAAAATCCCCTCTTGCTTTAACAACCTGTGGCAGTTTTCAAAGAAACCTTCAAAATTTGATAAATGTTCTAATAAGTCACCTGCTACAATAACATCGAATTGTTCATTTATATCGAGCGGTTTTGTTACATCACCCCATAAGATGTTGTATCCCACAGCCCTCAACTTTTCGACTTCTACCTGTAAAAAGTCAAATCCTATAACTTTTTGGGCAACGCTTTGAATCTTTTTATGTAGCCAATTTGGGTCTTTTACTGCATAATCAGCATTATGTCTTACACAGCCTAGGTCAAGCACAGTTTTTCCTCGACACTTTTCCTCGATGAACATCACTTTGTTAACCGGCTTTGAGTTTATTGCTTTTTTCCAAAGAGCAAACTTATCCATAAGGTTGTCACCTCCTGTGATGAAAATAGCACAAGGTGTGCCTTGACCTAATCCCCCATTCATTATTTCATTTTCTCAGCAATTAGCAGATGGTGAATAGCTTCATCTTCATCACGCCACACAAAATCCATTAAGCGGCAGGTGAGATTTACCATCAATATCATTGGCGCAAAAATATGGAATCGCCCCAGAATGCGTACAATGTTTGCCCGTAAACAAGTTGTTAAGAAAGATTGGCCCAGATGTGACCAGGCTAGCCCTGCGGCCCGGACAGTCAGCGGTTTTAATCCTGCGTGGTCGCACAGGCGGCGCAAGCCGAAGCTGGTGAAGCGGAAATAATCATGGGGTTGTTCATGTTCGCGCCAGCTTTGGGGTACCGTTAGAATCAATTTCCCGCCGGGCTGCAACACGCGTGCAATCTCATGAAAAGCTTGAAATGGGTCAGGTAGATGTTCCAATGTTTGCATGGTAAATACCGTATCAAAGCTCGCATCTGGGAATGGTAGATGTAGGGCGTCACCTACGAGATGGGGAGATGCATCTTCCACTTCATAATCTAAGCCCACATAACGGGTTACGCTGCTGGGAAGCCAGCTTTCATAAGGGCGATGACCACAACCAATATCTAACACTTGCCCGCCGATATGACTAGCCGCCTCACTTACTGCCTCCAACACGGGTTGTGTCCCCAGATAATCAGCCACCCAGATCTTTCGCTTGGCGCTTTTCTGGCGGCCTAATACTCGTGCTTGTCTCATAGTTGACCCTACTTGGTACGTTTTAGTTCTTGCAAAATTAAAGCTGCAGCTCTTTGGGCCGAGCAGCCATCATTCAAATGGGTACCATAATGTTGAAGAAATTCCGTGTTCGGGTTATCTATTTCAGGATAATGACCCATTTGTAGTAATGTTCGTACTCCAGAGTTAAATTCGGTGGGTGTTTCAGCTACAATTGCGCGTTTACTTAACAAAGTTTTCGCCTGTGGGCTGGAGGCATTGGGCTTGGGCATGTAGACAAGCAAAGGTTTATTGGTTAGAAGAACTTCATTAATGGCGGTAACAACATGATCTACGATAATCGCATCAACTGACCACATTAAATCAGTCAGTCTTTCGTTAGTCATGATAGCGTCAGGAATTTGATCTTGTATAAAATCCCGCATAACCAGGCTATTATGATCATTGGCTACAATAAACTCTTTATAAACCAAGCGTACCTCTGGGGTTTCCTGCCACAATTTCAGGATTTTTTGTTGAAGCTCAAAATAGGCCACATCGGGATAGGCTGCAAGATCGCTAATGGCACGACCAAAGGTTCCGAAACAAGTTGGAACATATAATATCAACGGGCGGGGGTCTCCGGCTTGTAAGCGAGTTTGCAAGATTTGACTCTTTTTGGTTGGTATTGCTGACGTAGTAAATCCAGACGCGGGGAGCCAACGGATTTAAGACGAGCCTGGGGGGATAGGAACTCCGGACAGCTTTGCTTAAATTCATCTACTGTGCCTGTTCCGTATGCTAGAAAGGTGTCGCAGTTGCGTAGATACATGGTCCATAATCGGGCATCAATTCCGCTGGAACTGCCGTGCTGGTAGACATAGCAGGGTGTCTGAGCAATTGCGGCAGCGTTAGCTGCAGCGCTGCTCAGGCTGCTCCCGCTCACATCCCAGGTTACCAGTGCTGCGAATTTTTTTTGCTGGAGGAGAGGCAGGACTCGCTGATAATACAACCATAATTCAGGCACCAACTTTTCCCACCAAAATAGAAGGAGTGTACTCCATAAAGAAAAGTGTTTAAGCCCCCACTTTTCTAGGGGCGCCCACAGCTTAGCCTCTTGCAACAATTGTTTACCTGTTGTGGTCAACTTCTGCCTAAGAGCTTTAGACAGTGGTGCTGTTTGAGTCATGAGCCGAGAAGATGGAAGAATATCCGACAAAACGGTTGTATGAATGCCCTGATGATGTAGTTCACGAGCCAATGGTTCCAAGTCATACGCATAGCCAGAAAAAAGAATTCTGGGCGTGCTTTGATTAGGGAGTTTGAAGGCAGTCAAAATACTTTTTGGCCCTTCTTTAACTACTCCTACTATTAATGGATGCTGTCGCAGTTGTCGTTTGGCCCAAACAAAGAGATTGTTGAAATTAAAAGGAGTCTTTTTAATTTCCGAGACAGGTTTTAGCGCTGGAATTTGCTCCCCTAAATCAACTATTTCTAAACTAATAGGAGGATAAGCCAATGAGGGTAATAACGCTGAAATCAATGAAATTGTCGGTTGAAGATGCCAAGGTACATCAGTTATTGTGGGTAGCCATAAGCCTATTTGGGACGGCTTAAGGGCTTTAAGTAATTCATCTAAAGTAACTGCGGTGGACCAAATTTCGGCAAAAAGCATTTGGAGTAAGAATGTAGTGGCAGTTGCGGGTTTAAAGCCGGATGTTCTAAATTCGGGCACATGATGCTGTGCCCATTCATCCAGCCAAGCTTCCCATTGCAGATAGTCACTCAAAATATAGGTATATTCCTTAGATCTCTCTAATAATCTAGTATGATCTTCGAGTTTAAGGTAAGGTTGATCTAATTTTTGGCAAGCATAGGCAGCAGACGGCGTAATCGCTAATGCCGTTTTTTGTTGCGATTGAGTGGAGTTATTAGCCACAAACCAGTTAACTTGTGCTTCAGTTTCAAGAAAAATTAACATAAAGGTTTTTGAGCCACAAAATGAGTCAGTTTAATACTAAACCGGGTGTCTTCATTTTGTCGTGGGTGATAGGATGTTTTTATCATCTCAAATGAAAAACCGGCTGATTGGATGGCTTTCTGCCATTGCCAGTAGCCATAAGCTCGATCTCCCAGGAACGGGTCAAGCATTAGACCGGTCTCTGAAATAGGTTTAGCCACAGGTTGCCACTGTTGCAAGGCAATAGTTCGTAAGATTTTAACACAGCGATAAAGGACAACTAAAGCATACCGGAGGGGTGAGAACGGTTGTTCATTAAGAATCAAGAAGAAGCCACCGGGCTTTATAACCCGATATACCTCGCTTAACAATTCGGTCAAATCAGGCGCATGATGAACTGCTGAGCTGGCAACTGCGATATTAAAAAAATTATCCGGCACTAAAAGGGGAGTAAATAGGCCGAGAACCGGCTTAATTTTGGTTGGATTACCGCCTAGTGGCTTAATCAAGGCCGGTAGCATCATTTGCAGATTGGTCGGGCTGGCATCCAGTGTGTAAATTTGTTCAACATTCTGATATTTTGAGAGCATAATTGATAGCCAACCCGTGCCTGCGCCAATATCTATTATTTTTAGTTGATCCCCTGTTAGATAGGTTTCCCAATCCAGTTCATCTGCCGCTTTCGGTAAATTCCACACTTCGCTCAAGGTTTTAAGATGCAACTCAGGGTTTGTCCAGATTTCCAAATATTGAGGATAAAAGCGCTCAATGGATTTTTCCCAAACCAAAACCATTTGTTCAGATTGGTGATCTAACCAGGAGTCTATATGATTGGCTAAAGAAATTCTATTGGTCCACATCATTTCCCTAATAAGTTTAACGCCTGATGATGACTCTCAATTGAGCCAACTGTTTTGTCAATTCTGCTTGTGACATTAAAAATAGTGCTGGCCATAAAAGTGATAGGGCTATAGCTGCGCCAACATAAATGAAGCCACTAACCAGAAAGGTTAGCAAGTCTCCCTGGACCACCCAATCTGTGAGGGTAGCTGCTATCCAGGCCAGACCCGCCAACAACGAGACTGAATAGATCTGATGAGTTAAAAATTTCCAGAAAGATAGTTGTAGATAGCGGGCATTAAACCAAAGCTGTATATTAACCCCAATAAATTGAACAACTACCATTCCGATTGCCAGGCCTGTGGCCCCCAAATTTAACCCCAGCCATTCCTGGGGGCCCAATAACCAAAAGGTGAGCGGCAAGTTGATAAGCAAAGCAAAAAAGCCTATATTGCGATAGAGTTTGGTTTGATTGGTAGCAAATAATACAGAACTGCTCAGTTGCCCATAAGTTTGATGAATTGGGTAGAAGGCCATAATACTGATGGCTATAGCGGCCCCTCGAAACTCGTTCCCTCCAAAAATCAGGCTGACCTTTTCGGCCTGAACGGCGACAAACACAGCAAAAAAAGCAGCCACAACATAAAGCAGTGGAATATAACGTTGAAACAAGGCGCGCATCTGGCTCAAATCCCGTTGTTCATAGGCGATTGAGAATTCACGCATCAACAGCGGGGTCATGGCCTGGTAAACAAAAAACAGATAGCCCCAATTTTAAAGGAGAGGCCAAAGAAGCCCTGCTCAACCGAGCCGGCAAATCTCTGTAACAACCAGCGATCTAAAACGCCTACAAGTAAGCTAGAAAAAAGTAAAGGTAATCAATGGCGCTGAATACTGATAAAATTCCTGACTGTAATCCTTTATTTGCGGTAAAGTCAGCTTTATTCTTGGAAAAAGCACTTGTCCCGATTGTTTCAGCAAGCGCCACCACGCCAGGCAGAGAAACAGGAGAGTCACAAATTGATAAATAAAAAATTCGGTCAGGCTAAACCGATCCGCCCAGAACATTAGCAAGATGAGGAGCAACCCCAAAATTTTTTGCTGAATCCGGGCAATCTCACTTTTAATAGTCAGACCATAAGCATCAACAATATGATTGATTCTTTCACTGTACCAGGCCAGTAGTCCCCAGATTACAGCCAGCCAGATATAAAGGGTTTTTTGTTCCGGCCAGAGCCAACTTTCTAAGCCCAAACTAAAGACTATTCCGACCCCTAAACAGACGGTTAAACTCAAAAGCTCGGTGAATCCCCAATAAAAACGGAGTAACCCGGTGTCAGTTGGGCGTTGAGAGAGCTTGGTGTAAAAAGCGGTAGAGGTTCCCGCATCGAAAAAACCGACCACTTGTGAGAAAAAATTGCTCAAAAAATTGAAATTGCCATAGGCTACCGGCCCCAAACCACGTGGAGTAATACTTTCAGTTATCAAACCTATTACCAAACCAATAAGATTGGTGCTGAGCTTGTAAAGATAGCGTTTTTTTTAGTGAGTCTTCAGTTGTTTGTCTTGGAAGAGGTATAATTGACA
>JAAUSP010000467.1 GCA_012032575.1 Anaerolineales bacterium | reverse complement strand
TGGTCATTGAGCAGCAGTGCATCGATTAACTCGAACTGGGCATCCCGTCCTTTGGTCAAGATTTGCTCGTACACCGTTTGCCGAAACTCAATTAAATTGTTAAGCTGTCTGGCGGTAGATAGATTTTTGGTAGGCATACCCTATATCTTCTACCGTTAGGCGGTTTGTGCAACTCACAAGCCGCCTTTTGTCTTTATTTATCTAAAGTCAATAAAATAAAAAAGGCTTCCTATTACGGGAGCCTTTTTTGATTCTAAGCGTCGGGGGGCGCTGCACTTTTATCCATCGAGAGGCAGGCTAAAGGTAAAGCGACTGCCCTGGCCCGGATCACTTTCTACCCACAAATCCCCTGCGTGAGCCAGAACAATTCTCTGGGCCAGGGTTAACCCCAAACCGATCCCGTCCACTATAGCGCCGTTTTGCTCCACCCGATAAAACTTGGTAAAAATTAGCCCTAATTCATTGGGGGCGATGCCCGGGCCGGTATCGGCCACAGCAATCTGAACCCTCACCTGATTGGCCGAAATTGTCACCTCAACCGCTCCGCCGGGACGATTAAACCGAATGGCGTTATCTAGCAAACAGCGCAAGGCCTGGCCCAATCGCTCGGCGTCACCCCTGATCTCCGGCAGGTTATCCGGCGCGCGCAAAGACAAGCTGACATTATTTTCAAGCGCCTGAAGCTGCACCTGGGCTATTATCTCTTGAGCCAGCCCACGCAGATTGACCGCTCGCCAATTTAACAGCATACGGCCGGTCTCCAGGCGGGTTAGGTCAAGAAAGTTGCCTACCGTTTGAGCCAGATAAAGCGCTTTACGATTAACCGATTCCAGCCCTGTCCGCCAATAATCGGGAGGTATTTCGGGACTGGCCAGCATCGAGCGGCTGTGATCTACAATAGAGGTCACTGGCACAGATAATTCTTGAACCAACCTGGCTACTTCGTCACCCTGCTCAAATATACAAGCATTTTCAATCGCTACGCCGGCCTGTCCGGCCAATGCGTTCAACAGATGAATATCATCTCCGGTAAAACTGACCCCTGAGCGCTTGTTAAAAACTTCCAGCACCCCAATTGTCTTCTCATTAAATTTTAACGGCGCACCCAGAATTGAATGGACTTCAAAGGGCGGCATTTTATCAATTTCGCTAAAATGATGACCATCTTCAGGCAAGCTGTCTACCACCAAAAACTCACCGCTGCGGATAATCCAGCCGGCGATGCTGCCCTCCAGGGCAATCGGTGTTCGCGCCACCCCATTTTCCCAGGGTCCCACGACGGCTTCAAACCATAACTCTCCGCTCTTCTGGTTCAACAACAAAACAGCAACGGCCTCGGCCTCTATCATTTCAAAGACAGTCTCAACTACCAATGGTAACAAAGCCGCCAATTCCATCGTTGAATGGAGTCTTCGGCTGACTTCCAGCATCTTTTCCAGCCGGGCTACCTGGCTTTCAGGTGATAGACTTTGGCTGAATAAAATTTCTTTGAGCTGCAACAAAATTCACCCACACTTAGTTTTGTACCTATCAATGCAAAATTCTAACATCGGCCCGACAAGCTGACAAGGGGGTTATGAGTCCTAGCCATTATAGTTTGCTTTAACTTTTTCCTAACGTTTACTCTAAAATTCTCTCAAAAGTGATTTTTTCCACAAGTTTGATAGTTTTTGAGAGTCTCCGGCTGCTATAATTATCTCAAATTGGCAGACGTACCTGCAATTTATATTTGATATGGTATTCAACGGGTCTTAAAGGTAAGGTTAAACAGTTACAGGATGAGTAGCGCATTTGCCGGATTTTATAAACTAACCCAAGCCGAACGGCGGCAACGGTTGGTTGAGGTCGCCGGACTGCAAGCCGACGATCTGGCTGCCCTTGAAACCGGCCTTTCGGCTGAGCAGGCCGAGGTGATGATTGAAAATGTCGTGGGCCGCTACACCTTGCCGCTGGGTCTGGCGGCGAATTTTGTCATCAACGGCGAAGAAGTCGTCGTGCCGATGGTGGTGGAAGAGCCAAGCATTGTGGCCGGGGTTAGCTATGCGGCCAAGCTGACCCGCGCCGGGGGTGGATTTCGCACCAGCAGCAGCGAACCGGTGATGATGGGTCAGGTTCAGGTAATGGATTTAACCGATCTAGCCGAAGCAGCCGCCCAACTAATGGCGGCAGAGGCCGACCTGCTGGCGGCGGCCAACGAACACCACCCCACCATCCAAAAATTGGGCGGCGGGGCCAAAGCCATCGAATGTCGCCCCTTGCCCGACACACCCGCCGGCCCGATGCTGATTGTGCATATTCTGTACGACTGCCGTGATGCGATGGGCGCGAATGCGGTCAACACCGCCGCCGAGGCCATTGCTCCTTTGATTGAACGGATAACCGGCGGGCGGGTCAACCTGCGAATTTTGTCAAACCTGACCGACCGCCGAACAGCCCGCGCCGAATGTCTTGTTCCGGTGGAAGAGCTTGCCCGCAATGACGTGCCCGGCCAGCAAGTCGCCCGCGCTATTTTTGAAGCCTGGGCTTTTGCCGCTGCCGACCCCTACCGGGCAGCCACCCACAACAAAGGCGTCATGAACGGCATTGACGCCGTCGCCGTTGCCACCGGCAACGATTGGCGCGCCCTCGAAGCCGGGGCGCACGCCTATGCGGCACGCAGTGGCCGCTACACCAGTTTGACCGAGTGGTCAGTGGTGACAGACGCCGACATTACTTATTTACGGGGCGTGCTGGACATGCCGCTCAGTGTCGGCACTGTCGGCGGCGCAACCAAGGCCCACCCTACGGCGCGGGTTTCGATGAAAATTTTGGGCCAGCCCAATGCCCGGCGGCTGGCCGAAATTATGACGGCGGTGGGTCTGGCCCAAAACCTGGCCGCCATCCGGGCGCTGGCCACCGAGGGCATCCAGCGGGGTCACATGCGGCTGCATGCCCGGCAGGTCGCTCTGGCTGCGGGCGCAAAGGAGTCCCAGGTGCAAGAAATTGCCGATAAGCTGGTAGCTTCGGGTCAAATCCGGGTCGAAACCGCCCAGGAATTGCTAAAAAACAGGTCAGAGTGATCGAAAGTTACCTTGACAATAGTTGTGCATTTTGCTATAATACTAGACAAAATATTGACAATTTTACCGGAGTATTATGCCTTTGATGAAACCCCTTGCTGAAACCGGCATTGTCGGTTACGGCAGTTACATTCCCAAATACCGTTTACCGGCCAGAGAAGTGGCGCGGGTGTGGACCGGCGGCAACGGCGAGCTGCCAATCAAGGAGAAAGCGGTCGGCGGGCCAGATGAGGACACCCTGACCATTGCTCTGGAAGCAACCCGGAACGCCCTGGCCCGCGCCCGGATCAACCCCCAGGAAATCGGCGCGGTCTGGGTGGGCAGCGAAAGCCATCCTTACGCGGTCAAACCGACCAGCACAATCATTGCCGAAGCCATCGGCGCGACTCCTTTCACCCAGGCCGCCGACTGGCAGTTTGCCTGCAAGGCCGGCACCGAAACGATGCAGGCGGCGATTGGGTTTGTCGGCAGCGGTATGGCCCATTATGCCCTCGGCGTCGGCGCGGACACGGCCCAGGCCGCCCCGGTGACGCGCTGGAGTACACCGCCGCCTCCGGCGGAGCGGCCTATCTCATCGGCCCGGCAGCGGAAAGCCTGGCTATCTTTGAAGGCAGTTCTTCCTTTGTCACCGACACGCCCGATTTTTGGCGTCGGCCCACCACCCATTACCCCAGTCACGGCCAGCGCTTCACCGGCGAGCCGGCCTATTTCCATCACGTCGTTAGCGCCGGGCAGGAATTTATGAGCGCCCTGGGCCGCACTGCCAAAGATTTCGACTACGTGGTGCTGCACCAGCCCAACAAAAAGTTTCCAGAGAAAGCAGCAACCATGCTCGGTTTTGAAAAAGCGCAGTGGGTTACGGGCCTGCTGGTGCCAATTGTCGGCAATACCTATGCCGCGGCCAGTATTCTGGGGCTGACGGCGGTGCTGGATATTGCCAGGCCGGGCGACAAGATTCTGTGTATTTCTTTCGGCTCCGGGGCCGGCAGCGATGCCTTTGCCCTGCGCCTCACCGATCAGATTACCGGCAAGCAGGCTTTGGCCCCAACCACCCAGGCTTACATCAATCGTCGGGTCGAAATTGATTACGCCACCTATACCCGCTATCGCGGCAAGCTGCAAATGCACTAACGTTAAACGTTGAACGTTTGAACGTTAACCGTTTTGAGGAGTTTAGATTGAGAGACGTATCTATTATCGGAATTGGGCAGACGCCGGTGGGCGAGCATTGGGACAAAAGCTTGCGCCATCTGGCTTATGATGCCCTGGCGGCGGCGATGCGCGATGCGAATATCGAGCGGGCCGATGCCTTATATGTGGGCAATATGCTTTCCGGCGAAGTGTCATCCCAGGCACACCTGGGCGCATTAATTGCCGACTTTGCCGGGCTGCGCGGCATTGAAGCCGTAAAAGTTGAAGCGGCTTGCGCCAGCGCTTCCGCCGCGTTTCGACAGGCTTATATTGGCGTCGCCAGCGGTTTGCAGGATATTGTGATTGCCGTGGGCGTGGAAAAGATGACCGACGACATTGGCAGCAAGGTAACGGCGGGGCTGGCTTCGGCAGCCGATGCCGAGTACGAAGTGATCCACGGGGTCAGCTTTGTGGCGTTGAACGCGCTGATTATGCAGCGGTACATGTATGAGCACAAACTGAAACGAGAGGATTTTGCCGGTTTTGCCATCAATGCCCACGCCAACGGCGCTCGCAACCCCAATGCCATGTTCCAGAGCGCGATCAGCCGCGAGGCATTTGTTCGCTCCGGCCTGATTGCCGACCCGATTGCCCTGCTCGACGCCAGCGGGATGGCCGACGGCGCGGCGGCAGTAGTCCTTTGCCCCACCGAACAGGCCCGCGAGTTTACCGACAACGCCATTCGCATCAAAGGCAGCGCCGTGGCCACCGATGCCCTGAGCGTCCACGACCGGCGCGACCCCTTGTGGCTCCAGGCCGCCGAAGACTCTTCGCAGCGTGCCTTCCGGCAGGCCAAAGTTGGCCCGGCGGATGTGGACTTCTTTGAACTGCACGACGCTTTTACCATCATGGCCGCTCTGAGTCTGGAGGCCAATGGCTTTGCCGAGCGCGGCCAGGGCACCTGGCTGGCCCGTGATGGCGAAATTACATTGGAAGGCAAAATTCCCATCTGCACCCAGGGCGGCCTGAAGGCGCGGGGACACCCCGTTGGGGCGACCGGCCTGTATCAAATTGTCGAGGCGGTGCAGCAGTTACGGGGAGAAGCCGGCAAAAATCAAATCGCCAATGCCCGCCTGGGGATGACCCAAAACATCGGCGGCAGCGGGGCGACGATCATCACTCATATTTTTGAGAAAGTAAATCAATGATACGTGTTGCGTGTTGCGTCTTGCGTAAACTAACGGAAGACACAACGCGCAACACGGTTTTAATCTATCCCAAGGAGACCTTATTTTTATGACCACCGAAATTGCACAACACTGGCGCTTGAAATCCCAACGGTATCAGTTAATTGGCGAAGTTTGTCCGCAGTGCAACGGCAAAATATTCCCGCCCCGCGATGTCTGCCCCTACTGCGCCGAAGGACCGGCCCAGCCGCCCTTTCAATTCAGCGGGCGCGGGCAGGTTTATTCTCACACCACCGTCCACAAGCCGCCGGAGGGATACGAGGAAGTTGCCCCTTATACCGTCGCGTTAATCAAACTGGACGAAGGTCCCCTGATTACGGCCCAACTGACCGATGTCGCCAACGATGAAGTTGAAATTGGCATGCCGGTCGAGATGGTGACACGCAAGCTGCGCACCCAGGGCGATGAGGGCTTGATTATTTACGGCTATAAATTCCGCCCGCAGTTAGCTGCGGCATAACCAATGGAGTCCAAAGCAAGCTTTGGACTCCTATTTCCTCTCCACCCCCAGGTCAATGTAGACGCTGCCGGCAAAATAACCTTGTGCCTGCAAAAAATGTAAATTACCCCCTAGCAGTCTGTCGGAGAGAAGGGCAGTAGAGGGTGATAGAAGTCGACAGAACAAGTACATTAATAAAGATGTCGTCCAAGCGTGTCCATTAGGACCGAATTACCGTCCTTAAACACCGAT
>JAAUSP010000466.1 GCA_012032575.1 Anaerolineales bacterium | reverse complement strand
CCGCAATGGGCGTCACTTGTGCTGTGGGGGCGCGGGTGTTCGCGTTTGAAATCCGGGGCCACCAGCACTATCTCACCACCATGCGCGACATCACCACCGAGAAACAGGCCGAGGATACCCTGCGCCTGGCTAATGCCGAACTGGCCCGGGCCGCCCGGTCCAAAGATGAATTTCTGGCCAATATGAGCCACGAACTGCGCACGCCCCTCAATGCCATTCTTGGCTTTAGCGAAGCACTGCTGGAACAGGTCCGCGGCCCGCTCAACGAGCGCCAGCAAGCCTCGCTGCGTAATATCGAAGCCAGCGGCCGCCACCTGTTGGCCCTCATCAGCGACATTCTGGACCTGTCGAAGGTTGAGGCCGGACGACTGGAACTGCTGCTCGAAGTTGTGCCGGTGGCCGATATCTGCCAGACCAGTTTGCTGTTTGTCAAAGAAGTAGCCCTGAAGAAACAACTGCAACTGGCCTTTCATCTGGACAACCAAATGGCCAAAGTACAGGCCGATCCCAAACGGTTAAAACAAATGCTGGTCAACCTGTTGAGCAACGCGGTCAAGTTCACCCCGGAGGGCGGCCAGGTGAGCCTGGAAGTAACCACCGACGCCGAGGCCGGTGTTATTCACTTTGCCGTCCAGGATAGCGGCATAGGTATTCCGCCCCAAGAAATGGCCCGGCTGTTCCAGCCCTTTACCCAGTTAGATTCGAGCCTGAGCCGCCAATACGAAGGCACCGGGTTGGGGTTGGCCCTGGTACGCCGCCTGGCCGAACTGCACAGCGGCAGCGTTACCGTTGAGAGTGAAGGGGTGCCTGGTCGAGGCAGCCGCTTCACCATTGCCCTGCCCAACCCCACGCTTCAGCGGACGGAACCGAAACTTCTGGAACGTAAAACAGGAACCGGCCCCCTGCAGACAGCCCTGGTGGTCGAAGATTCGGAGAGCGCGGCGGAACAACTGGAACGCTACTTGCAGGAAGCAAAGATTCGTGTGGCCGTTCACCCACAGGGTGAAGGGGTATTGAACCAGGCTGTTCGCCTCAGTCCGGGCGTTATTTTCCTGGACCTGCTAATGCCGGGCCAAACGGGCTGGGAAGTATTGGCCCAACTCAAAGCCGATCCGCGCACCCAGGATATTCCGGTTATCATCGTCTCAGTGGTAGATGAACGGGCGAAAGGATTGGCCGCTGGCGCAGTCGAGTATCTGGTCAAGCCAATCTCGCGGGAGACGCTGCGCCAGGTTATGAGCGCAGTTGTGGGTACACCGGAAAGTGTACGCGAGGCGCTGGTTATTGTGCCGGAAACCGGGCGAATACGGGCACGGATTTTGTTGGCTGAGGATAACGAAATCAATATCGAAGTTATTAACGAATACTTGCAGGACGAGGGGTACCGGGTGGTACTCGCCCGCAACGGCCGCGAGGCCCTGGCTCAGGCGACCGAAATCCGGCCCGATTTGATTCTGATGGATATTCAAATGCCGGAAATGGACGGGCTGGAGGCCATCCGCCGGCTGCGCGCCAGAGCGGAGTTTGCAACCACGCCTATTATCGCCCTGACGGCCCTGGCTATGCCCGGTGACCGGGAACGCTGTTTGGATGCCGGCGCGACCGAATATCTCACCAAGCCGGTCAGCCTGAAACGATTGGTCGAGCTTATCGAAGAATTGTTGAAGCACCAGGCTTAGATTATTTGTTTCGCTGCTTAACTGCCAATTCAAACGACTGGCGGAGCAGACTGATTGCCTCTTCAACATCGGCGGGCTGGCGCAGGTAAAAACTGATCCAACCGGTTTTGGGCAAAATATGATGCGGTTCGGCCCGACCCGCCGCCACCACCTCATCCCGCACCTTTTTGGGGAAAGGAATATCCACCAGATAATCGCCGTGAATATGGCCGATTTCGCGCCGGCCCAGCCGGTATTCGGTACCGCCAAAACGATGCGGCTCGGTCGTTACCCCTTCCCAGGCCAGCAGCGCCTGGGTGATTTGTTCTTTGGCTCCATGAACGGGCATTGTTACCCTCCTGCGAATAAACAGCAGCGTCACAAATTCGGGCAGGCGAAGCTGCCGGAACAAGGGCGAAGCGAGAAGTTTGCTGCCAATGACTCTGAGACTCATATCTCTGTTTTACAAACTCACCACCGCATATTTCAAAAAGTTCAATCTAACATCATTCCCGCTTACCCAGTTTGTAACACAAATCGCCGAGTAACTGCTGCTCTGCGGCGGTGAGATAACTCATTTCTTCGACAACGGCGGCAACGTGAGCAGGAAAAATCTTGCCAATCAAATCACGACCCGCCGGGGTGAGTGAAACAATAATCATGCGGCGGTCCACTGTATCGCGCTCACGCTGAACCAAACCTTGTTTTTCCAGGTTGTCAATAACCAGAGTGATATTGCCGCCGCTCTTCAATAGCTTGGTGGACAGGTCGCCGGGCGATAATGGGCCGAGGTGATAGAGCGATTCCAGCACCCCAAACTGGCTCACCGTTAAATTCGCCATTGTGCCGCGATGCTGCAACCGAGCCAGCAGCGACTCGGCGGCACGGGTTAATTTTATAAAAGTATTGAGGGCCAGAATTTCCTGGTCGGTTCCTTGATAGTGGGTTGGCATTGTTTGTTTAATGTTAAATAATTTGATGTTGAAATAATATCATAACTCTGTTTTCCTGTCAAGATGGGTCTCATAGGTTTCCACACCATCGTTAAATATCATAACTCGCCCGGCGATGAACTCGCCGAGCCAGTAAACAGCGCCTTATGAACGAGGCTGGCCCGATTGATCCGGCCCTGTTTCGCTTGCAGCCCGGAAATTCGACATACTTTAAAAACAGCATTATTATTGCATTCTTCACGATTGTGGAGACGCTGGGGACAAATCTCAAGTCAATTACCTGTACTTATCAGAATCAGACCATGAAAGACTTAGTTAAATACCACGACCTGTTACCTGAAGTTGAAGCAGACCCGGCCGAACACATTGTCACCCTGGTGCAGCGAAACGACCGGGAAGCGCTCTTGTTCGTGATTAACACCAGCCCCGAAGCTTGTGTCGGCCAGTTGCATTTTAGCCTGCCGCGTCAGGGCCGTTTGCAACCGCTCCTGTCGCCCGGACCGGATATTGCCATCAGAGACGGTCAGGCCGAAGTTACCCTGCAAGCGGGAATTGTCGAGGTTTTTCGCGTCCTCAGCGACGACAGCTTATAAAAATGCCCATTCAACAACAGTTAAATAAAAGCTAATGACGAATCAACTACCTCTCCAGAAACCTCGCGCCCGCGCCCTCGGCATCCCGTTTCGAGGGACACCCGGCCCCCTCAACGCCATCACCGATGTTCCGGGAGTCGAAGTGGGCCACACCACCCTCATTCACGGCGAGGGAAAACTGGTGGTCGGCCAGGGGCCGGTCAGAACCGGGGTAACGGCTGTGCTGCCACGCGCCAAAACCTACCAGCCGGTCTTTGCCGGGAGTTATACCCTCAACGGCAACGGTGAAATGACCGGGACCGCCTGGCTGGAAGAGTCCGGTTTTTTAGAAAGCCCGATTGTGCTGACCAACACTCACAGCGTCGGCGTGGCCCGCGATGCCACCGTGGCCTGGATGCACCGGCACGGTTTTTTCGAGGCCCTGCCCGGCAGCGACAGTTTTTGGCTCATGCCGGTGGTGGCCGAAACCTACGACGGCAGCCTGAACGACATCAACGGCTTCCACGTCAAGCCTGAGCACGTCTTTGCCGCCCTCGATGGGGCGAGCGGTGGACCTGTGCCCGAAGGCGGCGTCGGTGGGGGGACCGGCATGATCTGTCACGGTTTTAAAGGCGGGATCGGCACGGCCTCACGCCAATGGGAAGCCTACACGGTCGGCGTTTTGGTCCAGGCGAATTATGGTTCCAGAAGTGAGTTGACCATTGCCGGTGTGCCGGCAGGACTGGAACTCACCGAGGATCGCCCCGTTTTTCATTTGGCCGGCCCAGTCCAAAACGGCTCGATCATCGTCGTGGTCGCCACCGACGCGCCGCTGCTGCCCCATCAGCTCAAGCGGCTGGCCCGGCGAGTCCCGCTGGGATTGGCTCGCCTGGGCAGCACCGGCGCCAATACCTCCGGCGATATTTTTATCGCCTTTTCCACGGCCAATCCGGGGGCAGCGCAGCGCACCGGCCTGCGCCAACTTGAGATGCTGCCCAACGACCAACTCGACCCGCTGTTCAGCGCCGTTATTCGGGCCACTGAAGAAGCCATTATCAATGCGCTGGTGGCCGGCGAGACCATGCAGGGCATCAACGGCAACACGGTTTACGCCCTGCCACACGACCGGCTGCGGGCCGTATTGAAGCGCTATAACCGCCTCGAAACCACCTGAAGATGACCGGGGAGGCGAGGACGCGAGGAAACGTGAGGCGATCAAACTGTCTTTAAGTTCCAGCAATTCCCGGAGGTAAGAGTGTGTTATAATACGGTTAGGTTTTCGTAAAGGGTAGCTCTCGGACAACAAACAATAAGGCAAAGGGGCATTCTTATGAAGGCACGCCAATATTTATCAGCAGACGGGTTGTTTCAACTGGTACGCCAGGGCTTTGGGAAAATCAAAGAGCATCGGCCCATGAATATAGAGATTAGCCTGGAAGATGCCCTGATGTCTGGGTTTGCCATGTTCGCCTTGAAAGACCCGTCCCTGTTAGCCTTTGATCGGCGTCGGACCAAACCGGAGAATCTGGGGCGGGTGTTCGGCCTTGAAGCTGTACCGAGCGATACGCAAATGAGAACGATATTGGATGAAGTAGCGCCGGAGAGCCTTCGACCGTTGTTCAAAGCGGTGGTACAGCAGTTACAACGGGGGAAGGAACTGGAGAAGATGAGGTTTATGGGGCAATATTACCTGGCGTCGCTGGATGGGACCGGCTATTTCAGTTCAAAAAAGGTCCATTGTGAAGCGTGTCTGCAACGGGCGAACCATCGGACGGGGGAAATCACCTACGCGCATCAAATGTTGGGGGTGGCTCTCGTGCATCCGGACCAAAAAACGGTCATTCCGTTGATGCCGGAACCGATTATCAAACAGGACGGTGAGACGAAGAACGATTGTGAACGGAATGCGGCGAAACGGTTATTGGCGGCCTTGCATAAGGATTATCCGGGTTTACCGCTGATCATCCTTGAAGATGCCTTGAGCGCCAATGCCCCGCATCTCAACACCCTCAAACAATACAAATTCCGCTTTATTTTGGGGGTCAAGCCGGGCGACCATACGTATCTGTTCGAGTATGTGGCTCAGGCGCATAGTGCCGGTAAAACAACGGAGTTTGAGCGGGTGGAAGCCGGCGTTACCCATCGGTTTCGGTTTCTTAACGAAGTGCCGCTCAACGAGTCCAACCCCGAGGTGCGGGTCAACTTTCTGGAATATTGGGAAATCAAGGGGGACCAAACCCAACATTTCAGTTGGATTACCGATTTCACGATCAGCGAAACCAATGCGTTTGACTTGATGCGGGGCGGTCGGTCTCGCTGGAAGATCGAAAATGAGACCTTCAATACCTTGAAGAACCAAGGATATCAGTTCGAGCATAACTTCGGACATGGTCAAAATAACTTATCCGTGGTCCTGGCGCTGTTGATGATGCTGGCTTTTGCCGTTGACCAGGCCCAACAACTGGCTTGCCAACTCTTTCAAGCGGCCTGGCACAAAGCCGGCAGTAAACGCTTCTTATGGGAGCGGATGCGTTCGCTGTTTTATGAACTGCCCCTGGCTTCGATGGCCGAAATCTGGCGGGCCATTGCCTTTGGGTTCCACATTGAAGGGCGGATTGTTATTCATGATACCACCTGAGCCACCCAATCTCCTTTCTGTTTCTATCGTTGGCTCAGGGCAATCACCCTGCGGCAGTTGCCCCCTGCTTGACGGGCAAAAACAAGCTGATTTTGACCGCAACCCTGACCTGATTTTGACCTGTTATGATGGAAAACCCACCCCGCTTTGCCCGGACAAGTCCTGATTTCTGTTCAGATATGCAAGTTCCGGGAATTGCTGATTTGGGATCGTTTTGCTCATACGCCCGGCAAAATTGTGGATGGCAGCAACGGCGATGTGGCCTGCGATCATTACCATCGCTGGCCTGACGACATCGCTCTGATGCAGTCGTTGGGCCTGCAA
>JAAUSP010000465.1 GCA_012032575.1 Anaerolineales bacterium | reverse complement strand
TACTACAAATGGACCCAGTGGTTCTTCCTGAAGCTGTTCGATATGGGCCTGGCCTACAAACCATGTCGCCGGTGGATTTTTGTCCCACCTGCAACACCACCCTGGCCCGCGAGCAAGTCTGGGGCGAAGACCGCCACTGCGAGCGCTGCGGCACGCCGGTCATCAAAAAAGATTTGAACCAGTGGTTCTTCAGAATCACCCAATACGCCGACGAACTGCTGGATTATTCGCACCTGACCTGGCCGGAGCGGGTCCACGCTATGCAGAAAAACTGGATTGGCCGCAGCGAAGGCGCGGAAGTGGTCTTTAAAACGGAAAAGGGCGGCTACGACATCCCCATTTTCACCACCCGGCCCGACACCCTGTGGGGCGCGACCTTCATGGTTTTGGCCCCGGAGCATCCACTGGTGGCCGAACTGACCACGCCGGAGCAAAAAGCGGCCGTGGACGCCTACATCGCCCAGGCCACCCGCCAGACCGAGATTGACCGGCTGGCGACCGACAAGGAAAAAACAGGGGTGTTCATCGGCGCGTATGCCATCAATCCGGTCAACCAGGAGCGCATTCCGATCTGGATTGCCGACTACGTTTTGATGACCTACGGCACCGGGGCCATTATGGCCGTGCCCAGCGGCGACGAGCGCGACTTCGCCTTTGCTCAAAAGTACGGCCTGCCGATTCCGGTGGTGGTAGCCCCCAAAGATTGGGATAGACAACCGCTCCCGGCGGCCTACGCCGAGCCGGGGACGTTGGTTAACAGCGGCCCGTTCAATGGCTATGCAACCATCGCCAAATACAGCCTGGAAGACTGGACGCCCGAAGTGGCCGCTCAGTACGGTCTGCCCGCCGATTTGACTCCCGCAACCGAAGGCCGCCGGGCTGTGACCCGCTGGCTGGAGCAGCAGGGCATCGGCAAATTTGCTGTGACCTACCGCCTGCGCGATTGGCTGATCAGCCGGCAGCGCTACTGGGGCTGCCCCATCCCGATGATTACCTGCCCTTCGTGCGGCATCGTGCCCGTGCCTTACGCCGAACTGCCGGTCGAACTACCGGAGGATGTCCAATTTATGCCCACCGGCGAGTCGCCGTTAAAGTTTCACGAGGGTTTCCGGTATGTTAAATGCCGCAGTGCGGCGCTGCAAACGCCGAGCGGGAAACCGACACGATGGACACCTTTATGTGCTCCAGTTGGTACCAGTACGCTTACATGGACCCATATTGGAAAGACGAGCAGCCGCTGTCGCCACACGATATACCCTTCAACCCGACCGAGGGCCAGTACTGGCTGCCGGTTGACCAGTACACCGGCGGCATCGAGCACGCCACCATGCACCTGCTGTACACTCGCTTTTTCACCAAAGCCATGCACGATATGGGCGTGGTTCCCTTCGACGAGCCGATGAACGCCCTGTTCAACCAGGGTATCATCCTGGGCGAAGACCGGGAAAAGATGAGCAAAAGCCGCGGCAACGTTGTCGCCCCTGACGATCTGGTCCAGGCTTATGGCGCTGACACGGTGCGCGGCTATCTGATGTTCGGCTTTCGTTGGGACCAGGGCGGCCCCTGGGACAGCAAGGGTATTCTGGGCGTGCAGCGATTTTTGGAACGGGCCTGGGATTTGGCGACGGGAGAAAACAGCAGGGGAGCAGGGGAGCAGGGGAGCAGGGGAGCGCCGACAGAAGTTCAGTTACGCGAGTTGCGCCGCAAGCAGCATCAGGCTATTCGGCGGGTGACGCAGGATATTGAGAGTTTCAGTTTCAATACGATGGTGGCCGGTTTGATGGAATACACCAATGCCCTGGTTGCCATTCGCAGTGCTGCGCCGGGGATTGTCAGCCATCCCGCCTGGACCGAAGCTATCCAAACCCTGGTTTGCTGCTGGCCCCCGGTTTTCCCCACATCGCCGAGGAGATGTGGGCCAAACTGGGCCAGCCTTACAGCGTTCACCAGCAAAGCTGGCCCGCCTGGGATGAGGCTCTGGCCAAAGAAGACGTGGTTGAAATTGCGGTGCAGATTAATGGCAAAGTCCGCGATAAAATCGAAGTGCCGGTTGAGATTGGCGAGGATGAGGCCAAAGCGCAAGCCCTGGCCACCGAAGGTGTCCAGCGCCATCTGGAAGGCAAAACGCCGGTCAAGGTGATTTACGTGCCGGGGCGATTGGTTAATATTGTAGTGAAGTAACTGCTCACTCCTCATGTCATTTCGAGGCTGAAAGCCGAGAAATCTCCTAATCCGTAGTTTGCAGGCAACGGTCTCAAAGATTTCTCGCTCCTAACGTCGCTCGAAATGACATGGCTGCGTAGTTACCTTGTAAAGTAACCTCAAGGGGGCGGAATTAATTCCGTCCCCCTGTAGCTCATAAGCCAGAGGTGCGCGATGAGTATACAAACGATTAGCCCCACCATAGAGTTCGAGCCGGCGGCAGCCCCGCTTGAACTGCCGCCTTTGAATTTCGGAGACCGTCTCTCTCGGGCAGAGTTCGAGCGGCGGTACGAGGCTCACCCCGAAATCAAAAAAGCCGAACTTGTTGAAGGAGTGGTTTATATGCCGTCACCCATTCATCTTCAAAAGCACGCTGAACCTCACAGTCAAATTGTAACCTGGCTCGGTGTCTACATGGCAGCAACAACAGGTCTTCAATTGGCTGATAATGCGACTGTCCGGCTTGATTTTGAAAATGAAGTACAGCCCGATGCTTTTTTGCGAATCAAATCGGAATTTGGCGGAAAATCACAAATTACCGAGGATGACTATCTGCAAGGACCGCCCGAACTCATCGTAGAAATTGCTGCCAGCAGCGCCGCTTATGATATGCACGACAAGCGCCGGGTTTATGCGCGTAATGGGGTGCAAGAGTATCTGGTGGCGCAAATGTACGAAAAACGGCTGGACTGGTTTGTTTTGCGCGAGGGCGTCTATGAAGCCCTCACCCCCGCTGAAAACGGTATTCTCCGCAGCGAAGTTTTTCCCGGCCTGTGGCTGCAACCCCAGGCTTTCTGGGCCGGCGACCTGGCGGCAATGCTGGCAACGCTGCAAGAGGGCCTGGCAGCGCCGGAGCATCAGGCTTTTGTTGAGCAGTTAAAAACCAAATTATCCGGGCGGAGTTAACAACATCGTGTCTACGATTATCCATGTAGTTCGTCACGGGCGCATCCCTAACTACGATGCCGACCAATCCCTGACCGCTCAGGGCCGGGAAGAATCTTTGGCCGTAGGGCGCGGGCTGGCGGCACTGATTAAACCGGGAGAAACCGTTCGATTTTGCAGCAGCCCCGTTCGCCGCGCCCGCGAAACGGCGGCTTTGCTGTGCCAGAGTGTCGCGGCTGCGCTGGCGGAAACCCGCACCGACGCCACTCTTATCACTCCTATCGCAGTGGATGATCGGTTACAGAATAACCAATTTTATCTGAATGGCTCCGGTTACGATCCCATGCTGCCCCTGCTCGACGTGGCCCGCTGGCGGGTCCAGACCACGCCCTCGCCCGAAAATCAGGCGTTCCTAACCTATCAAACCGAATTTTGGACTGCGCCCGATCCGGTCACGTATTGGTTGACCCACCCCAGCCCCCTGGCCGAATCGACCGAGGCCGTAGTCGAGCGGCTGCAAGCTTGCCTCAAGGAGCGGTTGGCCGGACAGGGGCTTGGCCGTGAGATTTGTGTCACCCACTCGGCCAATATTCGGGCTTTTCTGCGCCAGGTATTTGGGCACGATCCCGGTCCGCCGGCCTTTAGCGGCATGTTGACTCTCAGTGACGGGCAGGTGGACTATCAAGGACAGGTGGCAAATTTTTCCTTATGAAACAATCAGGCCAGACTCCCCGGCGGAGTCGAAAACGGACGATCAGCGTCGCCAGTTCCATCGAAACCCTGGAAAATGAGCGGCGCTATGTAGCCAGGGAGCTGCACGATGGGATAGCGCAGACAACGCTCCAGTTGGGTTTGCAGGCGGGCATCTGCCGAAAGCTGCTGGAACGGGGCAATCTGGACATGCTGGCGCAGGAATTGGCCGCGCTCGAATCGCGGGTGCAACTGGCATCCAGTCAGGTGCGAGAGGTGATCGCCGAGATGCGCCCACCCCGGCTTGACCCCGATGCCTCCCTGGTGGAATATTTACAAACGGTGGTTAACACCCATATCGAACGAGGCGGGGCATGGCTGACGTTTCAGGGCAATCTGTCAGAGCCACCCTCATTTTCACCGGCGCAAAAACTGACCTTAACCCGGATGATTCAGGAAGCTTTGCTCAACGTGCGCAAACACGCCCAGGCCAGCCAAATCCGCCTGAGCCTGAGCGAAGATGCCGACTATATGTACCTGCTTATTGCCGATAATGGCCGGGGGTTCGAGCCAGCGGAGGTCGAGGCGCAGCCGGTAGCCCGGAAAAAAGCCGGGGTAGCTAATCTGCGCGCGCGGGCCAAAATGTTGGGCGGCACGTTGACAATTGGCCGGGGCACAGACGGACAGGGAACAGAGGTGCAACTCCGTGTGCCTAAAAAGGTAATCGGTCAGATATAAAAAGCCCGGCTTGCTCTTAACTGAGTAAACCGGGCTTTTGACAGTCAATTACCAACAGGCAGCGGTCAAATTAAACTTTGACCCACAAATATAATTTGTGCCCCTCTTCGACAGCTTCCCAACGAACGGCTAAGATATCGAGTTCGCCGCGGGCGCCATCACCGGTGGGGAAGTCCAGGCGGGCGGGCCGGCCTTCGCGCCAGGCAGTCTGGCAGCGGTCCACCAGTTTGGGACCGTTGAAGGTGCGCATCTCACACATGGCAATATCATCATTACCTGAGCTTTCCAAAATACTCAGCGGCCAGCCATTAGCCACGTCCCGAAAATCCGGCGGCGGACCTTCGACAATGGTAATATAGGCCGGTTTTTGTTGTTCCATGTTGGGTATCACCTTTACGAGAAATCGCCACTTTTTATTGAAAACGGTACCTGTAATATTTTACACAAAAGTTGTCAGGCTGCCAATTGGAGGCATAATTTCAATTTATTTAACCCGCTTCCCCTCCGGGGGTGATAGTGGTATAATGCGCCAACTTAGCTCAAATTCTCACTTTAGAAAGGTAAACTGATGAGCACTTTTGATACAATTGTCATTGGCAGCGGGCCGGGCGGCTATGTCGCGGCGATCAAGGCCAGCCAATTGGGACAAAAAATAGCCATAGTGGAGAAAGAACACCTGGGCGGCATCTGCCTCAATTGGGGCTGTATTCCCACCAAAGCCCTGCTCCGCAACGCCGAGGTGGTCAATCTGCTGAAGGAAGGCAAAACCTTTGGCTTTAGTTTTGATAACTTAAAGGTTGACTACAGCGCCGCCCAGCAGCGCAGCCGCCAGGTGAGCCAGCGTCAGGCCAAAGGCATCGCCTTTTTGATGAAAAAGAACAATATCCAGGTGATTGACGGCTTTGGTATGCTGAAGAGTCCCACCGAGGTTGAGGTCAACGGCGAAACCCACACCGCCAAAAATATCATCATTGCGACCGGAGCACGCGCCCGCAGCATCCCCGGCGTCACCATTGACGGTCAGAAGTTATTGACTATCACCAGGCGCTGGAATTGACCGACGTGCCCGCTTCCATGATTGTGGTCGGCGCGGGGGCGATTGGCATGGAGTTTGCCCACGTTTTCCGCAGCTACGGCGCTCAGGTCACGGTGGTCGAGATGCTGCCGCGCGTGCTGCCGTTGGAAGATGAAGAGGTCAGCCAGGAAGTGGCCAAGCAGTTTGGCCGGAACGGGATCAAAGTAAAAACCGGGACCAAGGTTGAAAAGGTCGAAACCGAGGGCGAGGGCGTCACCCTGACCATCAGCCAGAATGGACAAACCGAAGTTCTCAAGGCCGACAAGGCCCTGATCGCCATCGGCGTGACCCCCAACAGCGAAAATATGGGCCTGGAGACGATCGGCGTCAAAACCGAGCGCGGCTTCATTCAAATCAACGAGCAGATGCAGACCAGTGTGCCGAACATCTACGCCATCGGCGATGTGACCGGCAAACTGGCCCTGGCTCACGTGGCCAGCGCCCAGGCGTTGGTAGCCGCCGAAGCCATTGCCGGCCACGAGACGCGCCCGCTCAATTATATCAATATGCCGCGCTGTACCTACTGCTACCCCGAAGTCGGGTCGGTGGGGCTAACCGAGG
>JAAUSP010000464.1 GCA_012032575.1 Anaerolineales bacterium | reverse complement strand
CCGAAATATCCCTGAGACACTTCTTGCAACGAACCTGTTTGACTTCAATGCTCCCCTGCTCCCCTGCTCCCCTGCTCCTCTGCTCCTCTGCCTCCGCCTTAGCCTCAGCCTGCCTCACCATCGCCGCCGAGCCGTCAGTAGCGGTAACGTGAACGCCGCGCCGGGTCAGCCAGAGGGCATCTTCGCCGGTGCCACAGGTCAATTCGAGCACATGCTGTCCGGCACTAAAGTGTTGGGCCAGAATGTCCCACACGCGAGGCCGGAGCAGTTGGCCCAGGAGGGAGTGGGTAAAATCATCATCATAGGCTGCGGCAAAGGCATC
This sequence comes from Anaerolineales bacterium, assembly GCA_012032575.1. Next base: position 5,829 of record JAAUSP010000464.1, on the reverse strand, counting down.
GAAGGCGGTTGGGCTGATCGCTGTTCTCATTGCGTTGACTGGTCGGCCAGGAATGTTTGCGCTTTCGGCAACAGGGTCGCAAATAAATATTGGGCTGCCACCTGATTACCAATCTCATTCCAGTGAGAGTCGTTAATCAGGTAAGGACGCTGTCCCTCTTGCTGCTTTGCTTGAAACGCCGACCACAGATCATAAAATTCAATCTGATATTCCTGGCAAAACTGCCAGAGAAGATTTTGAGGCCGATCGAACTGAAAATGAGATGGATCAAGGTCATATTGATTAAAAATCACCTGGCGAAGCGACTCCTCTACCTGAATGTTATCGGGATAAGCCACGACCATAAACCGAATATTCTTTTCCTTGAGCAGGTCACGCATGGCCAAAAGATTACTGAACACAAAATCTTCCCTGATCTTAAATTGATCTGCCGCCACCGAGTTAGCCAAAACACTATTGAATATCTGAATACGATATAGTTCAAGTTCTGAATAGTATTCAGAAATATTCTCCTCAGTGTAGCTAAATATTTCAGCATCGGATGTCTGCGTAACATCTGTAACGGTTTGATTCGCGACCGTTTCAGATTGGTCAGCAGGCGGCGGACTGTTTTGGCGTTGGGTTTGGAGGTATTGATAGGTAGCCCATTGATCGCGCAAAATAAGTAGAGACGGCTTCGAAACGGCACCACCAATTTCCCAAACAGAGCAATTTCTGTATCGGTGCGGGTATCAATATCCACCTGCGAACCACCGACATTAATTCTTCTACGCCAGGGTGTAGCATCAAAAAAATCGTTACCTACAAAAAAAGCTAACACTACCAAATCAGGATTGTACTGTAGCCCGTATTTTTTCAGAGCCTTGAGTTGTTCGCCGGTATGGGTGGCATCATATCCGGTATTGATAATCTCAACCCGTGAGTCGCCAAACTCGGCCTCAAATTTCTTCTCAAGGATAGCCGTATAATTTCCTTCCAGGCCACCGGCCCAGCTAAACGAATCTCCCACAAATAGAATCCGGTAAGTCCCCGGCTTTTTTTGATGCGGATAATCGCGGTCATTAAAGCCAAACTCATTGGTGATATTATCACCCCAGTGAGCATAGGGCCGTGCTTTATACCCCAGATCGGGGTCATACATGTAGAGTGACTTACGGAAAACCACATCATTAAAAACAAGCAGCAAGAATTCCAGAAACAAAAACGAAAGCACAATGGTTAGCAGAATCTTTAATCCTAAAACCAATCCCCGTTTGAGTGATACCATAAATTAAATTACCACCCCTCGACCGCTCGTTCCTGGGCCGACCAGCCGCGCCCGCTGCCGGGCTGACCGCCGCCACCCTCGCGTTCGTTTTGGGTCAGGCGCATGCCCCAGCGACCGCGCTGGGCGTTGATAAACATCCTGGCCATGCGGCCAACATCTTTCGAGCCGGAAACACGCAGTTTGTGCAAATTGACCTCGTTGACCAGCCAGCGGGTGGCGTAATCATAAAAACGGCGGGAGTAGCGCCCGTTGACTTTGAAATCGCGGTCGGTGCGGGCGGCCCAATCGAGATGGGAAACCACCTCGCTTTCGACGGCCTGGTAGTAGCGCGTGCCTTTGATCGGGTAGGCGACAGTGGTCAGGAAAATATCGGGGTTGGACTTTTTGAGATGGTCCACCGTCGCTTCGAGGTCGGAGATGTCTTCGCCCTCATAGCCGAGCATGATGAACATGCCCACCGAGATACCCTTGGCCTGCAACTGTTTAGTTTTGGCCTGCACATCCTCGATGTCGGCCTTGCGCTGCATGCGGTCCAGAATGCGCTGCGAGCCACTTTCGGCCCCGATCCACAGCCGCTCGCACCGCATCTCGGCCAGGGCGTCAATGATTTTGTCGTTGAGCCGGTCGGCCCGGCTGATGCACTCGAACGGGATTTTGAGGCCGCGCTGCTTCAACTCGTCGGCATACTGCAAAACCAGCGGGAATGGATGGTCAGCACATCGTCGGCGTACCAGAGCTGGTCGGGATTGTAGCGTTCGGCAATCCAGGCGACTTCGTCGGCCACGTCCTGCGGGGTGCGGCGGCGGTGGGTTTCGCCAAAGACCGAGTGGCTGCACCAGGTACAGGTGTAGGGCAGCCCGCGCCGTGATAAGCGAAACCGAGCTGACGCCGTGATGCGTTTTCCAGGTCGCCAGGTAACGATCCAGGTCAATCGCTTCGCGGTCAGGCCAGGGCTGGGCCGACAGATCGGCAATCTGGGGTCGGCCCGCGGTTTTGACAAGCTGGCCCGCTTCGTCGCGGAAGACCAGTCCAAAAACGCCGTGCAGCCGGTGCGGGCCGTGTTTGGCCAGCGCCGGAATGAGTTCTGCCAGCGTCACTTCACCCTCGCCGACGACGACCGCATCCGCGCCAAAATCCAGGTATTCCTGAGTATAGTTGGGCGGCTCCGGCCCGCCAACGACCACCCGCGCTCCCACTTCTTTACAAAGCCGGATCATGGTCAGCACGTTTTGCTTGGTCATCAGGTTGCAGTACAGCCCGACCAATCCGGGCCGGTTCCGGCGCACGTAAGCTTCAAACTCGGCCAGGGTGGCGAAGGTGCTGTCGTACACCTCAACCTGGAACCCTTTGGCCTTGAGGTGCGAGGAAATATACAGCAGCCCCAGGGTGGGGTAAGGTTTCATGATTTTCTGTTCGTGCTCATCCTCGGCGATAAAGTAGCCGTGAGAGAGAAGGATGTCCATTATTACACTCCTTAACGTTAAACGTTGGAACGTTCAACGTTTAACGTTAATTAATCCCGCCACAACTCAACCAAACCACTCAGTTTTGAGCGACCCAACGTCGCTTTATATCTTTGACCATCTCGGTAAAACCGAGTGGGCCAATGGCCGGCACTTTGGTCAAATTATTGACCTCTATTCCTCTTCGCCATTGACCATCGGGGCGCTGCACCAGATATGGAAAATCTACTTCTTGCAACATGGGGGCATCATTGGGGCTGTCGCCGACGCCTATGGTGATAACATCTCCAAATTGAGCTTTGTAATGTTGAGCTATGGTTTGAACCGCTCTCCCCTTGTCAGCACCCTTGCCGGTGACGCTCAAGAAACGTCCCCCAAAGGTACACTGAAGGTCTCGTAACTCACACTCACGCATAAAAACTTCCAGTTCTGAGGAGTCAAATTTGGTTACAACAGTTTCAGAAAATTCACGCGCTTTGGCACGTTGGGCTGAGTCTAAATCGAGTCCGGTTATCTGAACCACTTGCTCATCCGACAGGTCGTAAAAGCTTTGATAGGCAATACCTGTCACCGAAATCACCTGCTTGAGTGTGGCGCGAAGTTCAGCGATATGTTTGCCAAGAATCAGAAACTTGGTACCGTCCAGTTCTTCATAACCCCCTTCAATTTTAACGGTGTCAGGTGGCACAATGACCGCGCTACCGTTCTCTACAATGAAAGGGTCAGTCACGTTAAGCGCCCGTCGAATGACTGCTTGTTCGGCTCTTGTTTTTGACGAGCAAAAAATGATACTAACACCACTAGCCTGTAAATCCCTCAAGGCTGGCAGAGATAAATTGGCGGAGTAGGTTTGTTCATCTAAAAGGGTCCCATCAAGGTCGGTGAAAAGTATAGTTTTCTTCAATACAAACTCCCCGTAACCATGCCACCTTAATCACAAAAGAAAGGAACTTCTGTCCATTTGTTGGTCCAATAGTCCGGACCGTAGCTGGTGAGATCTTTCGCTTTTCTTCGCGGAACTTCTATAACTTTATAAAATTTTTCTTCCTCTTTAAGCAAATCTACCCACTTTTTTCGGAGATACGCCACGGCGGCCCCTGTGCCACTTACTCCCGTTCCGGTCAGATAAACAACAGTCTGGTCTCCGGATTTATACCTTTGGATAATTCCCAGGTTAAGGTTTTCCTTCGGATATCTAAAGTAGTACTTTTTTGAGCCGCTTATGCACTCTATGGCTTCCTTCGTCTTTTGCCTACCTTCATCAATATCCCGTCGCCACCGCGTTGGTCGGACCAATCCGGCCTCTTTTTCAAACAAGTAATAAACTGTACCAAGATTTGCGCGTGGGCCGCCAATGAAGATCACTGTGCCTTTGTCTGAAATCTTATCAATATCATCTTTTTCCGGGCAGATTTCCAGATTAACTGTGATTTTAACTTCATTTAGCTCCTCTTGCATTTCGTCTGGAAGCCAATGAATGGGTCTTTCAATTTCACCTTTGAGCCAGACAGTCTCTAACATTTCTACAGCTGATACAACATCAAAAGCATCTTTTGACTGTTTACTCTCATCATCTGGGATGGTCTCCCTCTCAAGCGTTGGCAAACTAGCTTCTGCGAAATGCCTTGAGAGATAGATAGTAATTTCGCGTTTATCTCCTTTGAGATTAAAAAATTCTCCAAGACTTTTTCTTGTTAAACATGCACTATTGCGTATCTTCTCTATATCCAAATCATAGGGTTGGTGAAGATGATACCGGGCTGGATTCTTTTCCTTGGCCCACCTCAACAGGTTCCCGACCAGCATGTTGTTTTTAGCATATTTCAATACCTCGCGTATGATTTTAGCTTTACCTGCTTCCCACGATATTTGATCTTCAGCTAGCTGAAAACCTTCCTCATAAAAACACAAGTCATGGAGATCCTCTTTAGAAAAACCTTCGGTAAGTAGTATACCTACATTTTTCACAATATAAGATGCCATCGCAGGTTGTCCTTTCTCTTTACCAGAGTGGCTTGTGTTTTTTCGTTACTACAGAAACGAGCAATAGCCCAACGACATAATTTTTTTCATCCCACCGACTGTAACTCCAACCCCACCACCTCATCATGCTGCACCTTTGCCAGTCGGCGTAATTGGGCCGACGATTTGACCAGGCGGGCCAGGTTAAGCGGGATGGTGGCGGCCTGGCGCAGATGGGCAGGCCGCAGAGCCGCCGGATTTTTCAAACGCTTTGGTCACGCTGCGCCAGGCTTTGCGGGCGCGATATTCGTGGTGGACGCGGTGATGGAGCACCCGGTAAAAATCGGCCACAAAAGGACCGCGGTAGAGCATATCCAGATCGTCGGAGTGGAGCCAGTTGGTTTTTTCGCCCAGTTGAATTTTGACGTTCTCGTAAAACTTGGTGCCGGGCAGCGGATAGGACACGGAAATGCCGATGTTATCCGGCTGGCACTCGCGGACCATTTTCAGCGTTGCCTCGATTTCGGCCCAACCCTCGCCGGGATAGCCAAACTGGAGGAAAAAGCACATCTCGACCCCGGCCCGGTGCAGCCGCTCGGTGGCGGTGTAGATGTCTTCTACTTTGGTGTCTTTGTCCATCGCATCCAGAATCTTCTGCGAGCCGGACTCGGCCCCCACCCAGACGGTTTTGCAGCCGGCCCGGCTCAACGCCTGAGCCACCTCCGGCGTAATCAGGTCAACCCGTTGAAGGCATTTGAACGGCACGACGGCGTTCTGCTCCACCGCCAGTTGGCTGAATTTTTCAATCCAGCCGGGTTTGAGGCCAAAAATATCGTCGGCAAACCAGATGTGGTCGGGCTTGAAGGTCTCTTTGAGCCACTTCATTTCGGCCACCACATTTTCCGCGCTGCGGCTGTTGTAGCGGCGGCCATAAATCGGCTTGGCGCACCAGTTGCAGCGATAGGGGCAGCCGCGTGTCGTGACCATGTTCATCGAGTAATAGCCGTGATGCCGCACCCAGATTTTTTGATAACGGGCTACATCCACCAAATCCCAGGCGGGAAAAGGGAATTGATCCAAATCCTTTACAAAGGGGCGCTCCGCCGTGCGCTGAATTTGCCCGTCCTGCTGCCAGGA
>JAAUSP010000463.1 GCA_012032575.1 Anaerolineales bacterium | reverse complement strand
CTACAAAAACCGGCGAAAAATGGTAGCTACTGAGGGTAAATTTAAGCTCGACGCTTATGTTCTTATGTTATAATGGGCGGGAGCAGTGTTCAACTTGCCCTGGATGGCCCCCAACTTTTTCAAAAATAGGCTATATCGCGGGCCGGGCAGACCCTAAAGATAGTTAGTAAAAGTTAATAAACTTGTTCTGAGTTTTTATTGGTAAAGATTGCCAGCACTTGGTAAGTCTGATAAAATTTAAAGATATAAAAGATTTCCAAACCATCGAATTAAATATGGTCTTTAGGTTGACTGCCAAGCCAAGAGGGGGCAATTGAATGACTTCGGGGATTCACTGGTGTAATCAATGTAATCATCCAATCAAAACGACTGGAGCAACTACATGCCCCACCTGTAGTGCTAAAGTGCGCTACCTGACCACCGACCTCCGCCCGGTATTTGCACGGGAACGTCGTATCTTACAATTTTATGGACACGGCCCTTTAACTACAGACGCTGTCTGGCGTAGTAGCAAAAGCCGATATTATTATATTAATGGGCAGACAATTAGTTTACCTCTAGCTGAACAAGTTAAAGAGGACTTGCCAGCTATTGCTGAGTACATCCGCAGCAGTCATCATTATGATACGCTTGATCAACAGTTAATTCAAGATTACCAGAGACAACTTCAGCCTAATCTGGTTCACTTGCTTGACTTAGAGGATGAGGCTTTTCAGTTTATTCAACACGCATTGCAACGTTTTTCTAACCGAACCCTGATGGTTTCGTTCAGTGGAGGCAAGGATTCAACCGTAGTTTCCGATTTAGTACGGCGTGGCATAGGCCGATCAGATATTTTGCATGTCTTTGGTGATACCACTTTGGAAGACGAATATACTTATGAGTATGTCCGCCAATTCCAAGCAGAGAATCCTCTTATTCCCTTCTTCAATGCACGGGCTGAACATGACTTTCATGAGTTGGTAGACCAAATGGGGCCACCTAGTAGGGTAATGCGCTGGTGTTGTACCATCTTCAAAGCTGGACCGATTAACAATTTACTGCAAAGCTTGGGTGATCAAAAGGTACTAACCTTTTATGGTATTCGCCGGGATGAATCGGTGCGCCGCAGTCAATATCACAAGATTTCTTGGAACGATCCAGATCGCTTAGGTACGGTTGTTAGTGTGGATCAGGATGCTGAGTTCAACGGAGTGACCGTTGGAGCCAAAATTGGTCAACAGGCTACCGCCTCACCGATCATTGATTGGACTGAGTTTGATGTGTGGCTCTATATCTTGGCTCGTAATTTGCAGTTCAACAAGTCATATCGTCTTGGTTATAGCCGGGTGGGTTGCTGGCTATGTCCTCTTAACTCGGAATGGTCGGAGATGTTGGCTAATGTCTTCTTCCCGGAAGACTCGGCTCGCTGGCGGACACAGTTAATTGATTTTGCTACTCGTATTGGTAAGCCTGATCCCGTTGAGTATATAGATGATCGAGCCTGGGTAAAGCGTTTTGGCGGGGCAGGGCTACCCAACCGTTTTAGCGGGCTAGAGGCCAAACCCTGTGGCGATATGGCTAATGCGGTCCAAATTGAAATAGATCGCCCGGTGAATGTCGAGATAGAGGAGTTTTTGAAGCCTCTGGGCCGGATTATCCGTGATCGCTGCCGGCCTGCTTTAGGGGAGATTTATCTGGAAGGCCGCCCGAACCAAGATTGGGAAGCACTGATCGTTCAAGCTCCCGAAAATAGCACTTCGTTGCGGTTTACGGTTATTAACCCCAAACAGGATATGAAGCGGTTAACCTGGTACTTTAAGCAGCAGTCAACCAAATTCCAAACCTGTATTCAATGTACGGCCTGTTCGGCAGCATGCCCCCACGGAGCTATTACTATCAAGCCTGACCAACGTATTTATGAGATTGACCAGGATGCTTGTACCGGCTGTATGGAGTGCGTAACCCATTTTGGCAGCACAGGTTGTTTGGTAGCTAAGAGTGTCAGTGTGTTTGGCAGCGCCAGGGATAGTATTTTTACTCCCTTAATGACAGCCACGCCAGTCGGAGTAATCTAATCTCCTTTGTCAAACACAAAACCTTTTATATCCCCAAGAGTTAGCTTTATTAATGACCGCTACTTTACCCTCGTCACCTGAATTACCCATTCATCACCTTGCTGCTGCCTTCAACAATGTCACTAACTCCTATAAGTTTTACTGGTTTCTTGCTATCCTTGAGTATATTCAAGAATACAACACTTCAACCATTCCCCTACAAGACCTACTGGCCCGAATGGTTGCCGGAGTGTGGTATCCCGCAAATTACTTTTATCTCTCTTTTGGTAAACAAGACCGTCTCAGTCAGATTGCACTTAAAATAAAAGATGCAACTGGCTTGCCTGTAGACGGCAAGAAAAGCATAGTGTTGGAAACCACTTTGGCGACTTTACCAAAATATGCAGAGATCAGTCTGGAAATTTCAAGTTTAAGCCGATTTGTGCCGCAGCGGTTTATCCGGCCTTTCTTTCAAAGTCAGTTAAAAGGTAAACCGGATTGGCAGGTGGATAAGCTGATTACTGAATTGGCAGAAACAGCTTTCAATGACCAAGTAGAACCATGTTTATATCGTTTTATCAGTTATCCAAAAGATAGTATAGAGATTCAGCCCGCTTGGTTTGAATACCTGCAACGCCATCTAAACATTCTCACTGGTTTTTGTCTCTGGCATCTGGTTAATTATCTACAAAAGAACAATCCTAATGTGCCAAATATTGCCAGTAAACTTTTGAGCCAGAAAAACGTGATTTGAGACAAGCTAGAGTTTTCTGGCGGCTTGTCTTTGACCAAATCGGACCAAAGTCTTGCATTTATTCGGGGCAGATAATTGGCAAAGACAACTTCTCCCTTGACCATTTTTTACCCTGGCGCTTTGTCACCCACGATTTGTTATGGAACATCATCCCTACACCCAAAAATGTTAAATTCGGCTAAAAGCGATAACCCTTACCCAATCTTGACTTGTACTTCGACGGGTTTGCCAGTTTACAATATACTGCCTTTCAAACGGTTGTGAACTGGCAACCGAAATTACTGGAAGATTACGTGGTTCTATTCAAAGAAGACATCAACCTGATAAAGCAATTTTCGGCTGACCAATTTCGGATGGCTTTACAAGATACGATTGTGCCACAAATTCAGATTGCCAAAAATATGGGCTTCGCCGTCAATTGGAGTTATTCAGTCCTGTGATTTACCAATCGCCCAAAAATCCAAACACCCACTTGACCGTTAAAGAACGTCGCTGGCCTTCCTTCCCAACAAAACAACTATTTCTGCAACAACAAATAACTGGTCGTGTGCTGGATTTTGGCTGTGGTACTGGAGTTGATGTCAAATTCTTACGCGAGAACAATCTTGATGTTACCGGCTACGATCCGTACTATGCTCCTGACTACCCAACCGACAAGTTTGATACGATTCTCTGTAACTATGTTTTGAATATCTTACTGCCCGAAGAACAAGCCCATGTCCTGATGGCCGTTTCCGAATTATTGAAACCAACCGGCAAGGCTTACTTTGCCGTGCGCCGTGACATTAAGCACAACGGCTTTAGAACTCATACCAAGCACAGGTACAAAGTTTACCAATGCAACGTAGTTTTGCCTTATAAAAGTATTCTCACCACCGAACACTGTGAAGTGTACGAGTACCAGCACTTCAACCAACGAGAAGATATCTTGATTACTGATTGCCCCTTTTGTCGGCCTGAAGGCAACCGTGAATTGATAACCGAGTCGGCTACTGCTTATGCAATGCTCGACAAATATCCGGTTTCGTCGGGTCATACCCTTATCATTCCAAAACAACATATCAGCGATTACTTTGAGCTACCTGATCGCGTCAAAACAGCTTGCTGGCTAATAGCTGATCGAGTAAAGATATTGTTGAGCCAACGCTTTCAACCCAATGGCTTCAATATTGGCATTAATGTTGGTCAAGCTGCCGGACAAACCATTCCCCATGCTCATATTCACGTTATTCCTCGTTACACTGGTGATATAGAAAACCCAACTGGTGGTGTACGACATGTTATTCCAGGCAAAGGAAATTACTTGCTATGCTAAATAACTTCAATGCAAATGGATTTTTAGTTCCAGCAGTTCGAGGCATAATGGGGGACTGGATTTATTATCTGTCGTTTCTCAAAGTAAAACAACTTTCTGAAAAGGTTAGGGTCAATGCCTCACCTGAAATTGTTTCTGAGGCTGAACAAATCAGCCAATACCTGCTTGAGGCGCAAAAACCATTTCTGAGCCCGATTATTTTGAGCGTAGATCGTGGTTATGCAAAATGGTATGAGTTAGCCATACAGGCTGATGTGATTGACGAAATTCCTTTTGAACATGAAGGAATACTCGGTCTGTTGTGTTTTGAAAACTCTGTAGAGTTTGTTGTCATTAAAGGGCATTCCCAAGTACAAGGCATTAGATTCGCCTTTAAAGATGCTGGTGATAAACTGGAAAATCAGGAAGTAAGCGTCATTTTTATTGGCAGATTTGACGATGAAACACAAACCCAAGACCTCAAAGAACTTGAAGTAGCTTTAAAGCGGTTCTCTTGATATTCACCAAGAGTTCAGAAAGCTCGTTGGGATTGGGGGCGTATGGCTCGTGAATTTCTAGAGGGTGAAGAGTAAGATAAAAATGGATTGACATGATTCTGCCCGGTGACCAATTAGAAGCACTTTGTAGAAGTGCAAAAGACGAAGTTGTTCTTGTTGCACCATTGCAAAAGTTCAGCACTAAAACGTTTGTTGAATAATGTCGCTAATGATGTTGTAATTCAATGTGTAACACGTTGGCGACCTGATGAAATTGTCGCTGGGATAAGCGATTTAGAAGTATGGCCTTTACTAAAGAACCGAGCTGAAGCTATTCTTTGGTTACGCTCAGATTTGCATGCCAAATACTATCGTGCTGATAATCGATGTCTTGTCGGTTCAGCTAACATCACGTCTACGGCATTAGGTTGGTCACATCAGTCAAATTTAGAACTTTTAGTACCAATGCCAGCCAAGAACCAACAACTAACTACCTTTGAAACGGAACTTTTTAGGGGGTGTGTAAAAGTAGATGATAGTATATTTGACCAAGTATCAGAGGTAGTGAATTTATTAACTGAACAAAAAATATATGTGACGCCAGAACAAAGTCTCATACTTGACCTAATATCTGATGAAATTGAAGCTCCCCCACATATCAGTGTTGATACTTGGTTACCTATACTTCGACATCCAGAGAAGCTGTATGTAGCTTATTCTGGTCAAGATGGGAGTCTTAGCACCACAGCAAAGATTACAGCTAAATCCGACTTACTAGCTCTATCTATACCTAAGGGTCTACCTAAATCCACTTTTGAGAAATATGTTGGAGTGTTACTGTTACAAAAACCAATAATTCGCAAAGTGGATCAGTTTGTGATCACCCCGCAACGATTTGGTGCTGTAAGAGATTTACTTACTTCGTTGCCTTGTGCAAGTCGCTCTGATTTTGATGCTAATGAGGCTTGGCAAACATTGATGCGGTGGCTATCTTATTTTCTCCCAGATCGTTATAGACTTACCGTACCTCATCATTCGGAAGTATTTTTTCGAATTAAGTAGGTGAGAAATTTAATATTATGTCTTCAGCTATCCGGCCTGCAATAGCGGAACGGCCTACTATGCTTAGCGGAGTACTCTCCATATCCAGTCCACTCCCTCAGAGCAAACCCCTATTATCACCCCTCAACCGGGCAACCCTCTTCAAGCCGGGCCGTCACTCTGCCTGCCTCTTGCAGCTTTCAGCCCACCCTCTGGCCCCGGTCGCCGCTGGCTTGGCTTACTTTCCGCAGGATGGGTTCAACTTGTGGTATAATATCCCTGGCGGTGGTGACTTTCTACGAAAGCAGTAAGGAGAATTTTGGCAATGGCGATAGAACGAATTGTCGTTGATCCTAACATTTTAGTCGGCAAGCCGGTGGTCAAAGGCACCCGGCTGGCGGTTGATTTTATTCTTGATCTGTTGGCGCAAGGCTGGCCGCCCGATGAGATCCTCCGTAACTATCCGGGGTTGGAGGCTGAAGATATTCAAGCCTGCCTGGCTTATGCCCGTGATATGCTGCGGAATGAAAA
>JAAUSP010000462.1 GCA_012032575.1 Anaerolineales bacterium | reverse complement strand
TCGGGGTCGAGGCTGTAATCTTTTTCTTTTTATCTTTTGCCATGGTTTCTCCGGGTAGGTTGTGTGGATTTTATGTGAGAAGTAGAGAAACAGGTAACTAAGTAGCAAGTAGCAAGGTAACATCTCTGTAATCTTGCTACTTTACTACCCTGCTACCTGTTACGTTCTGCGCCTAAAATCATCCAAGCGGCGGATGAGGGAGGCGACCAGGCTGGTCAAACCGATGATTTCGGTGGCGGTGATGGGTTGGGGTTCTTCTCCATCGGCTGTGTTTGCCGGGGCTGTTACCAGCAGATAAGCTGCGCCAGCGCCCAAAATTGCGCCGATGATCGCCCCCAAGGCTAACACCTGCTTCTTTTTTGCATCTAATTCCATAATGTACCTCTTTTTTCTGAGTTTGGGCTATCAGGCGGATTATAGTACACATTGAACAAATTGTGAAGTGTCAGTCAAATACAAATTTTAAGCTAGTTTAAACTCAATTGACATAAATAATAGGGGTAATTCGTTGAACTTCCCTGATTTATGTCCAGCCACAAGAAAAGGGCTTCATTGTAAAGTTAAAAAAACCGTGCTATACTCTGGCTAGTCAGGTTATTTAACAACGGGTTTGCCGAAGGCTCTGGATGGGAGTAAAATGGCAGGCGGCTAAACCCAGAAGCGGAGCCAGGTATGTCGAACATTCTTTACGCCGAAGATGACCGGGACTGCCGGGAACTGTTTGCGTTTGCCCTGCGGCAAAACGAGCACAAAGTTCACGAAGCTATTAATGGCGCTCAGGCGGTGCAGATTGTCCGGGAGGAGCCGATTGACCTCATTATTCTGGATATTCGCATGCCCATGATGACCGGCTACGATGCGGCCCGGATTATTGCCAAAGAAGCCCCGGATGTGCCGGTGGTCTTTCTCAGCGCCAAGGGCATGCGCCGCGAAGTGAGACTGGCTTTTGAGTGCGGCCCTATGACCGTAGATTACCTGATCAAGCCGATTTCGCCAGAGCAGTTGGTCAACCGGGTCGAAAGTATCCTTGAAGCTTGCCAGGTTCGCGGGATGGCCGCGGTGCGGGAAGAAAACATGGCCCGTGAGCTGGTTGTGGCCTGGTAAAGGTGGTAAAACGAATTGAGCAGTATCCAAGCGGCGCTAGAGCTAGCGCTGGGCGTTCTCCCCGCCGATGAACTCGCCGCCTTATTGAGTGTTGTTATTACCCGCACCTACCCCGCCGATTCGATCATTTGTTACGAGGGTCAACTCGAGTACACTTTTTACATCATTCAAGAGGGCCAGGTTGCTTTTACCAAGCAGATGGCTCAAGGCGAGCAGTTTCATGGGCATGAAAGGCCCTGGCGAGTTTTTTGGCGAGCTGGGGGTGTTGGATCGTGCCCCACGCGCGGCTACGGTGCTGGCGCTCTCGGATTGCAGCTTAATTGAACTTGACGAACAAACCTTGAACGACATTCTGGCGCGCCACCCTTCGGTGTCGCGGGCGATTATGCGCGGCATTACCCGCAGTGTGCGCGATACTGACCGGATTACCATCGCCGAACTACAGCTTAAAAACAACGAGTTGGCCCGCACCCTTGACGATCTGCGGGCAGCCCAGGCCGAACTGCTGCGGCGCGAACGGCTCAAGCGCGACCTAGAAATTGCGGCTCAGGTTCACAAAAATATCCTGCCCACCTCCTTTCCCCAGGTACCCGGCTTTGAATTTGCTGCCCTGGCTCGCCCGGCCCGCGAGATTGGCGGCGACCTGTACGACATTGTGGATATGGGTCAGAATGAAATTGGCATCGTTATGGCCGACGCATCGGGCAAAAGTGTTCAGGCGGCTATTTATATGGCCGTGGTGCGTGCCCTTTTTCTCAGTGAAACCAACGCCAACCTCTCCCCCAGCGAAACCGCTCACCGCATCCACAACTTATTACTCAAGGTTTCGACCACCAACGATATGTTTGTCACCGCCTTTTATGCCACCCTTAACTATGTCACCCGCAAGATGCGTTACGTGAGAGGTGGACATGACCGGCCTGTTTATTACCACGCCGCCACCGGCGAGGTCAGTCTGTTAAACCCGCCGGGCCGTTTTTTGGGGTTACTGCCTAACTTAATTATCCAGGAAGAATGTTTAACCTTTCAAACCGGGGATATGCTGGTTTGCTACAGTGATGGCGTCACCGACGCCACCCGGCGCGGCGACGGCGAAATGTACGGCCTGGATAAGCTGATCGAAATGGTCAAACGGGAAGGCCATCGCTCCGCCAGCGAAGTAGTCAAAATCATTGTCAGTGATGTTGACCACTTCCGAAATGGCGAAGAACAGCCCGATGATTTGACCTTGTTGGTGACCAAAGCAGTATAACAGGGTAGCAAGGTAACAAAGTCGCAAACGCTATTTTTTGCTACCCTGCGACCTTGCTACTTTGAACAATAGGAGATTCTTACTTTATGAAAGATAACTGGCGCGATCAGCAAACTCGCCAAACCCGGCGGCCTCGCCGTTTAGAAGAGGTAAGCAGCGCCGAAATTGGTTTTCCGGTGGTCTGGGTGCTGGTGGGGGCTTTGGCCGGACTGCTGGTGATTGGCCTTATTGGCCTGGGCGTGGTGAATATTTTGCGCAAGCAAGCCATCACCCCCCACCCCGGAAGCTATTCCCGGCCTGGCCCCCACCCAGCCCATTGTTGAAGTGACTACCACCGCCAGCGTACCCGCTGACGTTACCCCGACGCTGCCGCCGGTGGTCACACTCGAACCGACCGCGACCCCCATTCCTACGGTCACGCCGGTACCGACTCCACCCAATGAATTGGCCAAAGGGGTTTATGCCCTGGTGATTGGCACCGAAGGCGCGGGGGTCAGCTTGCGGGCCGGCCCCGGCACCAATAACGCCCGCCTGGATGTGGCCCCCGAAGAGGGCGTGGTGCTGATTTTAGACGGCCCCAAAGCCGACGAAAATCAGGAAGAAATTGTCTGGTGGTTTGTGCGCGGGCCGAACGGGGCCGAAGGCTGGGCGGCTCAAGATTTCCTCAAACCCACCCTGCCGCCCGGAACCGAACAAAGTGCGCCCACCGCCGAACCAACCGCCGCAAATTGAATAAAACATAATTGAAAATTCCAAAAATTCCAATATAATGAGCGTCGCTTCTTTGAAAGCGACGCTTTTTATTTAGTGCCTTAGCTGCCCTTACTCGTTGAGTAAGAATTTTGCCACGAATTACACGAATTTTCACTAAAAATTTTCGTGCCAATTCGTGTAATTCGTGGCGAAAAACCCTATTCGGCCCTGGCTCGTCCAGGTTAGGGGAAACCATGTCAGACATTCAACAACAGTTAACCGAGCTGCGCGATCAAATAAATTACCATCTCTACCGCTACCACACCCTCGATGACCCTGTTATCAGCGATGCCGAATACGACCAATTGATGAATGAACTGCGGGAATTGGAGGCTCAATATCCCGATTTTATCACCCCCGACTCGCCCACCCAGCGCGTCGGGGCACAGCCGCTCGAAGGCTTCGAGAAAGTGATCCACCCCATCCCCATGACCAGCCTGGGCAACGCCTTTGATGACGACGATATGCGCAACTGGCTGGCCCGCGTCGGGCGTTTGCTGCCGGCGGGGATGACCGTGAAAGACCTCGAATTTGTGGTCGAGCCGAAGATAGACGGCCTGGCCATTGCCCTGACCTACGAAAATGGCCGGCTGATCCAGGGCGCGACACGTGGCAACGGCGTCGAGGGGGAAAATGTCACGGCCAATGTCCGCACTGTAAAAAATGTGCCGCTGCGTATCCCCGCCACCCCCGCTGGACCGCCGGCCCCGGCCAAAATCGAAGTGCGGGGCGAAATTTACATGCCCATCACCGATTTTAACCGCTTCAATCAGCAGCAGGCCGAAAAGGGTGAGAAGGTTTTTGCCAACCCGCGCAACGCCGCCGCCGGCTCGCTGCGCATGCTCGACAGCAAAATTACGGCCCAGCGCCCCCTGGCCCTGTACAGCTACGCCATCGGCTACGTCGAAGGGGCAAAAATCGGCTCGCAAAAGGAGACGCTGGAGTATCTGCGCGCCCTCGGCTTCCCGGTCAACCCCGATATTCTGTCCACTCATGATTTTGAAGAAGTGCTCACCTTCATCCACACCTGGATGGAACGGCGCGACACCTTGCCTTACGACGCCGACGGCGCGGTAGTTAAGATCAGCGAATTTGCCTTGCAGCAGGAGTTGGGCGTGGTCGGCAACGCGCCCCGCTGGGCCATTGCCTACAAATTCCCGGCCCGCGAAGCTACGACCAAACTGCTGGAGATCAGAACCAACGTGGGTCGCACCGGCCAGATTACGCCCTACGCCGTGCTGGAGCCGGTCAACATCGGCGGGGTGATTGTGCGCCAGGCCACCCTGCACAACTTTGACGACCTGGCTAAAAAAGACATCCGCGCCGGCGACACGGTGGTGGTCAAGCGGGCCGGCGATGTGATTCCCCAGGTGGTCAAAGCCATTGAGGATTTGCGCCCGCCCGACTCGCCGCCCTACCAGCCGCCCACCCACTGCCCCGTTTGCGGCGAGCCAACGGCACGCCTGGGCGAGGATGTAGCTCTGTTTTGTATCAATGCCGCCTGTCCGGCCCAACTCATCCGCCAGATTGAATACTTCGTGTCTCGTGGAGCGATGGACATCGAAGGCTTTGGCATCAAAATTGGCGAGCAATTGGCTGAGCAGGGGCTGCTCAAAGATATTGCCGACATCTATTTTTTGACCCGCGAGCAACTGCTGGCCCTGGAAGGCTTCGCTGACAAAAAAGCCGACAACCTGCTGGCCGCTATCGAAGCCAGCAAACAGCGGCCCTATGAACGCTTTTTGACCGGCCTGGGCGTGCGTTATATGGGCAGCGTGGTCGCCCGGCTGGTGGCCGACGCCTTTCCGGCGATAGACGCCTTGCAGCAGGCCCGCCAGGCCGATCTGGAAGCCGTCGAAGGCATCGGCCCGCGCATCACCGAGTCCATCGTCGAGTGGTTCAGCCGCCCGGCCAACCAGGCTCTGATCGAAAAATTCCGCCAGGCCGGGGTCACGTTGAATGTTGAACGTTCAACGTTCAACGTTCAACATTCAACGTTCAACGGTTTGACGTTTGTGATTACCGGCACGCTGCCCACCTGGAGCCGCGAGGAAGCTAAAGCCTTTATCGAGCAGTACGGCGGCAAGGTGGCCGACAGCGTCTCTAAAAAAACCGACTATGTGGTGGTCGGCGAAAAGGCCGGCAGCAAGTTGAGCAAGGCCCAATCGTTGGGCATCACCATTTTGGATGAGTCCGGCTTAAAACAACTGGCCCAGAGCGCAACGTAGCGGCTCAGCCCTCATGTCATCCTTCAACAGGCTCAGGACAGGTTTCGAGGCCGTAGACCGACACGAAGTATCCCTATCGCGCTGCATCGGCTTCGGAGATTTCTCCCTTCGGTCGAAATGACATGGCTAAGTAGTTACCGCGCAACTTAAGGACTGTTTAGGTGTTCAACCAAGAAGGGATTTCGCAATTTGACTTCCTTTGTGGCGACAAATAAAATCCTGCATTTACTGGGGGCAAACTAAACAAGAATTCCCACAGATTTCTACCTGTATAATCAGCGTAACCTGTGGATAATTATTAAGGAGAAGCTATGACGCGAGTCGTAATTACCGGAATGGGGGCACTTAGCCCAATTGGCAATGATGTGACAACTTTTTGGGAGAATATGAAGGCGGGCATGTCGGGCGCCGGCCCGATTACCCTTTTTGACCCAACGGATTTCTCCATCAGAATTGCCTGCGAAGTAAAAGGCTTTGAGCCGACCGAGTGGATGGACAAAAAGACCGCCAAACGGCTGGCCCGCTCAACCCAATTTTCCATTGCCACTGCCCGGCAAGCCCTGGCCCACGCCGGCTTTGAAGTCACCCCCGAAAATTCGGATCGGGTGGGGGTGGTTTTTAACACCGGCGGCGGCGGTCTCAGCACCATGGAAGAAGGCACCCGGCAACTGATAGCCGAGGGACCGCGCACCATCACTCCTTTTTTGGTGACCAGTGTGATGGCAAACGCGGCCTCGTGCCTGGTTTCCATCGAGTTTGGCACCACCGGGCCGCTCAATACCTCGGCCCTGGCCTGCGCCAGCGGCAATTACGCCTGATTGATGCTTTCCATTATGATCAAGCGCGGCGAAGCC
>JAAUSP010000461.1 GCA_012032575.1 Anaerolineales bacterium | reverse complement strand
GGTGCGTGGTGCGTGAAAAAAGTTACGCACCACGTACCACGCACCAGGTCAAATATACTACAGGTCGCTTCGTGATTGTCGTTACATGGAGCACAAGCCCAGTTTTTTTCCTAAACGGCCCGGCTTTGTCCGGCTGACGGTTGAAGCGACGGCTGAGTGACGGGTGAGCGTATTTTTTCGAGAGAGACAAGTGGTAGTTTCGCGATGCATGATACTTTGTGCCAAAACTCTTCACGCATCACGTATCACGCATCACACGAACCCAGTTTTTGGGTTTATCTAAATCTTGGGACTCTCGAATAGGGCATCCCTCCCATTGACTTAACATCGAATACATTTTATACTCGTATTAACAATTGGCCTTTAAAGTTTTAATTTTCGGGCCAGCCGCTCTTTGAAAAACTATTGTTATTGACGGGTCACTGTAACCAAACCTTGTTGCAGAGGAATGACAGACTGATGAACACCCCAGAAACTACTTTACCATTCTCACTCAAGGTTTTTTTATTTTTTGCCGCCGCCGGGTTTGCCCTCGCCGCAGCCATCCTGATTATTTCGGTCACTTCGGCAGCGACGAGCACCGGCAGCGCCCCGGCTCTGGCTGTGTCCATGGTGGCCGGCCCCAATACCGGCGTAGTGGGTCCGGGGGGGCAACGCTGGTTTCGGCTCAAGCTCGACCAGCAGGCCGAGCAGTCGCTGACCCTCATTTTTACGCCCGACGATGGCCAGCGCGTCCGGCAGGTTAACATGCAGATTTTTGATGAAAATCAAGTCCCCATGTTTTACCTGGGCGATGCCAGCGGCATGGCCAATCTGGGCGCGGGCCAGATGGTTTCGCGTGACAACAACCCCGTTACCGGCGAACTGTTCTGGAATGGCTGGCTGCCCGGCCAAAAAGAGTATTACATCCAGGTGGCCAATGGCAGTGATGCCCCGGTTGATTATTGGCTCTTCGCCGATAATGTCATCAATTATCCGTTGGGTCAGCCAGCCCCACCGCCCATGCCAGTGGTGGCGGCGGCCCCGGTAGAGTCGGCTCCGGCAGTTCCGGCGGCTCCGGCCCCGGTCGTCAATGACGCTGGCAACCCGCTGCCGTTACCATCGGGCGGAACTCACTCCGTGCTAAAGGCCGGCGCGACGCACTGGTACAGCTTTAGCCATAATGACCCGGCTAACCCTGATCAGTTTCAAAATATGAACATGACCCTCTTTTTTACCCCCGGCGACGGCAACCGCCAGGAGCAGGTCAACTTCAAACTCTATCCGGCCGGCGCGGTAGCACAATGGTGGCAGGGCCAAACCGATCAACCCATCAATTTTGGGGCGGGCATGCTCGTCTCACGGGATGGCGATGGTCTAACGGGAGAACGGTTTTGGAGCGGAACCGTGATCCGGGGTGATATTTATTTGTTGGCTGTTGAGAACGGCTCCGCTGTAGATATTGATTACTGGCTTTTTGACGCCGATATTGAACGCCTGCAACCGACGCCATAAATTCAAAGAGTTCGTCCCTGAGAAGATTTTTATCTTCACCTGGACCGTGTTATACTATTGATACAAGATTTATTTGTAAAGTTCCGGGTGATACCATTAGCAAGATACTGGTTATCGAAGACAATCATCAAAATGCGGTCCTGATACGGCGCGTTTTAGAGTCGCGGCACCATCAGGTTATTCATGTGAGCGAAGGCGAAGCCGGCCTGAAAACGGCTATCGAGGAAATACCCGACATCATTCTGATTGATTTGGGGTTACCTGATATTGATGGTCAAACGTTAATCGCTTTTATGAAACGCGCCCCTGAATTAAAAGATGTGCCATTGGTAGCAGTTACAGCCTGGCCTGAAGATACAGCCAGACAAATGGCGGAAGCTTATGGTTGTGATGGTTATATTTCCAAACCCATCAATACTCGCACCTTCCCGGACCAAATTGCAGCCTTTATTCGCAAAAAATCTAGGCTTAATTCAGCCACCCGGAAAAAAATCAATTCCCCTCGCAAAAACTCATCTGCTGTGCTCTGCCTGATGAGTTGTACCCCTATCCACACGGCGAATTAATTGCCTATGTCCACCCCTGAGCTTTCGGTTGATCTCATTCCTGCCAGCGCCTTTTCTTTTGAGGAGTTGACTGAAGCCTACAATCACACCCGGGTGGACTATCTGGTCCCCATGCCGATGAACGCAGCCCGGCTGCGTGAATACGTTGAAATTTACGATGTTGATATGGACTGCTCCGCCGTAGCCGTAGATGGCAACGAGGTTTTGGGCTTAGCTATGCTGGGGGTCAGAGAGCGGCGGGCCTGGATCACCCGGCTGGGAATTATTCGCAATAAGCGCCGTCAGGGGACAGGCTGGCGGCTGGTGACATATCTACTCGACCAGGCTCGCCACAAAAACGCAAATCGCGTTATTATCGAAGTCATCAAGAATAATGCTCCGGCGCACAGCC
This sequence comes from Anaerolineales bacterium, assembly GCA_012032575.1. The sequence continues at coordinate 3,742 of JAAUSP010000461.1, read as the reverse complement.
TTTTCCGCAAAGCCGGCTTCTGCGAAACCAGAGAGCTGTTGGTACTGCGCCGCCCACCCGGTCCGGTCAAAATCAAGCCGCCCGCCGCTAAAATCAAAACAGTGGGCTATGCTGAAGCCATTCACTTGCTGGAAAATCGAGCCTCAACCCCTTCGTGGATTGACGAGCGAGAGTCGCTGATTAATGCCGGCAACCTGGGTGCGTTCTACGCTATTTTAGAGGATGGCAGCAAGGGCTGGTTGGTTTATCAGAATACGGTTTTCCAACTGGGGCGTTTGGTCATCCAAACCGACGAGGGCGATCCGTTGCAGGTAGGCCGGGCCTTGCTGCATCATCTGCACAGTGTCCATCCCGCCCAGGATACCAAAACCGAAAATCTACCCAAGGCCGATCCCCATTGGCCGGCGTTTCAAGAAATGGGCTACCTGGAGGTGTTTGACCGCCAGGAAATGAACCTTCCGCTCAAATAGCCACTCGCACCTTGCGCTCCCCGTATTTTGTCTCAGTCTCCACTTCGACCTCCAGGTTTTTGATCAATTTCATCAAATTGACGTTTTCCACCAGCACCCAGCCGGAAAAATGGGTAATCGTGAGCGCACGGGCCACTTTAGCTAATTGATCCAATAACGCCCGCCCCACGCCTTTCCGCTGAAAATCATCTCTGACCACAACCGCCACCTCGGCTTCACAATCTTCCAACGAAGCACGGGCAAAACGAGCCACCCCAACCGCATGTTCTTCGCCATCATCCTCGACAATCGTAGCAACCACGGCCACGTGCCGCTGTGGGTCCAGGTTGGACAGCGTAATCGCCTCCTGCCAGACCCGTTCCTCCGGCAGCCGCTCGGTGTACAGATGAAATCGCAAGCGTTTTGTTTCCGCCGACAGATGATGAAATAAATCCACCAGCAAACCGGCGTCAGTGGGCTGGATAAAGCGCAGGCAAATCTGCTGGCCTGAAGGAGTAGTGTAACATCCGAGAGTACTCAAAAATATCGTTTCCTTTCACCCCCATTGTAACAACTTTACGGCTTTAACAAAAATTTCGGGCAAGGGCAGGGGTGTAGTATAATCTTAGAAGCCAGTAGTGATGAAAATGTCATTGCGAGGCTATAGGCCGAAGCAATCCCCCTATCCCAAAGGGGAGACTGCTTCGCCTACGGCTCGCAGTGACATGACAGATGTTTTTGCGGGAGAAACGCATGCAATACAAACAACTCGGCCAAACCGATCTGAATGTTTCCCGGCTGTGCCTGGGAACCATGACCATGGGCTGGACTTCGGACAAGAAAGACTCATTTGCGGTAATGGATCACGCCCTGGAAAACGGGATCAACTTTTTTGATACCGCTGATGTTTACTCCTTCTGGGCCAAAGACAACCCCGGCGGCGTGGCCGAAACCTGGATCGGTGAATGGCTCACCGAGCGGCGAGCGCGAGACAAAATCATCATCGCTACCAAAGCGCGGGGGCGCATGTGGGAAGGGCCGGACGGTGAGGGCTTGAGCCGGACGCATTTGCTGCGGGCCGTGGAGGACAGCCTGCGCCGGCTGCAAGTCGAAACGATTGACCTGTATCAAAGTCACTGGCCTGACGAAAACACTCCGCTGGAAGAAACGTTCCGGGCCTTTGAGGACATGATTCAACAGGGCAAGGTGCGTTATCTGGGCTGCTCCAACCATAACGCCGCGCAACTACAGGAAACCCTGACGGTCTGCGCCGCTCATAACCTCCCCCGGTATGAGTCGCTACAGCCGCACTACAACCTGGTCCATCGCCAGGAGTACGAAGCCGAGTTGATGGCCCTGTGTCAAAAGGAAAACTTGGGGGTGATTCCTTACAGCTCGCTGCAAGGCGGCTTTTTGACCGGCAAATACGGCCGAGACGGCAGCGCCCCCGAACAGAGTCGCGGCGCAGGCAGCGAACGGATGCGCAACTACGCCAACGAATTGGGCTTTGCCATCCTCGATGCCCTGGCCGACATGGGGCGGGTCCACAATGCCCCACAGTCCCAGGTAGCCCTTGTCTGGCTGTTGGCTAACCCCACCATCACCTCAGCCATCATTGGGGCCAACACTGTCGCTCAATTGGCCGACCTCATCCCGGCGGTGGAGCTGACTCTTTCGGTGGAAGAGAAGAAATTGCTGGATCATTTGAAAAGCCCGGTTTAAAGGGAACTGACGGAACTGTAGGGAACTGACGGAACTAAAAAGTTCCTTCAGCTCCTCCAAGTTCCCTCAGTTCCTTTTTTGCTATTAAGGTGTTCGCCATGAATTTTACCCGCACTGACCCCGATTTTGCCCGCGAGCTGGATACCCAAGACGAACTGGCTTCGTTCCGGGAAGAGTTTGTCATCGAAGACCCCGATTTGATTTACCTCGACGGCAATTCTCTGGGCCGGCTGCCCAAACGAACGATTGAATTTATGCGCCGGGCGATTGAAGTCGAGTGGGGCGAGCGCCTGATCCGGGTGTGGAACGATGGCTGGGTTCACACCCCGACGGCGCTGGGGGCAAAAATTGCCCAACTGGTCGGTGCGCAGCCCGACGAGATTCTCGTCACCGAAGCCACCTCGATCAACCTGTTCAAGCTGGCTGTGGCGGCGCTGCAGGCCAGACCCGACCGGACAAAGATTGTCAGCGATGTCTTTAATTTTCCGTCCGATTTGTATATTTTGCAGGGGATTATAGATTTGCTGGGCCGGCGGCATCGCCTGGAACTGATTCCTTCGGCGGATACCATCACCATTGACCCGGCAGCAGTGGACGCGGCGCTAGACCACGAGACCGCCCTGGTCAGCCTGACCCACGTGGCTTTCAAAAGCGCCTTTATGTATGACATGGCCCGCGTGACCGCACAGGCTCATCGAGCCGGTGCATTGACTCTGTGGGATTTGAGCCATTCGGTTGGGGCGGTGCCGGTGGATTTGAACGGCAGCAAGGCCGATTTGGCCGTCGGCTGTACCTACAAATATCTCAACGGGGGACCGGGTGCGCCGGCCTTTCTGTACGTGCGGCGCGATCTGCAAAGCCAGCTTAGCCAGCCCATGTGGGGCTGGTTTGCCGCCAAAAATCCTTTTGCCTTTGACCTGGATTATTCTCCCGCCGACGACATTTCCCGTTACCGGGTTGGCACGCCGCCGATGCTTTCGATGAAAGCGGTGGAGCCGGCCCTGGATATTCTGCTGGAAGCAGGTATGGCAGGGCTGCGAGCCAAAAGCATGCGCCAGACCGCGTACATGATTTTTCTGGCCGAGCAGTGGCTGGAACCTTTGGGATTTATCATCGGCACCCCGCGCCGGGCTGAGATTCGCGGCTCGCATGTGTCGGTGCGCCATGCCGAAAGCTACCGCATCAACCGCGCCCTGATCGAAGCCGAACCGCCCGCCGTCAAAGTCATCCCCGATTTTCGCGCCCCCGATAATATTCGCCTCGGTATTGCCCCGCTCTACACCACCTTCGCCGATATTTACCGGGCGATGGCTCGCCTGCGCCAGATTGTCGAGCAGCGGATTTATGAGCAGTATTCGGCGGAGCGGTTGGCGGTGACGTGAGGCATTTCCAAGAAAATGATTAGGGTGCAGTTCCTCTCAACTCCCAAAGCTACAATTGGCTATTTTTGCCACGAATTTACACAAATTTCACAAATTATTTTTCTTTTTTCGTGTTAATTTGTGTGAATTCGTGGCGGATTATTGCTTGGGAGGTGAGAGTATCTGCGCCAAATGATTACCCCATATTCG
>JAAUSP010000460.1 GCA_012032575.1 Anaerolineales bacterium | reverse complement strand
GGGTCGCCGCCGGCTATTTCGCCCACCCAATACCGCTCCGAGCCGGCCACGTGAGCCGCCAGCACCGCCAGCGAGTTCATCTCCGGCCCCGGCGGGGTCCAATCCAGCCCGGCGGGCGACAGCCCTTCCAGCACGCTGTTCAGGTCGGCGTGGAGCTTTTCCAGACACACCAGATATGCTTCAAATAATGGTAACATCGGTCCTCCTTATGATTTTACCGCTACGTCAGCCTTATCACGCCAGCCGAAGGCGGCAAAGATAACCAATCCCCAGGCTATGGCGCTTAAAATGGAATGAAATATGCCGCTGGCCGCCACCGCCGTGCCGATCTGGGCAGCCCCCCAGCCCTGCTGGTAAAACCAGGGGATCAACCCCACAGCAAAAAAGATGCTGCTGATCAGAGCCACAAATTCCACCAATATCGCAATCAGCAAAAACAGCGACACGCGGGGATACCGCTCCCAGCGGGTCACGGCCAAAAACAGTCCGGCCAGCCAGACCAGGATCAGCGGCGACTGCCCCAGACAGCTTGTAACCAAAGATAAAGAGCCTGCTTGAAAATCAGAGATCCATGCTGAAATCCTCCGGTTAAGTTCTTAGGCAGTTCCGAAAAAAATAATTATCCCACCCCTGTGATACGTGATGCGTGATGCGTGATGAATTTACACCAAAAGTCCTCACGTATCACGCATCACGTCCGTTAAGTTTTTGGGATGACTTAAATTTCGGAACCTCCTTATTCGCTATTTACGGTTACTTGTCCCAGTTCCCGCCACTCTCCCACAGCCTGGTCCGCTTCATCCACCAACTGCATTTGAAGCTGATAGGTCCTCGCCGGGAAATCCGCCGGTATCCACAGGGCGTGATTATCGCGCACACGCTCGCCGGCGGTCCAGACGGGCATGGGGTAGCGGCCAAAGGAAGGCCGGCTGCTTTCGGCCAGGGCCGCCGCCCCATCCGCCGCCAGCAGCCGCAGACTCACCTGATAATCGGGCAGCGGAACGTCAACGGCCTCCCAAAACAGGGCCACCCGCAGAAAATCATTGCGCTGAAGCGTCTCGCGCTCCGGCGATGCGCCGAGGAAGCAAGGCGGAAGGCGGAAGGCGGAAGGCGGAAGATTGGTGGGAGTGGTTTTAGCTTGCAACTGGCAGTCTGACGAAGCTGGCCACGAAATAGCTAATTCTGCCAACGTGGGCGGGGTCGCGGGCCGTGTCACCGTTACCGGGAGAGCCATCACATCGCTCCAGCCGGTGTCGCCGCCCTCGTTGACCGGGAGTCTGGCCCAGGTGGTTGGATCGTACAAACCGGCGGTGAGAAAATAGTTGCCCGGCGGCGTTCCGGGCGGCACACGGATGGCGTGATGGTCCTGCACGAAGCCCCACGGCTCCCAGCGGCTGGTGGGCAGGTTGCCGGGGTGCAGGTTGTCCTGCCCACCGTAGAGATGCTGCTGCTCGTCCACCAGTTGGGCCAGGGCACTGTAGTTGACTCCCAACGGCTGGCGCGCCTGCCAATAGAGGGTCAAATCGAAGGTTTGGCCGGAGACGGTCCCGGTCTGCGGCAGGTCATAGCCCAATAAATTGACCTGCTGCCCAAAATTCACCCGGCGCGACATCTGCGCTTCGGCTACGTGGGTCCCGTCAAAAACTCGTTTGAGCGGGTTGTCAAAATGATCCAGGTAAAGGGTTTTTGGTCAGAAGCAGGATGAAGGCCAGAGTCAATAAGGTTAGATAGGCAGGAGATTGAGGACGAATGGCGAATGGCGAATGGCGAATGGCGAGTCGTAAATCGTAAATCCGCCAAAGGCGTGCAAAGCGAAATCGTAAATCGTAAATTGCCTTGAAGCCCAACCCTGCGGCGATGAACAAGGCTAACGTGGAAATAGTGTTGGCAACCCGTCGCACCGGTGTTTCGCTGAAAAAGAGGCGGAGGCGATGCTGACCGGCGGGCACGGTGACGCCAATCAAACCCCGTTCGGTGACGGGTCCCAGAGCAGCGGGCTGGCCGTCCACTTCAGCCTGCCAGCCGGGAAAATAGAAGGTGTGAAAAACAGCCTGGAAGGGTTGGGGGGCGTCGAGGGTTAACTCGACTGATTGACCTTGTAATCCGCCGCCTCGACGCGGGTTCCGGCGGGCAAGTAGGCGGTGTCCAGCCGCTCAATGGGCGCGCCGGCCTGGTACAGCGGCTCCAGCGGCGACTCGCGCGGGATTTGCTTTACCCAGACCGGCAGATATTCGCCAAAGGAGGTGGTCCCAATCGCCCCGCTGGCGTGTTCGTAAGCCAGCATACCGCTCAGAGTGGGCGGCGCAGGCAGCGGCGAGTAATAACGCCGGGTAAAGCAGCGGTCCGGCGCTGACAAAAATCAGCAAAACGCCGAGCACGGTCAGGCCAAAACTGAGCCGATCCGGCAAATAGGCTACCGCTGCCCCGGCCAGAATTGCCAGCGCCAGGGCGGTCACGCTCAACAGCCGGTGAGGCTGCTGCACAAAAGCAATCAGCGGCAGGCGGTCCCAGACGCCGGCGGAGATGGGCAGCATCATGAAGAGGGCGGCGCTGAGGCTGACGGCGGCAAAGAGCAGGGGGCAAGTTGAACGTTGAACGTTGAACGTTGAACGTTGAATAGACGCCAACCGAGCAAGCCAATCACTGCCAACCCCGCCTGGGCCAGGCCGAGGGTGAGGGGGTCGGTGGGGTTGAGCAGGCCGGTGTTGGCCGGGCGGGGCAAAGAAAAAAGCTGGCTGAGGCTGACAAAATTGGAGCGATAGTCGAAGTCGGGTGGGGTGATGACCCGCTGAAGTTGGGCAAATTCTCGCTCCAGCATGGCCGGCAGCCAGAAGAAGGCGGCAAGGGCGAGACCGAGGGTGAGGGCGAGACCGACACGGAGTAAAACGTTAAACGTTAAACGTTGAACGTTGAACGTGAAAAACAGTTCTATAAGCAGATAAAAGAGCAGCAGCGGCAGAAAGAGCAGGTTGGAGATGTTGTGCAGCAGCAGGGCTGCGCCGCAGAGGAGGGCGCTCAGGGGCAGGTAAAGGGGGCTGCGGGTGCGGATCAAGCGGCCAAAAGCCCAGAAGACAAAAGGGAACACGGCTCCGGCCCAGGTGACCGGCAAACTGCCGCGCAAGAAGAGATTGAATAACCCGTAAGGCGCATAAACATAGGCTATCCCCGCCAGCAGCCCTGCACGTGGACCAAACCAGTCTTTGACCCATAAGTAAACTCCGGAGGCACTCAGCAGCAGCGCCACCGCCGCCGAAGCGTTGAAGGCAGCCACGGGGTTAAACCCCAGCAGATGCGGCAGTTCAGCCAGGTAATAGGACAGCGGAGCATAAAAAACAAAGAGGGGCAGGCCGTAGCCGTAGGCCAGGTCGGGCAGCCAGCGGGAAAAGAAAACGCCCTGGCGAATCAAGTGATCCAGGGCGATCAGCCGGTACAGGTGCAGCAGGCCGTCGGCGCTGCGGGTGAGGGTGGGCTGCAGCAGCGGGGTGACCGCCGGCAGAGTGAGCAGCCAGAGCAAAAGCAGAGGATTGAGGATAGTGGATAGTGGATAGACGCGAAGCGTAGTGGATAGTGATTTGGTTAAAGTTTTCTTACTGTCTTCCATCCACTATTTTCCATCTACCAGCTACTATCTTCCATTTACCATCTTCTATCCACTATCTTCCATCTTCCTTCTGCTAATTCTTGGGCATGGACTGGAGGGCGTAATAGGCCGGCGCAGCAGTGAGTTCCGGGTAGGTGGGGTAGACGATGCTCCAATAGGTTTGCTCGTCCTGTAAGGTCCACTGCGGGTTGGCTACATAAATCAGGCTCATCACCCCAATCCAGGGCTGCCAGTTGGCCTTGGCGTATTCATAAGCGCGCACAAAGTATTGAGCCTGCTGCTCCGGGCTGACGGCGTGCCATTTGTAGGGTGAGTCGGGCCGGGGGTCAATGGTCCAGCCAAATTCCAGCAGAACCACCTTTTTGTCGGCATCGCCGTTGTTGACCATAATCGCACGCACATCTTCGACATGGCGGAAACAGTAGACCCGGCGTAGTTCTTCGGGGACGTTGTTCTCTGGTTTGAAATCGCCGGGATTGGCCAGGCCGGGGGTGCGGGCTACTTCCGCCGGATCGGTTTCAGGCGGCGAAGCAAAGCCCGCGCCATGCGCGCCCAGAGCGTCAAAGTAGGGCTTGGCCCCGGCATCGTACATGCCTTGAATGAAATGGGTATCGGGCCGGGCCACATCGTCGTTGCGGGTGGTGGGAGCCAGACCGGCGCTAATGATAATCGGATAGGGGTCAATCGCTTTGATGGTTTGATAGGCGATTTTGAGCATTTCGGTGTATTCGGCCGGGCTGGGGGGACGGTTGCCCCACTCCCGCGCCAGGTTTGGTTCGTTCCAAATTTGGTAGGCGTCAACCCGCCCCTTGTAGCGGGTTGCTACCGCAGCGGCAAAATCGGCAAAATCCTGCATGTTGGTGGGCGGACCTACTTCCGGATAACCGCCGCCGGCCCATGCCGGTTGAACCCCCAGCCGGGCAATCACTTTGAGGCCGTGGGCGTCAATTTGATCCATCACCCGGTCCGTGCGGCCCCAATCAAAAGCACCTTTGCCGGAGCCTTCGATTTCGCGCCAGGCAAACTCCTGCTTCACCCAGGGAAAACCGGCATCCTGAACCAGTTTCAAATCGCGGTCGGCAATTTCTTCCTGCCAGAAGAGAAAGACCTGCATACTGTAATCGGGCGAACTCATCGTCACCAGGGCGGTGTTGAGCGGAGCATTGGCCGCCGGTGGAGCGGCAGGCGCTGCCGTAGGGGGTGGGGCGGTCGGCTCTTCAGTGGCCGGCGCAGCGGCTTCGGTGGTTGCAACAGGCTCGATCACCGCAACGGTAGGGGTGGGTGGGTCAGCCGGTTGTTGGGCTACCGGGGTAGCCGATGGGGCCGGAGCCGGTTCCGCCGGAGCCGGAGGTGTTTCCTCAGCCGAAGTTCCTTCGGAAAAACGAACCACTTCATAAGTCGGAGTCGGGGTACCTTTTTTCGGAGGAGTGGGTTGATATAGAAAAATAGCATAGACGGCAAACAGGGCGGCGCAACCCAGGGCGATGACAATGGCCCCGCCGCCGACAATCGGCAATAAGAGTAAAGGGTTAAACCCCTTTTTTTCGGGCTGGAGATTTCTCTGTGGATACATGCGCTAACCTTTATTCAAACAAAGGCCCAGGGTTGAACTATGACTTTCCGGATATTTTCGGGAAGTTTTTAGTCTGGCCCCAGGCCAAATTTCACCAACTCATTTTTGCCAGTTACTTGGGCATCGTCGCCAGGGCGTTGTAGGCCGGAGTGTTGAGGATACCAAAGTTAGCCAGCTCGGTCCCGGCAGCGGTGACGCCGTAATCCAGATTCCACAAGAACATTGGCCCGACATAGCCGGAACCTTTAGCCCACTGATACGCCTGAACAATCCAGGCTGCCTGCTCTTCCAGAGTATTGCTGCGAGCATATTCATAACCGGGCTGCGGATTGCCGGAAACGGCCCAGCCGAACTCGGTGGGCGAGATACCTTTGCCGCCATCGCCATTTTCCAGCATGACGTTGCGATAGCCTTCCATGGTTCCCAGGAAACACCAGCTATGGTGGCGGTTGGTAAAGGTACCGTGACCGGGGTCGCCGGCGGCTTCTTCGGGGGTGACGGTTTGCCAGTTGCCCAGGGCCGGGCACAGGTAGCCCGAAGGGTGCGCCCCCAACACATCAAAATAGCCTTTGGCCCCGTTGGCGTACATGGCTCTGAGATAATCAATATCGTCCACAGCCAGATCGCCCACGTTACCTGCCGGGGTGAGCGCACCACTAATGACTATCATATCCGCGTTGACTGATTTTATAGCCGTATAGGAAAGTTGAAGCAACTGCACATACGCTGCCGGGTTGATCCGGCCTTTACCGCCGGCTTCGTACCACAGGTTTTGCTCGTTCCAAACCTCAATTGCCTGAGCTTTACCCCGGTAACGGTCGGCCACCCGGGCCACGGCTTCGGCATACTTGGCCGGGTCGGCCGGGGGGCCTTCGACGCTTTTATCGTCGTCGGGTGGTCTGGCCCAATCGGGCGCTTTGGGGATACTGAGCATTACGTTAATTCCGTTGGCCGCATAAGCCCCAATCACCTCATCCCAGAAACCCCAGGAATAGCCGCCGGGAGAAGGCTCGAAATCTTTCCAGG
>JAAUSP010000459.1 GCA_012032575.1 Anaerolineales bacterium | reverse complement strand
GTGGCAACCACATCAAAATCGGCCGGGCGGCGGATAAGGTACATGGAGCAGGCGTCTACCAGAATATCCTCGTACTCACATCCGGGTACTCGCGGCTCACTTCGTGCGCTACTTCGCGCCAGAGCCGGCTGGAAGCCAGCACGTTGGCCTTATCCACCGAGGTGAGTTTTTTGCGCCGCTGCCGGGCCAAATCAAAAGAGATGCGCATTAGCCGCCCGATTTCGGCTTCGGTGTAATACATGGTATCCACCGCCGCTCGTCCTTGAGCATTATCATGCCGCCCCTGCGGCTGGCCGAAATAGAGGCCGCCGGTCAGCTCCCGGACGATGACCAAATCTACTTTTTCTACCACCTCGCGCTTGAGAGTGGAGGCATCGGCCAGGGCCGGATAAATCTTTACCGGGCGGATATTGGCAAACAAGCCCAACTCTTTGCGCAGTTTGAGCAAGCCCTGTTCGGGCCGCACCGGCGCTTTGGGGTCGCTCCACTTGGGGCCGCCTACCGCGCCCAGCAGAACCGCATCGGCTCGATGGCAAGCCGCCAGGGATTCGTCGGGGAGGGGGTTGCCGGTTTGGTCAATGGCAATCCCGCCGGCCAGCGCTTCGCTAAATTCAAACGTATGTTCAAACTTGGCTCCAACTGCTTTAAGAACTTTGACTCCCTCGGCCACTACTTCCGGGCCAATGCCGTCGCCGGGCAGGAGGGTGATGGTTGCATGCATCATGGGTTTCCTCGGTTTTTAGATTTTTCCGAATGATTACGGGCTATTTGCCAGGGTATAAACTTTAAAGTCATCAAATTTAACAATAATATCCTTGTTTTCCGGCGCACTGACATATACCCCGGTGCCTTTGCCGGTTAACTCAGGGCCGGAGATGGAACTTTCATTTCGGTCGAAGACTATTTTATTATTAATATAAAGGACGAGCTGGCCCGTGTTGGTATGCTTGGCCCGGATGGTGTTGATACTGTTGCTGCCATAACCTCGGATCAGGGTTGGCTCACATTTCCGGTCGATCAAGTCATCTTCATTTTCATCGTCATCAACCCAGCGCCGTCTAAATTCCCATTGACCACCATTGGAACAGGTGCTGGTTGGAACATTGGGCCGGATTCTAAAAATATACTGTTCATTGCCCCCTTTGCCATTAAAATAAAGGCCAAAAAAGGCATCCGAGCTTTCATAGTCGCTGTGATACAAGGATACCTCAAAGCTGCCATACACTCGTTCAGCTTCATCGGGGGGGCAAAGCGGAAACATTCCTCATCTTTATTAACATTCAATTGGTAACGGCCCCCCTCATATTTAGACGTGCAGGCCGAGTCTGTGCCAACCGGCCAGCCACTGTCGTCATCCGAAAAATCATCCCAGAAAGAGGGTTGAGGATTCCTGTAAATAATGGGCAAATAAAGGGTGGCAACACTGGTCGCTTGAATGAGCCAGGGCGATGGCGAGGTTAAAGTGTTTAGTGGTGCTCGAAAATTTGAAATCTGGTTGGCAGGAGGTAGGGTCTGGGCGGCGGCTGGGGTTGGCTGAAAGGCAACGCCAACGGCCCAAAACAGACTAACCAGCAGCGCCATAATAAGCCACAAACTGTATAATGAATGGTTGCGAAATCTTAAATTTTGTTTCATGGTTTTACTCATTCTATAAAATTTTACCGCAGGCAAAGGCGGCTTATTATAACCTGAATGGTTAGTTTTTAAAACTTTTCCTGGTTTGTATCGTATAATACTTTACTCCTATTCAATCAACCCGACGGGATTATCGCATTATACCGGCGCTTGGACAGTTCTTTGCCAACGCCAAACGAGCGCCGGTAATCAGCAGGTTTATCTGGCGAGCCGGCTTTTCAACTAATGATGTTTCTATGCTATAATAACTACGTTGTTGAAAGCATAGTATTACCCCCTATTAAAAATTTTGCAAGGAAAATCAAAATGCGTGCTTTTTTGATGGCTCTGATAAAATTTTCGGCTCTGGCTTTGTTTGGACCTTTTGTAGTGCTGCTTTTTGTTGCGCCAGGCTTCCCTCTGATTATTATAGGTGTTTTGCTGGCCTTGCTGGTAATTGTGGCGCTGGTGGTTGTCTTGTTTTCGGTGTTGGGGGCCGGCAAACTGGCTAAGGTATTACAGGGGTCATCCTTGCCCCGGTCCATTTCTCAACCCGTGGCCGAATCTCGCCACTATGGACGGCTGATTATGCGGACAGCCCGCCAATATCCGCCCGGCCCGATGCAAGACCGCCTCAATTTAACCCTGCGCCCGGTCGAACGGTGGCTGGAAAATCTGACCCGCCTGGAACAGGGTTTGACCCGTTTATACAGCCAGCGTAATCTGGAGCGTGAACTGCGCCAGGTGACGAATGAAATTGAAGACCTGCGCCGGCGCTCCCTCACAGCTATTGAGGGCGAGGCCACCTATCTGCGCGATTTGTTACAGAGCAAAAAACAGCATCAAGCGGCCCTGAAAGAGCTGAAGATTTTTCAAACCCAGGCCGAGTTGCGCATTCGCAAAATTGCCAGTGATTTGTCCACCACTCACGCCGAAATGTTGTTGATTGTCGCCAGGGGTGATTTTAATGATAACCGCTTTCATCGCCTCGATGAAAATTTACAGGAGCACCTGGCGGGGCTGCGCGATATGCTGGCAACGATGGATGAACTTGGCTACAGCCAGACGGCTGGTTGAACGTTCAACGTCCAACGTTTAAACGTTCAATCCGGTCGAGAATTGTTTCTGCCACTTCAACTTTGCTCATTAAGGGTAATTCCTCGGCCGAACCTCCCGCAAACAACAGCGTCACCCGGTTAGTGTCAACGGCAAAACCGGCGTCGGCGGCTGATACATCATTGGCGACAATCAAATCCAGCCGTTTGCGTTCCAGTTTGCTTTGGGCATTCGCCAGCAAAGCCTCAGTTTCAGCCGCAAAACCAACCGTCACCGTAGGGCCATGGCCGGCTGCTTTCTGAGCCGCTACCTCGGCCAGAATATCGGGATTGCGGACCAGTTCCAGGGTTAAGCCGGTGGTGTCTGCCTTCTTCTTTATCTTCTGTTCGGCCACTGTCCCCGGCCGAAAATCGGCGACGGCAGCGGCCATTACCAGCAAATCGGCCTGCCGGGTTTTCTCCAAGGTTGCCGCCAGCATTTCTTCTGCCGCAGCCAGGTGAATGACCTCGATGCCAAAGGGATCGGGCAGCCCGGCGGTGGTGATAAGCGTCACCGCTGCGCCCCGGTCGCGGGCGGCCACAGCGATAGCGTAGCCCATTTTGCCGCTGGAATGATTGCTGACAAAACGAACCGGGTCAATGGCTTCACGCGTCCCGCCTGCCGTCACCACCACTTTCCAACCGGCCAACCCTCCCTGCCGGCCTAACACCGCCCGCGCCGCGCTGACAATCTCATCCGGCTCGACCAGCCGTCCCCGGCCCCATTGCCCCCGACGCCAGCCGTCCTTCCGCCGGTCCCACTACGGCAGCGCCCCAACTCTGCAGTTTTTCCAGGTTGGCCTGGGTCGCCGGGTGCTGCCACATATCGGTTTCCATGGCCGGGGCCAGAAGCAGCGGGGCCGGGGTCGCCAGGGCAATCGCCGCCAGCAGGTCATCGGCCAGGCCATTCGCCAATTTAGCTAAAGTGTTAGCCGTTGCCGGGGCGATGAGTAATAAATCGGCGGAGTCGGCCAGGCTGATGTGGGGAATATTTTGGCCGGGCGGAATATTAAACATATCGGTGTAGACGGGGCGATGAGTCAACGCCTGAAAGGTCAGCGGCGTGACAAATTTCTGCGCGGCCTCGGTCATCACCACGTCCACCAGCGCTCCGCCCTGCACCAGTTGGCTGCACACCGCCGCCGCTTTGTAGGCCGCAATCCCCCCGGTCACGCCGAGGATGATGTGTTTGTTGTGGAGAACTTTTATAGGTGTTGGCATAGTATAATAGATGCGTCTTGCGTGTTGCGTGTTGCGTAAAGAAAACGGAAGACGCAACACGCAAGACGTTTCACTGATTCATCTCCCAGATCAAGCGCAATCCCTCCAGCGTTAGCCAGGGATTGACCACTTCGATGACTGTTGTTTCGCGGGCAATGGTTTCAGCCAGCCCGCCCGTGCCGATGACCCGCATGTGCTGCCCCAACTCAGCCCGGAAGCGGGCGACCATGCCTTCGACCAGGCCGACGTAGCCAAAAATTAAGCCGCTTTGCATAGCGTGGACCGTATTGGTCCCGATGGCTTTGGGCGGGCGGACCAGGTCAATCCGGGGCAGTTTTGAGGTGCGGCTGAACAACGCCTCGGCGGCAATGCCGATGCCCGGCGCGATAGCCCCGCCCAGGTATTCGCCCTTGCCCGATACGGCATCGAAGGTGGTGGCAGTGCCAAAATCCACAATACAGGCCGGGCCGCCGTACATTTTATAGGCCGCCGCCGCATCCACAATCCGGTCCGCGCCGACATCGCGGGGGCTGTCGTAGCGAATCTGGACCCCGGTTTTGACCCCGGTTCCCACCACCAGCGGTTTTTGCCTGATAAAACGCTCGATCATCGCTTCAAAAACGTGGGTCAGCGGCGGCACCACGCTGGCAATGGCGACGCCCTGGATATGGTGGAATTCAAGCCCTTCGTGGCGCAGCAAGCCAAGCATGATGATGCCGTACTCATCCGGCATGCGGTCATGGTCGGTTTTCATGCGCCAGTGATACTGCAAGGTCTGGCTGTCGTTATAAACGCCAAAGGTGATGTTGGTATTGCCGATATCTATGGTGAGTAACATGATTACACCTCTCGCCGGGTTGAGGTTTCACTCAGACAGCCCCCATTCTACTCCACGTGGCGTGTATAAACAAGTCTTATTTTGAGTTACGGCCCAACTCACTTCTCCAATTTGACATTTTATCGGCCTCGCTTTACGCTTGGCTATTCTCACTTTTTAGAAAGCAAAGGAGAGTTCCATGACCGAAAAGCAACCCACCCTGGAAGAGTGGCGGCGGCTGTACGAAGTCTGGGACCAATTCAAGGAAGTTGCGCCCTGGCAGTGGATGGACGAAACCAAAATCTTTGGAGTGCAGGATCCAGACAGCGGGCAGTTGGGTTTTGTCAGTGTGATGGGGTCGCTGGGGGAGCATTATGCCATCGCCCTGTATTTGGACCGGGAAGGCTTATACGGCTTCCATGCCCTCGAACAGGCCGGGCCGGAGATGACCCCGGAGCAAGTGCTGAACGTGCCTCAACTTCAAGCGTCATTTGAAGACCGGCAAATGCTGCACGAGCGCGACCGGGATTTGATTAAGCAACTGGGCTTGAAATATCGCGGGCGGCAGGCCTGGCCGCAGTTTCGCAGCTATCGGCCCGGCTTTGCGCCCTGGTTTTTAGAGGCCGACGAAGTGCGTTTTTTAACCCACGCGCTGACCCAGGCTCAGGATGTAGCTTTGCGCTTTCGCGACAATTGGACGCTCTTAACCCGCGGGTCTCATTACCTGGTACGGGTCGCCCGCAAAGAAAAAGGCCAGCTTGTCTGGCAGGACCAATCCATGACGGTCCCTCCGCCCGAACCGGCCAGCATCCAACTACAGATGGACCTGGACGCTTTGGCCGCGCTCCGGCGGCAGCCTCGCGCCGGGTTTACCCTGGAAATGGACCTGTTTATGCTGCCCTCAACCTTTAGAGATAAGGGTGAGCGGCCCTATTACGCTTATTCGCTCCTGACCGTAGATAAACGGAGCGGCATGATTCTGGGCCAGGAACTGCTCCCGCCGCTGCCGTCGCTGCTGGATATGTACAGCCAGATTCCGCTGAAGGTAGTCTATTTACTGAGCAAACTCGGCAGCCGGCCCAAAGAAATCCGGGTCCGCTCGCCGATATTGTATCAACTGCTCACCACGCTGGAGAAGGAACTGGGTTTTAAGCTCAAATCTACCAACCAACTAGCTCTCCTCGATTCGGTCAGAGAAGACATGTTTCGCTTTTTAATGCGCTGAACCTTTTTTGCGCCGCAGCATCCTGACCCGCAGCCCGCGCAGGCCGCGCTCTATTTGTCCGGCCAGCCATTCCGGCTGCGGGTGAGGCAGCAGCGGCCACGGCTCCTGTCCCAGGCTGGACAGCACGGTATTGGCTGCCGCGATGCCGGTGGTCGTGGCGCGTTCCAGATACAGGGCCGGGGCCGGGTGATAGACCCAATCGCCGCAGGCAAACAGGTTGGGCCAGGGCGTCTCGATGCCCAG
>JAAUSP010000458.1 GCA_012032575.1 Anaerolineales bacterium | reverse complement strand
TCGGCACAGTGAGATGATTTTGGGCAAAAACTTTGGCCTGGAAAAGATAGGCCGCTTCGTCTTCGGAGTGGGGGAGGTGTTCAAAGACCCGGTCGGAGAGGAGGGCAATAACAGCGAAGGCTGTGAGGCAAATTAAAATTGCCACAAAAACGGGACTAAACGAGCGAGGCAGACTTTTAAGCATGTTATCCTGAGGCTGTATGGCAAAGATTGATCTAAGTACAGGGGTGCGTAAATTCATCACGATTTGAGGGGCATGATTCTGGGCATGTCATTTCGAGCGCCAGCGAGAAATCCTCTTATTCGCCATAATATTTTAGGCAACGGCAACGAAGATTCCTCCCTGCGGTCGGAATGACATAACGCCTACGAAAGTATCTCCTTGCTTTGATTTCGTCACGAACTGATGCAAGCTGTACTCCGGCTACTCCGCTTCCAGCCACGCCTCGAATTTGGCAAAATCATCCTGCGCCCCTTGCTGATCGCCCAATTGCAGCCGGGCGATACCGCGACTGTTGTAATACAGGCCGTTGTCCGGCTCCAACTCGATGGCTTTGTCGCAGGCGTCGAGAACTATTTCGGCCAGATCGTGCCGGGTTCCGGCGTCACACAGGGCATGCCAGGACTCGGCAGAGTCGAGCGGAGCGGCGAACTCAATCGCTTCCTCAAATTTTGCCTGGGCCGTCTCGGTATCGTTATTTTGTGCGGCCTTAACTGCCGCTTCCAGGCTATTTTCAAAAGTCGGTTGGGCCAGGCGTTGGGCTTCCGCCTGCGGGTCGAGGCTGAGGGTGGGGTCCAGGGCGACAGCTTGCTCTAAAGTGGTCGTGGCTGCTTCGACATCACCGGCTTGCGCTTCTTCTCCGGCCTGGTCCAACAGGTATTGCACCGCCTCCTGGTATGCCTGCTGTGCTTCCACTGCCGGGTCCAGATCGAGGGTGGGGTCAACGCTGAGCAGATGTTTGAGTTGGGCGATGGCCTCGTCAATTTGACCGGCTCGGGCCAGGTCGCGGGCCGCTTCGATGAGGCTGGGGTGAACGGGCCGGTCGGGGCAGGTCCGATGGTAGGGCATCCCGGCCGGCAGATAGAAGTCCCATTCCGCCGCGCTCAGGTTGCGCGTGACCCACTGGCACGAAGGCTGCATGTAGCGGGTGTTTATTAAACGAATGGTCCGGTCATCCGAGGCTGACGCCAATAGTTGTCCATCGGGGCTCCAGGCGAGACTGTTAATCTGATCATTGTGGCCTTGAAGCGTAGCGACCGGATGACCCGAAGCTGCATTCCAAATGATCATGGTTTGATCGGCTGCCGCTGAAGCCAGGCGCTTTCCATCCGGACTCCAGGTCAGGCGGATGATCCAATCGGTATGGCCGTGGAGGGTGTTTTTGAGTTGATGCGTCACTGCATCCCAGAGGATAATCGTTTGATCTTCTGATGCGGAGGCCAACTGCCGGCCGTCTGGACTCCAGGCGACACTGGTAACGATATTTTTATGGCCGCGAAGCGTAGTGATCGGCTGACCTGTGGCCGTATCCCAAATAATCACGGTTTGAGCGTCCGAAGCTGAGGCTAACTGCTGACCATCCGGACTCCAGGCCACATCAAGGATCCAGCCGGTGTCATCCGCCAGAGTTTTCTGGGGCTGACCACTGGCTGCATCCCAGATGATGATAGTCCGATCATACGAAGCGGAGGCCAATTGCCGGCCATCCGGACTCCAGGCGACGGCGAGGGCTGAATCGGTGTGACCGAGGAGCGTCCTTTTGGGCTGCATCGTAGCTGTATTCCAGATGATAACAGAGGTATCATCTGAAGTTGAAGCCAACTGCCGCCCATTTGGACTCCAGGCCACATCGAACACTCGACCGGTGTGACCTTGGAGTATAAACGAGATGGGACCGCTGGTTACATCCCAAATAATAATGGTTTGGTCGAGCGAGGCTGAGGCTAACTGCCGGCCATCTGGACTCCAGGCGACACTTTTTACCCGGTCTGTGTGACCGTGCAAGGTAGCTGCTGCCTGGCCGGTAGCCGTATCCCAGATAATTACGGTTTGATCTTGCGAACCCGAAGCCAACTGCCGGCCATCGGGGGTCCAGCCCAGGCCAAAAACCCAACTACTGTGGCCCCGGAGTACCCGTTGGGGCTGGCCGGTTTGCGCATCCCAGACAATAATGGTTTGATCAGCCGAGACTGAGGCTAACTGCTGACCGTCGGGACTCCAGACCACGTTGTAGACAATATCGGTGTGGTCCCGTAGGGTCATAGCTGGCCGCGCGCCGCTACATTCCAAATAATAACGGTGTGATCCTCTGCCGCCGAAGCTAACCGCTGGCCATCCAGACTCCAGGCAACACTGGCAACAGTTCTTGTATGACCGCGCAGCCTCGTTTTCAGCTTGCCGGTCACCACATCCCAGATAATTACAGTCTGATCGCTCGAGGCCGAGGCTAACTGCCGACCATCAGGATTCCAGGCGACACTGATAACCTCATCAGAGTGGCCGCGTAGGACATCCACTTGTCGCCCAGTCGCTGCATCCCAATGATAATCGTTTGATCCGCTGACGCCGAGGCCAGTTGTTTCCCATCAGGACTCCAGGCGACGAGGTAGATGCCATTTGTGTGACCTTCGAGGGTAAGAACCGGCTGATCGGTGGCTACATCCCAATGATAATAGATTGATCGCCAGAGGCCGAAGCCAATTGTTTGCCGTCGGGGCTCCAGGCGACACTGTTAACCCAATTAGTATGGCCTTCGAGGGTGGCTTTCATCGGGAAATAACGATAAGGAACCTGCCCGATGGCTCGTTCAACCTCCAGCGTTTGGGTTAATCTTTGGGCTTCAAAAAGTAAAAGCAGGGCTTGTTCCGGCTTTCAGCCAAAACCGTCTGGGCCTGGCTGGTCAACTGACGGGCGTTGGCCAGGTTGGCCTGGCGCTGGGTTTCGGCGGCGTTGCTCTCGGCAATTACTTTTTCCGCCTGGGCGGTCGCTTGAGCCAGAGTCACCCGGTTAACCAGCACTCTGGCTTGAGATTCGGCCAGGAGCGCTCGATCGGCTTCAGCCTGGGCGGTGCTTTGGGCGTTCAAGGCCCGGTCTGCTTCGGCCAGGGCAGTGGCCTGGGCCAGTTGAGCCTGGGCCTCGCCGGCCTGGGCAGTAGCAGCGGCAAAGGCGCGCTCCTCAGCCGCCCGGCCCTGAAAAATGGCTACAGCCACGGCTGCGCCAATGATGAGCAGGACCACCGCAACGATCAAGCCGTACCACTGCAACTTAACCCGGTTGACAGCAATCTGGCTGCGGCGCAGAAATTCTTTGGCCTCACTGTCCAGCCGTAAAAATTGGCTTTGGCTGTTGATGATGGCAAATTTTTCGGCGCTCAACAGGGCTTGTGCGCCAAAACGCTTGTAAGCGGCCAACTCCTGTTTCAGCAGTTCTTCGGCGGCGCGGCGGGCCTGGGTTTCCGGGTCGAGCCGGAGTTCGATCAGCAAGTAATCGTGAGCCAGTTCGTAGGCTGGCTCGTCGGTCTGTTCATCCTTTTCCACGTTCAAAAGACGGTTTTCAAGCAGGTGGTCAAGCAGCTTGTCCAGGCTTTTGACTTGCGGCAGATAATCCCCCAGGGCCGTCTGTAACTCGCCTTTGGTCCGGCGGATGCGCCGCTGGTCGGCGGAAACCAGGGCCATCAAAAGCCGGCGGGCGGTTTCTCGCTCGGCTTTGGTGGCCGTGGCGCGGAGCACCCGGCCCAGGTGGTTGCGCAGGATACCCTTGGCCCGTCCCTCAGCCTGATACATCTGGAGCGTAATTACCGGCGGCAGGCCAGGTGCGGCTTCGTGTCGCTGGCGGAAGAAGGTGTACAGGGCCGAGCAGATCAGTTGGAGTTGGGCCGGCGAAACTTCGTCGCTGTCAGGGTCGCGCAGATCAGCCAGCAGCGCTTCAACCAGAGCCGGCTCAAAACTGAGGCCCTGCCGTTGGGCCGGGGTGGTAATAACCGTAACTGCCTCAGCCTGGGTGAAGCGATTGAGTCGAAAATCATTTTCGAACGGGTTGCGCAGAGTGGGCCGGAAGTTGGCAATGTTGCCAAAAAATTCCGTCCGCAGCGAAAAGACCCAGCGCACATTGAGACTTTCATCATTCAGGCACTCGGCCAGCTCCTCGACAAAGGCGGCGCGAGTGAGTTCATCAACCAGGGTAAAAATCTCTTCAAACTGGTCCAGCAAGAGGTAAAGGGTGGCCGGCTGGCCTAATATACCGGTGACGCGGCGCAAAAAATCGCGCAGGCGCGTTTGAGCCAATTCGGGCATGTCGCTCAAGTTGGGCAAAAAAGCCTGTTTGATCACCAGGCTGGGGGGCTGGTTGTAGGTGCGCAGGTAAACCGGCAGGTGTCCCTGTGCCAGCAGCCGGGGCGAAATTCCCGCTTGCAGCATAGAACTTTTGCCCGCGCCCGACTCGGAATGAAGAATGGTCAAACGGCTGCGTTGAAGCCTGTCCAGCAGTTCGGCGATGGCCTGATCGCGGCCATAGAAGAGTTCGGCGTCGCACAGCCGGTATGCCTCCAACCCTTTGTAGGGGTTGCCGCCGGCGGTGTCGCTTTTATCGGCGGCAATCTTCTGGAGACGCAGGACGTAATCACCGATGCCCTGAGCCAGCCGCCGGGTGATAACTTCCTGGGCTTTTTCGGCCTCCTCAGCAGTAGTCAGGGCGCGGGCGGCCAGTTGGGTGATATTTTGGATCACCTGGTCGCCGGCCACGTAGGTTTCGGCGGTGATGTTGACCACCTCGCCATCACGCAGGGCCAGCAGCAGCGGCTTGAGCGCTTCTTTCAATTCGGCTGCGGAGAGTTGGCCGGCCAGCGCTTGCTCCAGCAGGTCAATCGCATCGTGGTGATCCTGAATCTGGTTGAGCAGTTCCAGGGGAGCATTGCCGCCATATTTGGCCTGCCGTTCCCGGAGCATGTCGAGGTTTTTGGTCAGCTCAATCAATTGCTTGCGGCGGGCAGCCATATCCACAGTTGACTCACTCACAGCAGTCATCGGGAACCTTTCTTAATTGGGGCCTGAGGGGGAAAACTCACATTTGACGCAGCTTGATTTTACCTTACGCTGCCGGGAGATACAAGCGGGGAAGATGGAGCGTGATAAAATCGGAGTGCAAAAGCTTTGCTTTTGCACTCCGAGAAATTAAATTTCGAGGTTGGTTAAAATTTGCGCTTAAACTTGATAAAATACCACTGTTTATCGTTGGCGTCGGTATTAAAGGGCACATCCTCGGAGAGACGCCTGCCGCCGGGGTCTTCCAGGTGAAGAATCCAGTTAGTCGTTTCCATCCCGCTGGGCGGCTCGAATTTAACATTGCCGCTTTTGACCACCTCGCCGGGGGCGTTGTACCCTTCAAAATGCCAGGTGGACAGCGGGCTTTCATAGCTCAGGTTGTGGTCCAGCCGCGTCCCGACCACTTTGATATCGCCGATAGGGATTTCGTTGGGGTCAACAATGGCGACATAAATGACCAGGATAGCATTGGTCGTCGGGCTGTTGAAAAATTCAGCCAGCAGAAAATCGTAGGGCGAATCAACGGGGGCCGCTGCGACCGCAGCCGGGGGGGTGACCGGCGAACTGAAGGTCGAATCTGTCACTGCCGGGGGCGGAGCCGGCGCGGGAGCCGGAGCTTGTACCGGAGCCGGAGCCGGCGGATTGACCGGCGACACGAAAGCAGATTCAACGACTTCCATCGCAGGTGGTGGCGCTTCCACGATAGGTGCTTCGGCGGGCGGGGGAAAGGGCGTGGGCGGCAGGGTTGGCGGTGGCAGCGGCGTCGGCATCACCAGGGCCAGGGTCGGTGTAGCAGTTGGCAGGGGTAGCGCGGTTGGGACGACCGTGGCGGTGCTGGTCGGCGTCGGCGGGAGGGTGGGAAGCTGGACCAGTCGCGGCGCGTCGGTCGGCGTGGCGGTCGGGGTATAGCTGGGCGTGTAGGTCGCGGTCGGCGGGGGCAGCGTCGCGCCCGGCGGCGGCGTCAGGCCCGAGACGGCATCTTTGCCATGCGTGTCGTTTGGCTTCTTGCTGGCCTGTTCCACATCGCCGAACCGGTCCGCGAACGCGAGATAGACCGAGAATCCGTCGAGCTTGAAGCGCTTCTTGAGCTCTCGCGCGCTGTCGGCCCGGCTCCTTGGTCGGCGCGCACGAGCTTGATCGCCTCGTCGACCTTCGCGAGCACGCGCGCCAGGCCCTCCAGGAT
>JAAUSP010000457.1 GCA_012032575.1 Anaerolineales bacterium | reverse complement strand
CCAACGTGGAACGTTCAACGGGCACAAGTCCGTTGTCGGCGCAGACGGTTTTTCAATCAGCCCATCCGGCTGGGGGAAAGCGTGGATGGGAATGGTTTTGTGCAGTTCTTCCATCAGGTCGTGCCAGATGGGGGCTGCGCCGGTGACGCCGGAGATATGGCGCATGGGTTCGTTGTCGGCGTTGCCGGCCCATACCCCGACGACGAGATCGGGGGTGTAGCCGACGGTCCAGTTGTCGCGCCAATCCTGGGTGGTGCCGGTTTTAGCCGCGGCCGGCCGGCTGAGCTGCAGCGGGCTGCCGCCGCCAAAGGTGGAGCGGCGGGCGTAGTTGTCGCTCAAAATCGAGGTGATGAGATAGGCCGTGCGCGGGTCGAGCACGGCGCGCCGGGTTGAGATTCTGGGGCGATTGAAAAATCACCGGCCGGTGTGATCGGTGATGCGGGTGATGGCGACCGGCTCCAGCTTGCGCCCGCCGTTGGCAAATGCGCCGTAAGCGGCGGTCAGTTCCAGCAAACGGACCTCGCCCCCGCCGAGGGTCAGGGCCAGGCCGAAGTTTTTGTTGTCAAAGGTGGTGATGCCGAGCGAGCGGGCCAGGTCAATGGTGCTGTCCAGGCCGACGTAATCCAGCACCTTGACCGCGATCAGGTTGTAGCTGCTGGCTAACGCCTGCCGTAACAAGACCGACCCGCGCCAGGTGCGGTCGTAATTTTCGGGCACGTAGGGCTGGCCTTCCTGGGTGACAAAGGCGGTGCGCACGTCCACCAGCATCGAGGCGGCGGTGAGCGGCTCGTAGCCGTGAGCGGCGGCGATGGCGGGGTCAAAGGCGGCGGCGTAGGTGATCGGTTTGATCGAGGAGCCGGGCTGGCGGGTGGCCATGGTGGCGTTAACTGCGCCATCAATGCGCGGGTCGAAGTAATCGGGGCTGCCGAGCAGGGCCAGTACTTCGCCGCTGCGCGGGTCGAGCACGACCACGGCGGCGTTGCGGATATTGCGCGGCGGCTGGCCGGCCTTTTGCTTGGACAGTTCGGCCAGCCGGTAGCGAACGATGCGCTGGGCCATATTCTGGATGTTCAAATCTACGGTGGTGTAGACCTGCAAGCCCTGGCGGTAAATGGCCTCCAGGCCGTATTGGCGCTCCAACTGGCCGCGAATATACATCACAACGTGGGGCGCTTCGATGGGGAAGGGGATGGCGGCGTAGCCCAGCTTTTCGGTGCGGGCGCTGCCGGCTTCGTCGGTGGTGATAAACTGCTGCTTGACCATCAAATCGAGGACGATGCTCTGCCGCGCTTTGGCCGTGTCGGGGTTTTCCAGCGGGTTGTAGTTGGCCGGACTTTGCGGCAGCCCGGCGAGCATGGCGCACTCGGCCAAATCCAGTTCGGCGGCGTGCTTGCCGAAGTAGGTCCGGCTGGCCGCTTCGATGCCGTAGGCCAGGTTGCCGTAGTAGGTTTCGTTGAGGTAGAGGGTCAGGATTTCGTCTTTGGCGTAGGTTCGGGCCAGCCGCCAGGCCAGGATGGCTTCGCGCAGTTTGCGGGTCAGGCTGATTTCGGTCCGCTCCTGGGGCGAGAGAAGCAGGTTGCGGGCCAACTGCTGGGTGATGGTGCTGCCGCCGCTCAACACTTCGCCGCCCTGCCAGTTGATGTACAAGGCGCGCAGGATAGCCCAGGCATCCACGCCGGGGTTGCGGTAAAAGCTGGCGTCCTCGGTGGCGATGGTGGCCTCAAGGCAGGCCGGCGGAACATCTTCCAGAGTCAGCGGCGTGTGCAAGCCCTGGTGCGGGTCGGTGATTTCGTACAGCAGCGTGCCGTTCCGGTCATAGATTTTGGTCGAAGGGGCGGTAGTGTACTGGTACAGTTCGTCGGGCCGGGGCAGGTCCACCAGCAGCCAGTGGTCAACGCTGACGGCAGCGGTCAGGATGATGAGGATGGCCGCCGTGACCAGTCCGGTGATAAGTTTGCGTTGGCGCGAGATGGGTTTCATAGACTCGTGATACGTGATGCGTGATGCGTGAAAAGAGCGAAAATTAAATACCTCGTCTGTTTCGGAGATTAGAGATTGGAGATTCAATCTCTAATCTCCAATCTCCAATCTCCAATCTCTCGACGAATTATGGTTATTGTAGCATGGTTAACGGGGCTGGGGTAAACGGGCAAGGGGTCATTGTCGGGCGGTTGGCCGGTGGGGGAAGAGATGGAATGGCGTGGGGGAAGAGTTGGGCGATGGCTGAGGTTGGCTATAAACCGAGGCAATAGCGAACAGTTCCTTCGACTTCCTGCATTTTGGCCTCAGAGAGTTGTCCGGCGGGTTGAGAAGGAAAACGTTTGGGGTCCATTTCAGTAAAAGCAAATTCTTGTTTAATAGCGGCTAACTCAGCTTGAATGGCCGGATCATTAGCCATCTCAGCCAACTGTGTCTCCATATCGAAACCGGCAATAGGGAGAGCGGCAAACTGCGTCTTTTGGCGCAGCTCGTGAGCAATCCTTTCCAGAAGCCATAACTGCTCTTCAACAGACAGAGCACGGATGGATTGTTCAATTTGTTGGAGGATAGGTGACATTGTTTGTTTTCTCCGCCTGACCAGTGTTTAGATAGATAAATTATAACCTTTGATTGCCCCTCTTTACAATTTGTTACCTTACTATTTAGCGTCTCCAAGTATTCAGATGAGTCCCACTCACACCGCGACCACTTCAACCTTACTCAACGTCACTGGCGTGGCGGTACGCAAAGTGTTCTGAATTTCGGCCAGACGGTCGGTTTCGGCAGCCAGGGAGCGGATGGCGTCTTCACCGGCCTGATGCTGGCCTTCACGGTTTTGGATGTGTGCGCTGATTTTCATCGTTACCCTCTTGAAAATAAGATTGCACGGAGGGACAGGGAGAAAAAAGGCTTTAATCGAGTCCATCTCACTTTGGGTCAAGTGACCGGCGGAAAGTAACTCGATTTCCGAAATAGCTGAAAAGTAAATCTCTGATGGACTGACCACCCAGGTTGGTAATTTTGCTCTGACCTTCAAAAAAGTAAATAAAGGCGTTGGTATCCAAAAGGATTTTATTGCCATTCACTGCGGATTTCCTTTTTCCATTTCAAAATACCGCTATATTTTAACCAACCTTATTTTACCCTCACCAAACTCGGCTTGCCAAATGAAGAGTAAGCCGGGTTTTTCTCAAGCGATACCGCGATATGTTTTTGCAGCTTGTTTTTATACTAAGTGGCAGTGTGGTAAAATTTCATATAAGGTTTGAGAAGGAGGAAAAATAAAATGATACAAGATACAAAAAACTTAAAGGCCGAAATTATCTCGGCTTTAGATTTTCTACCTGCGGATAACCTAAAATTATTAGCCAAATTTGTTGCTTTCTTACAAACTAATACTGCCCAGGACGTGATCGAGAAAGTAGATATTCCTCAAAGAACAATACGGATTTCTAGCCCTCGTTTGGCCCAGCGTGAACACGTTGCCGATTTCAAAAAGGAAGTGGTTTGGGAGACTAAGGAATGACAGCCTACAATTCCATAGATTTTGACCCGCCTGCACCTGTAGCTTATGTAACCCTAAGAAATGAGACAACAGGAGCAGAATGGTCGGATGTGCCAATGCAGTTGGACACGGGGGCTGATGTAACATTAGTGCCTCAAACGGCGGTCAATAAATTGGGTCTAACTGTTATTTCAGATGTGCAGTACAAGTTAGTGGGTTTTGATGGCAGCGCCAGTTTTGCGGTTGCGGCCCAATTAAAACTTGTATTCGGTCGGGGCACATTTCGGGGCAAATACTTGTTGATTGACCAGACTATGGGCGTAATTGGCCGTGACATTTTGAATCTTCTCCCCTTGTTATTTGATGGGCCGCGTTTAGATTGGTCTGAATACCGGCCTAAAAAGTAACCCCCCGACGAAAAGACTACCACCACAGCTTTACGGTGCGCCGGGCGCACTCTTTTATTTTCCTTAATAAATCTACTTCGCTCCGGCGCATGAGGCTTGGCTGGTTGATATTCTTAGCATAGTTTCGTCTTCGTAAATTACTTACAGTCAACTTCTTCGGCTTGTGTCACTTCCAGTGTCAACCCTTTTTTTACTCTATAAGGTACACTAACTTCTTCATTTCTTTTAATAAGCGCTGTACCATTAAGCCAAGATTCTTTCCAAGCAATAGTATATTTCACGTAGGAATCGGATTTTGTTTCCAGGTGAAGTGTATGAGTCTGGGTCTCTTTTTCTCCATCAACAACACTATACTCTTCCTCCAGCAAACCAGTTAAGAATCCGTATTCTCCCCCAAATTTATAACCGTTTTTATCAATTACAGCATACACAAACTCTCGGCTACGCTCAATATCCATTTTTAGAACACTATTACCGTTACAATTGTTTAATGGAATGGTTTCTGTGGCAATTAACTTATTTTCCGGGACGGTTTCAGGTTTGAAATAGACATGGGTTGTAATTCTTTCAGGTTCTGCTGGTGCAGGAATAGCAGCACCACATTGGATAGGTAAAAGCGCAAAACAGGAAACAATAAAGAATTTGAAATAGTGTTGGTAATTAGTAAATTTTTTCATTTTTCCACAATGAGAGAACGTCTCAAAGATTACTATTAATCAACCGTTTATAATAGATTCAGAAACAAGGTTAGCGGTCCAACTATTTACAGATCGAATGTTCTGCTCTATGTCATTGCACCGTCGCCTCCGTCCGATGTCACAGGACGGAAACTTCATTCTTCAAGCCCAGGTTTCTCCCATTCTACCATACCTTCAACATAAAACCAGACCTATAAGGTTTTGAAAAACCTTATAGGTCTCTTGTTTCCGGCGCGGCTTGATGAAAGGCGCGGTAAGCGGCCGGCCGCCAAACCAGGCCAGAACTGTCTCTTTTTCTACTTTGCTTTCTTTCTGGCTCAATACGGCCCGGTAGGAAGAATAGGGCCAATCCTCGACATTTTGACAAAATCCGTGATGAACCGGGTTGTAGTGAATGTAATGGACCAGCTTAATGAAATACCGCTGGTTCTCCACTCGCTTACGTCGAAGGTAGTCAATGAACAAGGCTCCCCGGCGTTGGTATACCTTGTTGTAAGCGTTGGTGTAAGGCAATTCCGAAAAAAATTGTCCCAACCCTGTGATACGTGATGCGTGAAACGTGATGAATTTACGCCATAAGTCCTCACGTATCACGTTTCAGAGCCAAAGGCCCCCTGGTGGCGCATCACGTCCGTTAAGTTTTTGGGATGATTTAAATTTCGGAACCCCCTAACTGTTGAAAAAGTTACTGAACTGCTGCATGACAAATTCTGGAGGCTCTTGATGTGTTTCAAAGCGTTGGTAAAAATTGCTCACGGATAAGGATAAAAAATAAAGGGTTTTGTTGCAATATTCGGGCGAGTTGCCGGAAAAACTCTGCACGCCTGTTCGATGGGCAGTATTAAATTGGGTGAGAGATGGAGTCCAAAGCTTGGTTTGGATTTTTCCAGACCAGGGTTTGGACTCCAGGTTATTGAATTTTATTGTGAGATCACGGGGAGGTACGTTTTCAAGGGGCCGCCCCACGATGCTCCCAAACTCACTTCATCCACATAAACGGTCGCCTGGGTTGAGCCATTTTGGGCGAGACTGAAGTTTACGCCGACAGGTCCGGTGTAGACCTCTATCAGGTTTAAAGGCAGCGAGGCTTGCTGCCAGCCGCTGTTGGTTGAGGTGCTAAAGCTGTTCACCGGCGTCAGGCCGCCTGTGCCCAACAGTTCGACGGTGAAAACATCGTCGCCGTCGCCTCCTTCCATTTTGTACCAGAATGACAAAATAGGCTGATAACTGTTGGAAATGGAATCGGTTTGTGATAGGGCGGTGGTCCCGCTCAAGCGCAGGCTGGAATTACCACTGTACTGTCCACTGGTAACGTTATCGGGGGGAGTGCCACTCACTTCCCAATTGTTTAGCCCATTTTCAAAGTCACCGTTATTCATTACATCATCCGGCGGACGCAAAACAAAGGTGAGAGAGGTGGTCTGGCCCATCTGCACCGAGGCCACGACTGGCGGAGGAGCCGTCCAACCACCCAGAAGGCTGGCGGTGAAGGTGTACTGTCCACTGCTGGTTATCCCTAGCAGTTTGTCGGAGAGAACAATTCTGCACTACTGAAAATAATGATAAAGTAATGACCATAATGAGTGAACTTCAGGCCCACTCAGGCAGAGAGGTGAATTATGGTCAGGAAATTCAAAACAGT
>JAAUSP010000017.1 GCA_012032575.1 Anaerolineales bacterium | reverse complement strand
CTGGTCTGGTTGGCCTTGAGCCGAATGTGCCCGCCCTGAAAGCCCCGGCTGTGAAGAACGTAGGGCAGTGTAGCCGGGCTGGCCCTCAAACTCTACCCCTGTTCCGGCAGCTTGCAGCACCGCCAGCAGTTCGCCCATGGGCCGCTCGCGCATGCGGGGGATGCCGTCCAGCCGGTAGCGGCCCTGACCCAGGGCCACCATAGCCGTGATAAAGCGGGCAGCGGTGCCGGCATTGCCCACAAATAAATCGGCCTGCGTAGCGGGAATATCGCCGCCCAGACCGGTCACGCGAAAACGGGCCGCGTCCGGCTCGCTGCTGACCGAGAAGCCCAACTGCTGCAAACAGGTCGAAAACCAGTGGGTGTCGTCGCTGAACAGAGCATTGTCCAGGATCGAGTCGCCCCCGGCCAACGCCGCCACCAGCAGCGCCCGGTTGGTGATGCTTTTCGAGCCGGGGATTTCGACCTCGGCGTTGAGTGGATAGCTTAGGTAGGGGATTTCAATTGCTTGCATCATAAGAGCTGAGTCAACTCAAAAGTGAAATCAACTGAACGTGTTACTTGTTGCGTAAAACTTGAAGATATCACGCTCCAAGTACTAGACCAATGGAGAACATCTCTACAATTGCTGAATTTTTTTTCGCAACTCAACCAGATCGGGATAACGAGTAATATCCAACTGAGGAATTATTGACTCAAAGAATGTTTCCAGAGAAATATAATGGGGTTCTAATCTTTGCATGGCTTTTTGCAGGTCTTTACCGTGAAACCAAATGAGATATTGTCTTTGTTGCCAAAAATCTGTTTGAGAAAATTGAATTCGATATTTATTAAGGTTTAATTTGAAATTTTCTGGCGTAACTAGACTTACATTTTGTTTGAACTGAGCAATTAATTGGAGCGCTTCAGATTGACAATCATTTAGATCCAATGAAGCGGGAAGTCTACCACTTTCACCTGTCCAGGTAGTTTTAAGGTGAGCATATTCCCCAGGTATCAGGTCAGCAAGAGCCCATCGTACAGCTTGGTAATCTTGGATGTATTTTGCGCCATTTTCAATCCAAGTTGAAATAATTGCTATACCGGGAGAATCAGCGTGTCCCCACCTCGACATCCGATTTTCTTGTTTTTCTTTATATTTTGCAACCCAATAGGCATGGATCAAGTCAGCCTCAATAAGATAATTTTCAACACAAGTGCGGTGAGTTAGAATTACATTTTTCCCACCCAATCTAGTTTCTAAATGGAGTAATTTGATATCAGGAGTTGGTCTGGTATCGAAGTCTCTGTCACGGAAAATGATATATCGTTGATTTGTTGCCTCATCAGGGAAAAAATATCCTTGGGCAAAAACCGAAAAGGTAAACTTGCTCCTTGCGGGAACGATAGTAGGAGACTCTGGTAAATTATTGACGATTACATCAAGTAGACGATAGTCTAAACTGGATTGTCTTCCCTCACAAAAAACCACTTTTCTATCACCAACAACACTCACTATTATGCCTCCAAACGAATGATATGCGCTTCGGGTACAAGCTGCTCAACATAATCGGAATGGGTGGTAATAATAAATTGATTGTTTTTACCTAACTTGGGCAAAGCTCTAAGTAAGGCCTGCTGAATAGGCGGATGTAAGTGTAACTCAATTTCATCTATCAAAATAACCGAATTATGAATGTTCCAACTGGCAAAGTCCATTAATATTGGAAAGATAGCACGCTCACCGCCAGACATTTCAGAAATTTCATATTGGTGTTTGCCGTCATAGAGATAGAACCAGGGTTCTTTGAGAATATCATCTATTGTTTCTCTCAGAACGGGACCTTCAAAGTGGTGGCCTGGAAAAACTGTAGTATAAGCTCGTTCAATTTCAGCGTATAAATCCTTTTGACCTGGGCGTAATTGTTGAATTCGTCCATGTTCATAATCTAGATGAAACTGTCGCCATTTTGAAAAACGATCACGTAAAATATCTTCGGTGATTTCAAGTTGTGCATCTTGATTTTCAGGGGTTAAGCTAGTTGAGGTTCTTTGTTCTGTGTACCAAAGGATTGTGCCAACACGTTCAAATACCTGAAATCCCTCAGAACGTAGGAGTTGTTTGGCGTAATCACGTCCTTTAAATTGCAGATATTCAGCACGTGTGGTGTTTGCTTGAACCCGCCCGCCATGCCATCTAAGAGATACTACCTCGCTTTCACCGGGAGGAACCGGCAAATTGCGTCCCAGGTGGTGCAATTTTTGATGAAATTCTCGAGTTGCTTTGAGTTCAGACGCAGAAAACTGTATTTGTAAATTAACCTCTGGTTCAAATTGGCCCCAATTATTTCCCACTAGCTCATAGTTGAAGCCAGCCCATTCCAAATCTGAGAGATTATTCAATCGATTTGTGGCTACTCCCAGAGTTGCGGCAATTGCTTGCAAGAGGCTTGTTTTACCCGCGCCATTCATTCCTATTAGAATAATAAGATCTCGCGCCAGTCCGGTTTCTGGATCTGTGAAGTCAAATACAGGAGGATTCCGAAATCTTTTAAAGTACTTTAGTCTGACGGATTGAACTTTCATATCTTCTTCCAATCAACCATTTTGTAATCTTAAAATATGATGAGCCTTTATTTTCCTTGTGTGACTCACGGATTCCCTTTTCTACCTGTGACCTGAGACTTAATCACTGTGTTGCCCCTATACAACGCTTTCCGCTGCTGTGACGCCCGTTCCAGCAATGCGCGTAGCTTAGCCTCATCCTCAGCCGCCACAGCTTCGGCCAACTGCACCAGTTGACTCTGGGCCAGAGCCAGCATCTCGCCGACGGCGGCGCGATTGGTCAGCAGAATATCCAGCATCATCGTCACGTCCGAGGCGGCGACGCGGGAAGTATCGCGGAAACCGGAGGCGGCGACTTCCCACACCGCCGGGTCGGTCTCGGCGACCTGTTGGGCGGCCAACACCAGCGCCGTCGCCATAGCATGGGGCAGGTGGCTGATGGCGGCCACCAGTTTATCGTGGCGCTCGGCCGCCAGCAGCCTGGGTTTGGCTCCCACCGATTCGGCCAGCTCGAAAATCAGGTCGGTGGCGGCGGGAGGTGTTCGTTCCAGCGGGGTCACAATCCAGGGCGCGTTTTGATACAGCGCCGCATCGGCGGCATCGAGTCCGGCCTGCTCCTTGCCGCACATCGGGTGCGAACCAACCGGATGAACGCCTGCCGGCAAGTTCGCCATTGCCCCGATGATTTCCTGCTTGGTGCTGCCCATATCGGTGATGACCGCGCCGGGTTTATAAAAGGAGGACAATTCGCCCAACTGGTGGATGATCGCTCGCACAGGCGTGGTAAAAATCACCAAATCGGCTGCGGGCAAAACCTGGCCGGGATCGGTGGTGGCGAAGTCAACGGCTCCTAGTGTTTTAGCCTGCCGGACAGCTTCGGTTCGCCGTACCAGCGCGATGACCTGTCGGCAAATATTTCGCTGCTTTAAGGCCAATGCCAGCGATCCGCCCATCAGCCCCAGGCCAACGATAACAATATGCGCCTCTTTTAGGCTAAATTCAGGGTCGAAGATGAACCTCCAATAAAGGAAATTGGAGGATTAGAAGATATGAAAGGCTGAAAAACCTTCCAACCTTCCAACCTTCCAACCTTCCAACGGTTAAACTGTTCTGCCCACCGCTTCCGCCACTCGCCGCACCTCAACCATGAGTTCGGCAAAACGCTGCGGCTTGAGCGATTGTTCGCCGTCGCTGCTGGCTTCGGCCGGGTTGGGGTGGACTTCGATAATCAGGCCGTCGGCTCCGGCGGCGACGGCGGCTTTGCTGGCAGCTTTGACCAGGGTCCATTTGCCGGTGGCGTGACTGGGGTCAACCACAACCGGCAGATGGGTCAATTCTTTGAGCACGGGTACGGCGTTAATGTCGAGGGTGTTGCGGGTGTACTTTTCAAAGGTGCGGATGCCGCGCTCGCACAAAATTACCTTGTGGTTGCCGTTGGACATAATGTACTCAGCGCTCATCAGCAGCTCTTCGATGGTACTCATCATACCACGTTTTAGCAAAACGGGCATATTAGTTTGGCCGACCGCGTTGAGCAGGGCATAATTTTGCATATTGCGCGTACCGATTTGCAGGATATCGGCGTATTTGCTGACCAGTTCCACCTGGTCCGGGGCCATCACCTCGGTGACAATGTGCAGGCCGGTTTCCTCGCGGACCTGGGCCATAATTTTAAGACCCGCTTCGCCCATGCCCTGAAAACTGTAGGGCGATGTGCGCGGCTTGAACGCGCCGCCGCGCAGCAGGTGCGCTCCCGCTTCACGCACAGCTACGGCGGTTTCGCGCATCTGCTCCAGGCTTTCGACGGAACAGGGACCGGCCATTACAATCACCTTATTGCCGCCGAACACGTGGCCGTTGATCGCAATCTTGGAGTCGTCCGGCTGGAAATCGCGGCTGGCCAGCTTGAAAGGACGCAGCACCGGCACCACCCGGTCTACGCCGTCCATGCGGGTCATCGCGCCCTGATCCAGCCGGCGCTCATCGCCAATAACGCCGATGATGGTCCGTTCTTCACCTCTGGAAACGTGAGTTCTCCAGCCGCCCGTTTCCAGGCGGGTTAAGACGGCCTCGATGTCCTGATTTGATGCTTGGGCTTTCATAATGATAATCATAGTTCCTCCTCAATAGCATTATAGATAGTTGGGTTTTTAGTTAGACCGGGGACTGAAGACCGGCCAGATTACTCTTTGCTCCGGTCCCCGGTCAATGGTCTCCGGTCGGACAAAACAAAAAGGGCGCGACCGGTAAGTGGTCGCGCCCTGTTAGTTCCGTAGAGTTACGTTACGTCAGCCTCCGGTCAGCACGCGCCACAGATCGTACCCAAAGTAATAGCCAAAAAAATAAAAAGCGCCCGCGGAAGCAGCCGCGAGCGTTACAAACCAAACAGTATCTTTGGAGTTGTCTTGAGTGTGAGCAACAACTTTAACTTGGGGTTGATTTTTGATCAGGTGGCGGTAATGTCTTGGCATTGATCTACCCTTAAAAGATTGAGAGCATCATATCATAGATTAAGTGCGGAGTCAACCCCCACTTTTGGGTGATTTTTGGACCCAATCAGTCGGGGTACATTTTGATAAATTCGCTTGTTGTTTTGGGGGGCAGGTTATAGTATACTCGATCAGGGGGTGAAATTTAACCTGACATTGAAGTCCTGGATTGTGGCGACAGGTACCTTTACCCTGGCGCTGGTAATCCGTCTTTGGTCCCTGGGCGGATTTGTAACCATGTGGGTAGGGAGTTGTTATAAGGAAGGAACTATGGCTCACCTCTTGTCGTTATCAACAGTTTATAACCCTCAGCCGGGCTGGTACTGCGGCGAGTTGCATACCCACAGCAGTCACTCGGATGGATATGACTCACCCTTTCAGCTTGTGGCCGATGCCAAAGCTCAAGGCCTGGATTTTCTGGCGATTACCGACCACAATCGGGTTGACGTTTTGGACAGATTTGAGACCGCCCCCGAAATTCTGGTAATTCCTAGCATGGAAATTACCCTGGAAAATGGACATTTCAATGTTTATGGGATTCAGGGGTGGCTGGATTGGATGGAAAATGTCTGCATTGGCTACCTTACCATCAGGCTCGCCGGCAAGTATCACACCACCACTGAATTAATGCGCCGGATTGCGGCCCAGGGATTAACCACTTCCATCAACCATCCTTTTCGGACTCCGTTTAACTGGCGCGATTACGCTACCGAATTACAATATGTTCACTGCCTGGAAGTTTGGAACAAACCCGATTGGCCGGACACACTGCGTTCCAATCCACGGGCAGTCGCCCTGTGGACTCGCTGGCTCAATGAAGGTTACCGGATTACGGCTATTGGCGGCAGCGACCATCATGTTTCAAAACCCAGGCCCGGTGAGCACATTCTCACCGAGCGCCTGGGGTGGCCCCGAAATTATATTTATGCCGAGGAGTTATCCGGCGCAGCTATTTTGGCCGCTTTGCGACAGCGGCGAGTCTACATAAGTATGGGACCGCAAATAATGTTTCAAGCGGAAATGGATGGTATCACTTACGATATTGGGGCTGAGGTGGTAGAGGCAAAGGGTCCGCTCATGTTTACTGGTAACGTAACCAACAGTCCAACTCCGGCCTATGCCCAACTCTTAAAAAATGACGAGGTGATGATAAAGGTTGCGGTGGAATCAGGTCAAGCCGACCTCTGTTATGGGGATGAGGTTTTGCCGGAACGCAGCGCCTGGTATCGGCTGGAGGTGCGCGATGAAGAAAAGCAGCTATTGGCTATTACCAATCCTATTTTTTTCGGTCCCCGGCCCATCCCGGAACATCGAACCTTTGGCGAGTTTTTTAACGAGTTTGCGTAAGCGATGGCTGTGCTTGTCTGCGCTGCCGCCAGCGCAGTAAAATGGGTCCGAATAGGGGGATGCCAAAGAGCCAGGGGATGGTCAACAGGTGCATGATGGTCCAGTAGTTCCAATATTTGCTCAGAGGACCTTCTTTGCCCCAACTCCAATTATTAAGCCACCAGCGCCAGACGACAAAATAGTTGATGATGGAGAGTTCGGAGGTGAGGCTGAAGAGGAAGGTTGACCAGAACGTGAAGGGAGTCAGGTGCAGCGCCGCCAGCGGAATGAGCCACATGGGATACCAGATACGAAAAGTTGCGCCCAGCATAAGCTGGCTAAAGTAGGCCAAAAAGCCGGCGGTAATCAGGCTGAGTTTGTTGCGCCAGAGTTGGATCAGCAGCCAGAGGTAGAAAATGATAAAAATGTAGCTGGCGGTGTTGCGGGCAATCGGTTCGCTGGCCTCGCGGGGCAGAATTTCGCGCAGGACCATGCGCAGCCCGGAAGCGATGGCAAAACCGCGCCGGGCGGTTAGCATCGAACCGAGGCCGGGGGGAGTGTCGGCCTTGAGCGGGACAAAACCCAGCCAGTCTGATAGCGCGGCCCAGGCATTGATGAAGAGAGGTGAGGTTTTTAGCACAACGCCCATCCGGGCGGTCAGCACGTTCCAGGCGTCCTGGAAACCGGAGCCAGCGGACCAAGTGCGCGATAGACGATAAAGGCAGTCACCAACACAATGATCCCCGCCCCCACAGCTTTGAAGAGGCGCTGCCGCCAGGAAGTCTCACTTTTGAGCAGAACAATGGCAAACAGCGGAAGCAGCAGCAATCCGGTGATTTTGGCCAGTGTCGCCAGCGTCAACGCCAGGGTGGCCGCCCACCACAATTTACGCTGCCACAAAACCAATCCCAAGACCATTAAAGCCATAAAGACCATATCGTTGTGCCCGTTGCCGGGGCCTTGTATCAGAATGAGCGGGTTCCAGGCGAAGAAAAGTAAGGCTAAGGCTGAGGCTGAGTCTGAGGCCAAAGCGGAGGAAGGCAAAGCGGCGAAGCTAAAAAAGGAAGTAACCCGCGCTTTGGCGAACCAGCCGATCAGAGCGGCGCACATCAAATAAAAAAGCAGGACGACCAGCTTGAGGCTGATACTGCCGGGGACCATATCGGTTGCGCCGAACAGCCGCAGCGGAACCTGCACGATAATTTCCCACAGCGGCCCGTAACCGGACACCCACTGACCAAATTCGCCGGCAAAGGCGATGTAGGGATCATTGGGGAAATTATTCGGCGGCGAGAGCATGGGGCTTTCGCCATACACGGCCCAGACGCGGCCCCGCAGGACATAACGAAACAAATCGTTGGCAGTAATGGGGTAGAGCCAGACTAATGTAAAGCCAAAAATCAGACCAAAGCCGAGGATAAGCAGTTTGAGGGTGTGAGGTGTGAGATGTGATGCGTGATGCGTGATGCGTGATGCCTGTTCTCCATCTGACCTCTGGCTACTGGCGACTGATAACTGGCGACTGATTACCGATACGGTTCGTAGCGCCTGCCAAAAAAGAAAATACAACAGGAAGATGCCGGCGGTATAAATCGGAGCAAACCAGCGATAGCCGCGCATCAGCATTTCCAGGTCGGCAGCAGGACCCCCTTTGTAGGTGTTGGAGACCAGGGGAAAGGCGATAATGTAGATAACATAAATCAACTGGGTCGCCAATCCAATGGCTAACAGTCGTGCTAACCCGGCAGTAACTTGAGCACTGCTGGTCGAAGTGGGTTGAGCCTGGGCGGATGGAGGAGACAATAATAGTCGCATTTGGGCATTGTAGCCTGGATTAAAAGTTAGGGCAAGCGGCCAAAATTATGTTTTTTGGCGTGATTGTTTGACAAACCCTGACGGCTGTGATAACATCGCACTTGCGAGTAGTTGTTGCCTTTACAAGGGTAGAGGGTAGACGGTAGACGGTAGACGGGAAATAATACCCTGTCTACCGTCTACTGTCTACTATCTACTTATCTGGCCCTAAACTCCGCCGAATCTTGCGGAGATTTTTTTTGTCCAAAAAGGGCAAGAAACGGATAACCAGGCCGTGCGAACGGTTGAATGGGATTATAAATGTAACCTGGTCAGGTTGATTGATCAACGCAAGCTACCCAGCATTTTTGAATATGCTGAGTTGAGTGACTACCAGGGAGTTGCTACCAGTATTCGAGAGATGTACGTGCGCGGCGCGCCGGCTATTGGGGCGACAGGCGCATTTGGTATGGCTCTGGCGGCCCAGCAAAGCCACGCAACGAATCGTGAGACGCTGCTGCGTGATCTGGAAGCGGCGGCAGTGGTGCTGCGGGCCACTCGACCAACAGCCGTTAATCTGTTTTGGGGCATTGAGCGGATGCTGCACGCTGCCACCAACGAAGAAATTGAACATGTGGATGATATTCGCCAGAATATTTTAAAAGAAGCGCAGGCTCTGGCAGATGAGGATGTTGAAATCAACCTGCGCATGGCCCAAAATGGCGCAGCGCTGGTAAAAGAAGGCGACACCATTCTGCACCACTGTAACACCGGTTCATTGGCCACGGTAGATTGGGGCACTGCGTTGGGGGTCATCCGTATGGCCAATGAACAGGGCAAAAACATTCACGTAGTGCTGGATGAAACCCGGCCTCAATTGCAGGGAGCGCGGCTGTCGGCCTGGGAATGTGAGCAGTACAAAATTCCCTACACTTTAATTGCCGATAATGCCGCCGGACATTACATGCGTACCGGCCAGATTGATATTGTCTTTGTCGGCTCTGACCGCACCGCCGCCAACGGCGATGTGGCCAACAAAATTGGCACCTACAAAGTCGGGGTGTGGCCAAAGAAAACGGGTATTCCTTTCTTTCCGGTAGTGCCAACCTCGACTGTTGATTTGTCTCTGGCCACCGGCGATGATATTCCCATCGAAAGAACGTCCCGCCGAGGAAATTACCGGCCTGACTTTTTTTGGGCCGGCCGGTGGCTCCGGCTGGGGCCAAAGTGGCCAACCCGGCTTTTGATGTGACCCCGTATAAATATGTCACCGGGATTGTCACCGAGCACAGTGTTGTCTACCCCCCGTACAGTATTAACCTGCGCCGGGTGGTGGAAGAAGAACAAGCAAAGATAAATCGTTCAACGTCCAACGTTAAACGTTAAACTTTTAGGAGATATACCCTTGACCGTCGCTGTCACCGGCTCTATGGCCTTCGATTATATTATGTCCTTTCCCGGCAAATTTGCCGACCACATTTTGCCGGATCAGATTCAGATTCTTTCGGTCAGCTTTT
Source organism: Anaerolineales bacterium (assembly GCA_012032575.1). The sequence goes on along the minus strand of JAAUSP010000017.1, from coordinate 20,948 downwards.
TGGTTGATTCGATGCGGCGGGAACGGGGGGGCACCGCCGGCAATATTGCCTATAATTTGGCGCTGCTCAACCAACCGGCCCTGCTTATGGCAACGGTGGGCCAGGATGCGCCGGAGTACATTGCCGCGCTGCGCGAGCGTGGCGTTGACATCAGCGGCGTATTGCAGCTCCCCACCGAATTCACCGCCTCTTTCTTTGTCAGCACCGATCGTTCGAATAACCAGATTGCCAGCTTTTACACCGGGGCGATGGCCAAAGCCGGACAAATTAGTTTTGCCAACCAGAATTACACCACCATAAAAATAGCCATTATTTCCCCCAACGACCCGGTGGCGATGGTTAAATATGTTGAGGAATGTCATGAGTTGGGCATTCCTTACATTTATGACCCCAGTCAGCAAATTCCCCGGCTCGATCCGGCCGATTTGATCAAAGGGATTGAAGGGGCCAAAATTTTGATTGTCAATGATTATGAATTTGAGATGATCAAGAAGCAGACGGGCCTGAGCAGCGCCGATATTCAGCAGCGAGTCGAAACGGTGATTATCACCCGCGGTGAAAAAGGCTCGCTCATTCGCACCACCGAAGCGGGCCAGGGGGATAGCCTCTCGTTCAGAGAAATTCATATTCCGCCGGCCGAACCAAGCCGTCTGGCCGAACCTACGGGGGTGGGCGACGCATTTCGGGCCGGTCTGATTACCGGCTTGATGCGTGGCTACCCCTGGGAAGTCTGCGGGCGGTTAGGTTCCATTGCCGCCATTTATGTGCTGGAACAGCATGGCACCCAGCGCCACAGTTATACCCGCAAGCAATTTGCCCAACGTTACCGCGAAGCCTTTGGCGACGCGCCGGAGTTGGAAGATTTTGTAAGTTTCAAAAAATGAAACGTGATGCGTGATGCGTGAGAAAATTTTATGTATCACGCATCACGCATCACGCATCACGTAAACAAGGAGTCCCTATGAGTAACAAAGAATTTGACGTAAAAGATTTGAATCTCGCCGAGCAAGGGCGCTGGCGTATTGAATGGGCTTTGCAGGAAATGCCGGTGATTCGCTCGGTGATGGAGCGCTTTCAGAAGGAACGCCCCCTGGAAGGGGTCAAGATGAGCGGCTGTCTGCACATCACCTCTGAAACCGCCAACCTGGCCCGTGCGTTGCAAGCCGCCGGAGCCGATTTGGTACTCACGGCCAGCAACCCGCTCAGTACCCAGGATGATGTGGCGGCGGCGTTGGTATCGGTGTTTGAAATCCCGGTGTATGCCATCAAAGGCGAAGACAATGCCACCTATTACCAGCACCTCAACGCCGCGCTTGACCACCGGCCCAATTTAACCATGGACGATGGGGCTGATTTGGTCAGCATGCTGCACAAAGAGCGCACCGGCCAAATTCCGGACATCGTCGGCAGTACCGAAGAAACGACCACCGGCATCATTCGCCTGCGGGCGATGGCCGCCAGTGGGGCGCTCAAATTTCCGGTAATGGCCGTCAACGACGCCGATACCAAGCATATGTTCGACAATCGCTACGGCACCGGCCAAAGCACCCTCGACGGGATTATCCGCGCCACCAATATCCTCATCGCCGGGAAAGTCTTTGTGGTCGCCGGCTACGGCTGGTGCAGCCGGGGCATCGCCATGCGCGCGCGCGGCATGGGGGCCAACGTCATTGTCACCGAAATTGATTCGCTCAAAGCCCTGGAAGCGGTCATGGATGGCTTCCGGGTTATGCCGATGATCGAAGCCGCGCCGCTGGCCGATTTTATTTGCTCGGCCACCGGCGATAAAAACGTGATAGACAAGCATCACTTCGAAGTAATGAAAGACGGCTGCTGTGTTTCCAATTCCGGCCACTTCAACGTCGAAATCAATATCCCGGCCCTGGAAGAGATGGCCGTGGGCAAACGCACCCCGCGCACTTTTGTAGACGAATACATTCTGCCCGATGGCCGCAACATCCGGCTGTTGGGTGAAGGCCGGCTGGTCAACCTGGCCGCCGCCGAAGCCATCCGGCGGCAGTGATGGATATGAGCTTTGCCAACCAGGCCCTGGCGGCGGTGCATGTTTTCCAAAACGGTAAAAATATGGAAAACAAGGTCTATCGCATCCCCGAAGAAATTGACCGGGAAATTGCCCGCTTTAAACTGGAATCTATGGGTATAAAAATTGACATCCTGACCGAAGAACAGGAAGCCTATCTGAACAGTTGGGAAGAAGGCACGTAAAAAGTCAGCAGAAGAACAGGTAGCAGAGTAGCAAGGTTACCGGGGGTAAAATGCCCCGTCTGCCGTCTACCGTCTACCGTCTACTATTTTCACAGGAGAACAATATATATGAGCACAACCTTTATGACCTCGCCTCAACTGTTCTTCACCAGCGAGTCGGTGACGGAAGGTCATCCCGATAAGATTTGCGATCAGATCAGTGATGCCGTGTTGGATGCTATTTACAAAGAGGACGCCTACGCTCGCGTGGCCTGCGAAACCGCTATCACTACCGGCCTGGTCTGCGTGATGGGTGAAATCACCACCAAAACCTACGTGGACATCTCCGAGATTGCCCGGCAGACCATCCGCGATATTGGTTATACCCGCGCCAAATATGGCTTTGATTATGAAACCTGCGGCGTTATCGTCAGCATCAAAGAGCAGTCGCCCGATATTGCGATGGGCGTGGACAAATCCCTGGAAGCGAAAGAAGGTGAGTTGGAAGACGACCTGGACACCGGCGCGGGCGATCAAGGCATGATGATCGGTTTTGCCTGCAACGAAACCGAAGAACTGATGCCGCTGAGCATCTCGCTGGCGCATCGCTTGTGTCGCCAGTTGTCCGCTGTGCGTAAAAACGGCACGATTGAGTACCTTCGCCCCGACGGCAAAAGCCAGGTGACGGTGGAATATGCCTACGGCAAACCCAAGCGGATTGACGCCATCGTGATCTCCACCCAGCACAGCCCCGACGCCACCCAGGAGCAAATCCGGGCCGACATCATCGAGGAAGTCATTCGCCCGATTGTGCCGTCGAATATGCTCGACGATCACACCAAAATCTTTGTCAACCCGACCGGCCGCTTTGTTACCGGTGGGCCGATGGGCGATGCCGGTCTGACCGGTCGCAAAATCATCGTAGATACCTACGGTGGGGTTGCCCGGCATGGCGGGGGAGCATTCTCCGGCAAAGATCCAACGAAGGTGGACCGCTCGGCGGCCTATATGACCCGCTACATTGCCAAAAATATCATCGCCGCCGGCCTGGCCGACCGGGTTGAATTGCAGGTCAGCTATGCCATCGGCGTGGCCCACCCGCTCTCGCTCAACGTCGAAACCTTTGGCACCGGCAAAGTCAGCGATGACAAAATTATTCACCTGGTGCAAAAGCATTTCGACCTGCGCCCGGCAGCGATTATCAAAGATTTAGGGCTGCGCCGGCCCATCTATAAGGCGACCGCGGCCTATGGTCACTTTGGCCGCCACGATATTGACGCCCCCTGGGAAGCAACCGACAAGGCTGAAATTCTGCGCAGCGAAGCCGGCTTGTAATCTTTTCATTCAGCAAAAACCCGATGTGGTGGCAAGCATCACATCGGGTTTTTTGTGTCTTGCCGTAACTACTCAGCCATGTCATTTCGACCCGCCAAGCGGGGAGAAATCTTCGAGGCCGATGCAGCGCAAGTAGGGATACGGTCTCGAAACCTGTCCTGAGAACTTCCTGAGCTTGTCGAAGGGCCTGTTGAAGGATCACATAAGGGTAGAGTAGTTACTTTGAACCTTAAAATTCTTGACTTGCGTATTGACAAATCCCCCCTCTTTAGGCTATAATGTAACTTTGCAATTGGCGATTGCAAAATCTGTTCACAAGTGCCCCAATACTGAGGTAACGCCCTCCATTCGATCGCTATATTCGCCGCAAAATCTCCGCAACTAAGGTAGATCAGACTTTTTGCTCGATAACATCATGGTTGATGATATGTCCAAAAGTCTGAGTTAAACCGAGGTTGCTTTTTTGTATTAACCCAAATATCTATTTTAAGGAGATAATGATTTTATGTCGTATAACTCCGCCCGAAAAGTTACGCTCGCATTCCTGATATTTTGGAATTGCCGAAACTGATCGAGGTCCAGCTTGAGTCTTTCAAAATGTTCCGTAAAGAAGGGCTGATGGAACTTTTTGAAGAAATTTCGCCGATTGTAAGTTTTAACAAAAATTTAGAGTTGCACTTTTTGGATTATCGTTTTGACGAACCCAAATACTCTGAATCGGAATGTCGTGAGCGCGATATCACCTTTGCCAGTTCATTGTGGATCAAAGTTCGGTTGGTGAATAAGGAAACGGGTGAAATTCAGGAACAAGAAGTTTTTATGGGTGATTTTCCGCTTATGACCCAAAACGGTACGTTTGTTATCAACGGGGCCGAGCGGGTGGTAGTTTCACAGTTGATCCGCTCGCCCGGTGTTTATTTCACCGTTGAAGAAGACCGCGTCACCGGGCGCGAAATGTCTTTTGCCAAGCTTATTCCCAACCGGGGGCCTGGCTGGAGTTTGAAACTTCCAAGCGTGATTTGATCTCGGTGAAAGTTGACCGCAAACGCAAGCTGCCGGTCACGGTGCTGCTGCGGGCCATCCAAATTGTGGGCCTCGACGACGAAACGCTCAAAGCGGCTATGAAAGACCCGTCCCTCTGCACCCAAATGGGTCTGGGCACCGATGAGCACCTGCTCAGCATGTTCGAGCAGTTTGATAACGAGTCGGAACATGCCTTTATTCCGGCCAGCATTGATAAAGACCCGACCAAAACCGTCAACGAGGCGCTGCTTGAGTTTTACAAAAAACTCCGCCCCGGCGACCCGCCAACCATTGATAATGCGGTCAACTTCCTGCTATCGCTGCTGTTTTCTTCGCGCCGGTACGATCTGGGCAAGGTGGGCCGGTATAAATTGAACCGCCGCCTGGGAATTGACATCCCCATCGAGCACCGCACCCTGACCAAAGAAGATTTGGTGCAGGTGGTTGGACGCATGATTGACATCAACAACGGCAAAATCAAGCCTGATGATATTGACCACCTGGGCAACCGCCGGGTCAAAACTGTGGGCGAATTGATTCAAAACCAACTGCGTATCGGCTTGCTGCGCATGGAGCGGGTGGTCCGTGAGCGTATGTCTATCCGCGATCCCGAACAGGTGTCGCCGATGTCGCTCATCAACATCCGTCCGGTGGTGGCGGCTACCCGCGAGTTCTTCGGCGGCAGCCAGCTTTCCCAATTCATGGATCAAACCAACCCGCTGGCCGAACTGACCCACAAGCGCACCTTGAGCGCTCTCGGTCCCGGTGGTCTGCGGCGCGAGCGGGCCGGCTTTGATGTGCGTGACGTACACCACAGCCACTATGGCCGTATTTGCCCGATTGAAACTCCGGAAGGTCCGAACATCGGCCTGATTGGTCGTCTGGCCGCCTTTAGCCGGGTGAATGAGTATGGTTTTATCGAAACGCCCTATCGCAAGGTTATCAACAAAGTTGACCCGAATGATGTAGATACATTAATTGGTAAAACCACACGCACCGATGTGAAAGATGTAAACTCGGGTGAAGTGGTTGTCCCCAGTGGAACCGTGATTGATGAAGACACGGTCATCAAGCTGGGCCAACTCAAATTGGAAGCGCCGGTTCTCATTAAACCGGTTGTGACCGAAGCAATTGCCTATCTATCAGCGGATGAAGAAGATCGCTATATAATCGCCCAGGCCAATGCAGTGCTTGATGCACAGCGGCAGTTTGTCAATGACCGAGTCAGCGTGCGTCACAACCAAACCTTTTTGTTTGAAAATACCGAGAAGGTAGATTATATGGACGTGTCGCCCAAGCAAATTGTGGGCATCAGCGCCGCGTTGATCCCCTTCCTGGAGCACGACGACGCCAACCGCGCTTTGATGGGGTCCAACATGCAGCGTCAGGCGGTGCCGCTGATTCGGCCCGAAGCGCCGGTGGTAGGCACAGGTATGGAGTTTCAGGCGGCAGTTGACTCCGGTCAGGTGGTGGTGGCCAAAGAACGGGGCGAGGTGGTCAGTGTCACCGGCAAAAACATTGTTATCCGTGAGGAAGATGGGACTCAGCGCGAGTATGTTCTGCGCAAATTCAACCGCTCCAACCAGTCTACCTGTATTGACCAGCGCCCGGTTGTCCACAAAGGCGACTTGGCAGAACAGGGTGCAGTGCTGGCTGATTCCAGCTCAACCGATATTGGCGAATTGGCTCTGGGCCAAAATGTGTTGTGTGCTTTCCTGAGCTGGGAAGGCGGTAACTATGAGGATGCTATCCTCATCAGCGAAGATTTGGTGCGGCGAGACAAATTTACCTCCATTCACATCGAGAAGCACGAAATCGAGGCGCGGGACACCAAACTGGGGCCGGAAGAAATTACCCGTGACATTCCCAACGTGGGTGAAGATGCGCTGAAAGACCTGGATGAGTCCGGCGTTATTCGCGTGGGCGCAGAAGTTGGCCCCGGCGATATTCTGGTTGGCAAAATTACGCCCAAAGGCGAAACCGAACTGACCCCCGAAGAAAAACTGCTGCGGGCTATTTTTGGTGAAAAAGCACGCGAAGTGAAAGATTCCAGCCTGCGCCTGCCCCCCGGCGAAAAAGGCATCATCGTGGACGTGCGCGAATTTTCGCGCGAAGAACACCGCGACCTGCCCACCGGCGTGGATCGCATGGTGCGGGTGATGGTGGCTCAACGCCGCAAAGTGACCGAAGGCGACAAGATGGCCGGACGGCACGGCAACAAAGGCGTTATTTCCAAAGTGGTGCCGATTCAGGATATGCCTTATCTGGAAGATGGTACGCCGATCCAGATTATCTTGAACCCGTTGGGTGTGCCGGCCCGTATGAATATTGGGCAAATTCTGGAAACCCACCTGGGCTGGGCGGCGCATCGCCTGGGCTTCCGCGCGGTCACTTCGGTGTTCGATGGGGCCGAAGAGGACGAAATCGCCGCCGAACTGGCTCGCGCCTGGCTGATGGATCATGTGTGGCACGAAGTAGCGGATAAAACCTGGTCCTGGGTATATGAACAAGGAATTGACGAGGAAGCGCTTGAAGACGAGGGTGAAGCACGGGCGTTGTACCTGATTGATTGGCTGGGTGAAAAAGGTTATGACGAAGAACGACTGGCGTCGGACGAGATCTATGCTCGCCGAACCGCACTCCGTGAGTGGCTGCGTGATAAAGGCCATGACCCTGACTTCCTGTTAGCCTTTGAAGGCCAGCGCCGCGCCAGAGAAATTGGCATTCAAGCCCGGTCGGCGGTGCGCCTGATCTGCCTGCGTGAGTGGATGAAAGTCATGCAGTATCGCCTGGAAAAGCTGGCCGATACCCGCACCTCGCCAACCCTGGTAACCCTGGATATAGGTGCGCTATCGGACGAAGAGATAGATAAATATGCCCTGGCCGCGTCGCGGGAGTTACAGTTACCTATGCCCACGACCGGTAAAATGACCCTTTATGATGGTAAAACAGGCCAACCCTTTGACCGGCCGGTGACCGTTGGCATTATCAATATGCTCAAATTGGCTCACCTGGTTGAAGACAAAGTTCACGCCCGTTCCACTGGGCCATATAGTCTGGTGACGCAGCAGCCGCTCGGCGGTAAAGCCCAGTTTGGCGGTCAGCGCTTTGGTGAAATGGAAGTGTGGGCTTTGGAAGCTTATGGCGCAGCTCACACTTTGCAGGAAATGCTGACTGTCAAAAGTGACGATGTGGTGGGTCGGGTTAAGACCTACGAAGCCATTGTGAAAGGGGAACCGATTCAAGACCCCGGCCTGCCGGAAAGCTTCCGGGTGCTGGTCAAAGAACTACAGTCTTTGGGGCTATCGGTTGAGGTCATTTCCGATAGTGATGAAAAGATGACCTTTGGCAAAGAAGAGCAAAAAGAGCGTCTGCCCAAACTGGGGCTGGGCCTGGGTATTCCCGGCGGAACGCGTTAAGCAAGGGTCATAAATACGGAATTTAAAGTTCCAAGACTTGACAGCCCCATTTAACCGTGTTATACTACTTACTCGTTGTGTGGGCTGACCAGTAAGAGAAAGGTATCGAGAAACTTTTCTCGGCTCACCAAATAGGCACAGCTTGATAAATACGAGGCCACCGAAGATGTTTTTCGGTGGCCTCGTTACTGCCTAAGAATCTTTGAAAACAAAGTTATTGTCGTAGTGATAGGAGATTATCCTTGCCAACGATTAATCAGTTAGTGCGCAAAGGCCGCAAAATAAAGAGATCAAAAACCAAAGCTCCGGCATTGCGGTTTAACTTCAACGCCCTGAAAGGGCGGATGGAGCCAAACAATGGTTCCCCGCAAAAGCGGGGGGTTTGTACCCAAGTTCGTACGATGACGCCCAAAAAGCCCAACTCCGCTCTGCGGAAAATTGCCCGCGTGCGCTTGTCGAATGGAATTGAGGTAACAGCATACATTCCTGGCGAAGGCCACAGCCTACAGGAACACTCGGTGGTGTTGGTGCGCGGCGGCCGCGTGAAGGATCTGCCCGGCGTGCGTTATCACATTGTCCGGGGGGCCTTGGACTCAACCGGGGTTGACCGCAAGCGACGTGCTCGTTCCAAATACGGCACCAAGCGGCCTAAAGCGAAGAAATAGAACCAACGTCCATTCAAGTCAAGCGGAGAAAATAATAATGGCGAGAAGAAACCGAGCTACCAAACGAGTGGTTGAACCCGATATTAAATACAAAAGCCAGTTAGTAGCTAGTTTTATTAACAAGCTCATGGTTAGTGGCAAGAAAACTGTTGCTGCCTCGATCTTTTATGATGCGCTGGATATTGCAGCGGAGCGAACCAAAAAACCCGGTCTGGAAGTTTTTGAACAGGCCATTAAGAATGTCACCCCCATGATCGAAGTCCGGCCGCGGCGGGTGGGTGGAGCTACTTACCAGGTGCCCCTGGAAGTACGGCCTGATCGCCGCCAAAGTCTGGCGATTCGCTGGTTGGTTACCACGGCTCGTACTCGCTCCGGCAAATCTATGGCTGAGAAGTTGGCGGCTGAGTTGCTGGATGCAGCGAATAATCAAGGCGCTACCGTCAAGAAACGGGAAGACACCCATAAAATGGCCGATGCCAACCGGGCATTCGCGCATTATCGCTGGTAGATTGAACGTTTGACCCTGGCAGTGTTTTCCTGCCTGAAATCAATAAAAAATTGTGGTAGATTGAGTGAAGTCCAAAACTCTTGCTCATCCGTACTCAAAGAGTTTTGGACTTTAATGTGTACCGAAAGAGAGAATTAATCCATGGCACGCCAAACTCCCTTAGAGCGTACCCGAAACATAGGTATTATTGCCCATATTGACGCGGGGAAAACAACCGTAACGGAGCGGATTCTGTTTTACACTCGCAAAATTCATCGTATTGGTGAAGTACATGATGGCGCGGCAACAATGGACTGGATGGATCAGGAGCAGGAACGCGGTATCACGATCACCTCTGCGGCGACGACTTGTTTTTGGAATAACCATCAGATCAATATTATTGACACCCCCGGTCACATTGATTTTACGGCTGAAGTGCAGCGCTCTTTGCGGGTGCTGGATGGCGGGGTGGTTGTTTTTGATGCGGTTGCCGGCGTGGAGCCGCAATCTGAAACTGTCTGGCGGCAAGCCGACCGTTTTGGCGTACCGCGTATTTGTTTTGTAAATAAGATGGATCGTACCGGCGCTGATTTCCGGCGCACGGTAAATATGATTGTTGACCGATTGGGGGCCAACCCGGTTCCGATTCAAATGCCCATTGGCGCTGAAGATAAATTCAGGGGCATCATTGATTTGATTCGGATGGAAGCGGTTTACTATTTGGACGACTTGGGAACCAAGTCTGAAGCCAGCCCTATCCCTGATGACCTGCTTGAAGAAGCCCAAGCCCTCCATGAGAAATTGGTCGAAAAAGTGGCTGAGTCTGATGATACCCTGACCGAAAAGTTTCTTGAAGGTGAACAAATTACCCCGGAGGAACTCACCCATGCCCTGCGGGTCGCCACAATTTCCGGCGATATTGTCCCAGTATTGTGTGGCTCGGCTTTGAAGAATAAGGGGGTTCAGCGTTTGCTGGATGCCGTAGTTAACTATCTGCCCTCCCCTAAAGATGTACCGCCCAAAATTGGCCTCAATCCCCATAATGATCAAGAAATTACCGTTTTTGCCGATGAGAACGACCCATTTGTTGCTCTGGCCTTCAAGATAGTAACCGATCCGTTTGTAGGGCGTTTAACCTATATTCGGATTTATTCCGGTGCTGCCGAGGCGGGCGAGAATGTGCAGAATACGTCGCGCAGTAAAAAAGAGCGGATGGGCCGGCTGCTGCAAATGCACGCCAATCACCGCGAGGAAATCAAAGAGATTTATGCAGGTGATATTGCGGCCGTAGTTGGTTTGAAAAACACCTTTACCGGCGAAACCCTGTCCGACCCCTCTCGTCCGGTGGTGATGGAGTCGATTAAATTCCCCGAACCGGTCATCAGTTTGGCTATTGAGCCTAAAACCAAAGCCGATGAGGATAAGCTGTCCGTAGCTTTGCAAAAGCTGTCGGAAGAAGACCCGACTTTCCAGGTGAGAACCGACGATAACACTGGCCAAACCCAAATTTCCGGTATGGGCGAACTTCATTTGGAAGTGTTGGTGGAGCGCATGCGCCGTGAATTCAAGGTTGAAGCGAGTGTCGGTCGCCCTCAGGTCGCTTACCGGGAAACGATTACTCGTCATGCCAAAGCACAGGGCCGTTTTGTGCGCCAAAGTGGTGGACGGGGTCAGTTTGGTGATGTTCATCTGGAAGTCGAGCCGCTGGAAAAAGGCAAAGGCTTTGAATTTGAGAGCAAAATCATTGGCGGGGCTATTCCCAGAGAGTATATCCCGGCGGTTGAGCAAGGTATCAGAGAAGCTCTGTCTACCGGAGTGGTGGCCGGCTATCCGGTGGTTGATATTAAGGCTATCCTGGTAGATGGTTCATATCACGAGGTTGACTCTTCGGAAATGGCCTTCAAAATTGCCGGTTCGATGGGCTTCAAAGAGGCCATGCAAAGAGGCGCTCCGGTTTTGCTGGAGCCGATTATGAAGGTTGAGGTGACGACTCCGGAAGAGTTCACTGGCGATGTGATGGGTAATTTGTCCTCACGGCGGGGAGCGATCGAAGGGATGGCCCCTCGAGCCGGTGGGGTGACGGCTATCAGCGCATTGGTGCCCCTTTCTGAAATGTTCGGTTATGCCACTGATTTGCGTTCATCCACGCAAGGCCGGGCAACTTTTACGATGGAGTTTAACCATTACGCCGAAGTTTCCCAAAACCTGAAAGAAAAGATTGTCGCCGGATCGAGATCGTAGTTCAGCCGGAGACAAAACGTAGTTAAACCGTATTGCAAACGACTGGTTAATTTGCGTAAACACCAAATTTTAATATAATTAACAGGTTTGTCTCAGACATCAAGAATCTGAGAGTGTAGAACAACGACAGACAAACTTGTTAAATATAACGGCATTACGAAGGAGACTAAAAGAGTATGGCGAAAGCAGCATTTGTGAGAGATAAACCGCATATCAACGTGGGGACGATTGGGCACGTAGACCACGGCAAGACCACCTTGACAGCGGCGATCACCAAAACCCTGAGCTTGAAGGGCTGGGCCAACTTCCGGGCCTTTGACAGCATTGACAACGCTCCGGAAGAAAAAGCACGGGGGATCACCATCGCCATTGCCCACGTCGAATACCAGACCGAGAAACGGCACTACGCCCACGTAGACTGCCCGGGACACGCCGACTACATCAAGAATATGATCACCGGGGCAGCCCAGATGGATGGAGCGATCCTGGTGGTTTCGGCCCCGGATGGGCCAATGCCGCAGACCCGGGAACACATTTTGTTAGCCCGGCAGGTCGAAGTGCCGGCGATGGTGGTGTTTCTGAACAAAGTGGATATGATGGATGATGAAGAGTTGTTGGAACTGGTGGAGTTGGAACTGCGGGAGTTGTTGAGCAGCTACAACTTTCCTGGGGATGACATTCCGATCATTCGGGGGAGCGGGTTGCAAGCGCTGGAATGCAAGAGCAGCGATCCGACCGACCCGGCCTATGCGGCGATCTGGGAACTGATGAATGCGGTAGACAGCTACATTCCGACGCCGGAGCGGCAGATAGACAAACCGTTCCTGATGCCGGTGGAAGATGTGTTCAGCATCAAAGGCCGGGGGACAGTGGCGACGGGACGGGTGGAACGCGGGAAGATCAAGGTTGGGGAGAGTGTGGAGATTGTGGGGTTGAAAGAGACACGGAGTGTGGTTTGCACCGGGGTGGAGATGTTCCGCAAGCTGTTGGACGAAGGGATTGCCGGGGACAACATTGGGGTGCTGCTGCGGGGAGTGGAACGGGATGACATTGAGCGGGGTCAGGTCTTGGCCAAGCCGAAGAGCATCACACCGCACACGGAATTTGACGCGGCGATCTACATATTGAAGAAAGAAGAAGGGGGCCGGCACACACCATTCTTTAATGGGTATCGGCCGCAGTTCTACATCCGGACGATGGATGTGACGGGGTCGGTGGATTTGCCGGAGGGTGTTGAGATGGTGATGCCTGGCGACAACATCACCTTGAAGGTGAAGTTGATAGTGCCGGTGGCGCTGGAAGATGGGTCGAAGTTCGCTATTCGAGAAGGTGGGCGGACAGTCGGTGCCGGTGTCATCACCAAGATTATTAAGTAACCTTTTTCGAGTGGCTTGAAGTAACACGACTCGTAATTGACTGGCTTTTGTAGAAAGGAGTCAGAGGGTCGAGAGACGAGCAACACCTCTCAACCCTCTTTTTGTGAATTATGGCTAAAAAAGCGGTACGCATGGTAATGACTCTTGCTTGTACAGAATGCGGTGAGCGTAACTATACTTCTGAAAAAAATCGCCGCAACGATCCGAACCGGCTTGAAGTTAAGAAATATTGCCCGCGCTGCCGGTGTCACCGACAGCATCGCGAAACCAAGTAGCAATGACCACTCCCTCCCTGTTCTCTTTCTTAATGGGAGAGGATAGGGAGTATGGACGTGGTCATCCTTAAAGATTGAGAGGAGCGCGCACATATATGGCAAAATCCAAATCCAGTGCAGCGGTCGCCACACCCAAAGAAGATAACGCCGTTGTCAGGTATCTCAAGGAAACGCGCGCCGAATTACGTAAAGTTGCTTGGCCCACCCGCGACGAAACCAAGAATTTAACAATCATCGTGGTGAGCGTTACTTTCGCAATGGCCGTATTCTTGGGGCTGCTGGATTACATTTTTCAGATAGTCACAGCGGGGGTTATTGCCGGTGATTACCTGTGGATCGGCGTGGCGGTGGTTCTTTTAGCGGCCGGAGCAGCGGCATTTTATGTTAACAGCCAGCAGGAATAAAGTGATTTTTACTGGCGGCGTAGCAAGTTTAAAAGAGTAAGTTTATGGCCAAGAAGAAAAAACCAGCAGGTACTCCAACAAATACTGCTGAGATGGTAAAAGAAAAAGTCTCGACCGAAGCAGCGCCGGTTGGAGGGGTAGAACTCCCACTTGATGAGGGAGTTGAAGAGAAAGCCCGGCCGGAGGGGACTGAATGGTTTGTTATTCACAGCTACTCCGGGTATGAGAATAAAGTTCAGAAAAACCTCTTCCATCGGATTGAATCGATGGAGATGCAGGATAAGATTTTTCAGGTAGTGGTGCCCACCGAAGAAGAAGTCGAATTGCGGGATGGGCATCGCCGCACGATCGAGCGCCGGGTTTTTCCAGGTTACATCCTGGTTGAGATGGTCATGGACGAAGACTCCTGGTATGTAGTGAGAAATACCCCAGGCGTCACCGGGTTTGTTGGTTTTGGCAATAAACCCACCCCGCTACGCCCCGATGAAGTTGATAAAATTCTAAAACGGATGGATGCCGAAGCGCCCAAGATTAAAGTCAGCTTTAAAGTGGGCCAAAAAGTACGCATTGTCGAAGGTCCGTTTGAAGATTTTATGGGCACGGTTGACGAAATTGACCTGGATCGGGCCAGGGTAAGAGTTTTGGTAAGTTTCTTTGGCCGCGAAACCCCCATCGAACTTGATTTTTTACAGGTAGAGCGCGTTTAGCGTCAACCTTATCAGTCTGCCCTTGAGGTATGAAGAGGACTAAACATGGCGAAAAAAGTAAAAGTTGTGGTAAAACTGCAAATTCCGGCCGGTAAAGCTAATCCGGCTCCCCCGGTGGGTACGGCGTTAGGCCCGCATCAGATCAATATTATGGCCTTCTGCAAGGAATACAATGCCCGCACTCAAAGTATGATGGGGTCCATTATTCCGGCTGAAATTACTATTTTTACTGACCAGACCTTTTCGTTTGTGACCAAAACCCCGCCGGTCAGCGATCTTTTAAAGAAAGCAGCCAGCGTTCCAAAAGGTTCTGGCATACCCAACCGGAACAAAGTGGGCAAACTCACCCGCGCCCAGGTTCGGGAAATTGCGGAAACAAAAATGCAAGACCTTAATGCGGTGGATATTGAAGGAGCCATCAAACAGGTTGAAGGCTCAGCCCGCAGCATGGGTATTGCGATTGAAAGTTAATTACCCCGGTTAAGCAGGCAGATTGCTTGTTTTACCAGTGGGAGGGTTTGCCAATTTGAGCGAACCCGTTTTTACCACTCAGGAGGAATGTATGCCTAAACGAGGCAAAAAGTATCAAGAAGCAGCAAAACTGGTTGATCCAAACCAATATTACACCCCAGCCGAAGCTGTGGATTTGGTGAAGAAATCCTCTTATACCAAATTTAATGCGACGGTTGAAGCCCACTTACGTATGGGTCTCGACCCCCGCAAGGCCGACCAGCTCATTCGCAGCACGGTTCAATTGCCTCACGGCACGGGCCGCGAGGTGCGGGTGCTGGTTTTTGCCGAAGGCGAAGGCCAACAGGCAGCCCTGGATGCCGGCGCGGATTTTGCCGGTAGTGACGATTTGGTTCAGAAAATTCAGGGCGGCTGGTTTGACTTTGATGTAGCGGTGGCCACGCCGGGGCTGATGGGTAAAGTAGGTCGCCTGGGCAAGGTGTTGGGTCCGCGTGGGTTGATGCCCAGTCCCAAAGCCGGTACGGTGGTCCCCGATGCCGATGTCGCTCGTGTGGTCAAAGAACTGAAAGCCGGTCGGCTGGAATTTCGATTGGACCGCACGGCTAACATTCATTTGCCGATTGGTAAAGTGTCGTTTACTCAAGAGCAGTTGGTAAATAATTTTGCCGCTCTAATGGAAGCGATTCAGCAGGTTAAGCCGGCGGCAGCCAAAGGTGTTTATATCAAAAAGATAAGCCTGAATGCAACCATGGGGCCGGGGGTCAAAGTGGATGCGACTCAGGCGGCCCAATTAAAGAGCCAGTAGTTGTTACGCATGTCATTTCGACCGAAGCGAGAAATCTCTGAGAGCTATGTAACGCAATAGGGATTTCTCAGCCTACGGCCCAGAAATGACATGAGGGTTTATAATTAAATTCATTTCTCTCACTGTTGCCAGAGACAGCAGGCGCACCGTAGAATTCTACTGTGCTTAATGTTTGCCCTTAGGGGCATCGCCCGCCGAGGTAAAGACTCAGAGAATCAAGCCATACTCGGATATACTCTTTATTGGGTATATCTGAAATAACTTGCATTTTTACGTCTTTACTCCGGTTAGGGTAAAGACGTTTTTATTTGTGCAAATTCTTAATAAGAAGGGAGGTGACAAATTTGGCTATATCACGCGCGAAGAAAGAAGAAATACTCAAAGGGTACATGGAAGAGCTTAATGTCAGCGAGGCGGTTATTATCACCGGCTATCGTGGCTTAAAGGTGTCTCAGGTAGAACAACTTCGCAGGAAAGTTCGTGAAGCAGACGGCAGTTTTGCAATTGTCAAAAATACCCTGGCTGAACGTGCCCTGACCGAGGCCGGCATTGCCGTTGACGCAGACATGTTGAGCGGCCCCATCGGTATTGGTTTTGCCGTAATAATGTCGGCGGTGTGGCTAAAGCGATTACCGATTTTGCCAAGCAAAATGAGCTTTTGACCATCCGAGGCGGCATGCTGGGCAACCGGGTTATTGATGAAGCCGGGGTGAAGAACCTGGCTAACTTGCCTTCGTTGGATGTGTTGCGCGCCCAGCTTTTGGGCCTGATCAATGCCCCGGCGAGTCAACTGGCAGGAGTGGTGGCCGGCGGCGTGCGCCAACTGGTCAACGTGTTCAATGCCTATGCTGAAAAAGAAGCTGAGGCATAATTATTAGTAAAAGAACTACCCAATCTAAATTAACAGGTAGTGGAGTAGCAAAGTTGCAAGGGCTAACCCGCCCCCGTCTACCCTCTACCGTCTACTATTTTAAGAGGAGATTATCAAATGGCAGATTTGCAAAAAATTGCCGATGAACTGAGCCAGCTTACTGTTTTGGAAGCGGCTGAGTTAACCAAGATTTTGGAAGAAAAATGGGGCGTCAGCGCCGCAGCCCCCACTGCGGTTATGGCGGTGGGTATGGCCGGCCCGGCGGCCGCCGCCCCTGAAGAAGTTGAAGAGAAGACCGAATTTGATGTCACCCTGAAAGAAGTTGGTGATAAGAAAATTCAGGTCATCAAGGCCGTCCGCGCTATCCGTGCTGACCTGGGCCTCAAGGAAGCCAAGGATCTGGTGGACAGCGCTCCGGCTAAAGTGCTGGAAGCCGCGACCAAAGAAATGGCCGAGGATGCCAAAACCAAGCTTGAGGCCGAAGGCGCTAAGGTTGAAATCAGCTAGGCTGGTTTACCTTTGCAGGTAAAATGAAAGAGCCGTAGTTGCTACGGCTCTTTTTATTTGTAGGACTTACCCAGTTGACTGCTCGGAGGGGGGCGCAAGCCCCCAACTGACTGACGCGGGTCACAGACCCGCTTTGAGCCTGGTTCTTTTTATTGGTTTGAATGAAACAGACCCTACTCCAGCGGTGAAAGTTTTTCAATCACCTGGGCATATTCATCGGCCAGAGTCTCGGCTTCTCCTTGCGAGGTGGCCTCAACAATTACCCGGAAATAAGGTTGATCGGGGTCGGGGACAATTAGCACCCATTTATCGGCGGCCAGGTTAATCTTTGCGCCATTAATGATTTGGGTTCTGTAGCTTTCAAATTTCTCATTAATCAGGCGCATGACCCGCGCTTTGGCTTCCCAGACACAAGAAACTTTTCGTTCGGCCATGTGATAGGGCGGCAGTTTAGAGACAATATCACCCAGCGAAGCCCGCTGGGTTGCTAAAAACTCAAGGATTTTGGCCAAGGCCATCATGCCGTCAACCGCGCAGTGAAAATCAGGGAAGATAAAATTCCCTTTGCCATCGCCGCCTATAATTACTTTTTCGGAGCAGGTGGTTTTGATCAGGGCGTCCAGGTCGGTTTCGGTGCGGATGACCCGCCCGCCGTGCCGGGTTGCGATATGTTCAAAAAGGTTGGGCAGGTCAATGGGAATGGCGACGGTGCTGCCGGGGGCATCGCGCAGGGCCAGCTCAACCATAGCGGCGCAGGCAGTAGTTCCGGCTAAAAGATAACCCCGGTCATCTACTAAAAAGATACGCTCGCCGCCGGGATTTAAACGTGCCCCCAGTTGGGTCCCCAGCGCAGTGGTGATAATCTGCATCTGCTTGAGCGCCATTTGAAATTGGATCGGGTTAAGCGAAAAATTGGTCCGTTCAATATTGGCATTGAGCGAAACAACGTTGCAATTCAGCTTGTCAAGAATCGCCGGCAGGGTGCTGGCTACCGCCCCATCGGCAAAATCAACGACCAGGTCAAACGAGGCGTCCTGGATGGCTCTGGTATTGAGATGTTTCAAAAAATCCTCAATGTAGCGCTCTTTGACCTGCTGCGCGTACTCGATGCTGCCAATATCGTCCAGATAAACCCGCCGGAAATCTTCGCGAAAGAAAACCCGTTCGACGTCACGCTCTTTATTTTTACTCAGGTTCAAGCCCTGGCCATCCATAAAGTGGATGTCAACCACCCGCTCGTCAAAGGGCGACAAACGCACATGGACCCCGCCCTCGGCCCCACAGATTTTGGTGTAATAACGGGCTACCGGCAGTGGCTGCGACCCCAAATCCCACACATTAATCCCCGCCGAAGGCAGGCCCGAAATAATCGCCCGCTTGATCATGCGCGGGCTGCGATGCATGTCGCGATTGATGGTGACAATCGAGCCTTTGGAGAGGGTGGCCCCAAAGGCCGCCCCCAGTTTGGCGCTGAATTCGGGCGTGAGATCAATATTGACCACCCCGGTGACGCCGTGCCGCCCAAACAGAACCCGCCGCCCCTGCGACCCCCAGATAATGCTGCTGTTGACGGTAGCGCCTGGTTCAACCTCTTTGCCGGGCCAGATTTTTACGCCCGGATGAATCACCGCGCTTTCGCCCACAATGGTGCCATCACCAATGACTGTGCCCTCAAAAACGGTGGCATTGGCTTTGAGGCTGCACTGCCGCAAAATCACCGCCCCGCTAATTTGGGCGCGCTCGCCGATGTAACAGTTGCGCCAGAGAATCGAGCGGTCTATGTGGGCTTCGTTGTCTACTACGGTGTAATCGCGGATAACCGTAGGCCCATAAATCACCGCCCCGCTTTTTATCTGCACCGATTGGCCCAGATAGATAGGGCCTTCCAGCCGGGCCGTCGGCGCAATTTCGACATCCTGGCCGGCCCAAATACCGTTGCCCAGGTAGCGTCCCAAATCCAGCCCTTCCACCCGGCCTTCCAGAGCATCGGCGTTAGCCCGGATATACTCAGGAATATTGCCGACATCACACCAATAGCCCTCACTGACATAGCCGTACAGGGGATAGCCTTGCTGGTGCAGCATGGGGAACAAATCGTTGGCAAAATCAAAGGGGGTATTTGGCTCAAAAAAGTCTAAAACTTCGGGCTGTAAGACATAAATGCCGGTATTGATGTAGTCTGACATCACCGATCCCCGGCTGGGCTTTTCCTGAAAACGGACAATTTGCCCATCATTTGCCAGGGTAATAACCCCATAATCCATCGGATTAGGCAGATTATACAGGGCCAGGGTGGCTAACGTGCCCTTACTGATGTGATACTCCACCAATTTGCCCAGGTTAAAGTTGGTCAGGGCATCACCGCTGATAACCAGAAAGGTATCATCCAGAAAATCCTGAGCATTTTTAACGCTGCCGGCTGTGCCCAGCGGCGTCTCTTCCACCGAGTAGTGAATCTGCATGCCCAGGCTGGACCCATCCCCAAAGAAATCCTGAATCATATCGGCCAGATATTGCACCGTTATAATCACCTCGGTGATATTGTGACGTTTGAGCAGGTCAAGAATATGGCTCATGGCCGGCTTGTTAACGATGGGCACCATCGGTTTGGGACGCTCAATTGTAAGGGGGCGCAACCTTGACCCCGATCCACCGGCCATGACCACTGCTCTCATAGGCTTCTCCTAAAATTGGCTCAAATTATTATGGCCCGCATGTATCATACCATAAAGTAGAACAACCGTAAACCATTCACCCTTGCACCAGCTAAAAAGTTAGTTACACCACCCAAATAATAAAAAAACTGCCAGCGTTTGGTTTGCGTAGGGTTAGCAGAAGGTTGGCATTGCAGATACGTCAAGTTAAACCGGGGAGGGTGGATTATAATATGCTTGTCAATTAAAAGAATTGACACTCTCTTCTCCTCCTTTTGAAAAAGCCGGGTATGAGCAGCCCGGCTTTTCGATTCTTCTGCCATTTGACGAACCCCACCCTTGCCTATAGCTGGTAAAATCCAACTTCCAATCTTCCAATCCGCTCTTGCCCAAACCCTCTGACTCCGAGTATACTGTGACCATTATCCCGCGAGACTTTTTTGCCCGGCCCACCCTGACCGTAGCCCGCGAGCTGCTGGGCCAACGGCTGGTGCGCGAGCTGGACGGCCAGCGCCTGAGCGGCTTAATTGTGGAAACCGAAGCCTACATCGGCCCCGCCGACAGCGCCAGCCACGCCTACCACCCGCGCCGCTCCAGCCGGGCCGGGGTCATGTTCGGCCCGCCCGGCCAGAGCTACGTGTACTTTATCTACGGCATGCACTTTATGTTCAATATCGTCACCGAAGCCGAGGGTTTTCCGGCGGCGGTGCTCATCCGGGCCATCGAGCCGCAGGAAGGCGTGGCAGTGATGCAGGCCAACCGCCGCCGCATCGCTTCATCGCCTCATCTGACCAACGGCCCGGCCAAACTGTGTCAGGCCCTGCGGATTGACAAAACGCTCAACAACTGGGACCTGACCCTGGGCCAGACTCTGTGGCTCGAACCGGCCCCGCCCGCGCCCGCCGACGCCATCGCCGCCGGCCCGCGCATCAACATTGACTACGCCCAACCCGCCGACCGCACCGCCCCCTGGCGCTTGTGGCTGCGCGGGAATAGGTTTGTATCGAAAAAAACCTAAAACGTTCAACGTTCAACGTTCAACATTCAACCCACCCTCAGGAGGAATTTGCTCAATGCTCGACACAGACGACCTGCCCATTCTGCCCATTGGTATCGCCATCGGGATTGTGGTGATTTTGGTGGTGCTGATCAGCCTGGCCCTGGTCTGCGGCGTGGTTGGTTTTGCCATCAACCCCCTGCCCGCCGGGCTGCTTGGCCTGAGTTATTCAAACCTGACAGGTCTTTAAGACCTGTCAGGTTTTGGCTTTGGCCAATGGACGACCTTGACGCCACCCTGCTCCGGCTGACCAAAAACCTGGCCATCCTGCGAGAGCGCGAGGCCAAATACGCCGGCCATGCCCCGCTCGACCTGCTCACCCGGATCGAGGATTACCAGACCGCCCTCGCCCTGGTCGAGCATGCCCGCACCGGCCGGCTGGCCCGGCCCGACCTGGAAGCGGAACTGGCCCGGACTGAACCTGGACTGCCGCCGGTGCTGCCCCT
>JAAUSP010000456.1 GCA_012032575.1 Anaerolineales bacterium | reverse complement strand
TGGTGTAACTCGCTCAGAAGTTCTCGCAAATGTTCAAGCATAATTATAACTCCATACCTGACATGAGTTATCCGGTGGGGTGCGCAAACACCGCTTCGCGTCAGCATGCGTTTTGCGCGGTAGCACCCTTCGATACGCCCCCTCCCTGCGGTCGTAGGGCTACTCAGGATGCTGACCGCGTAACTCCTTAGCCTGACTCTTCTACTACAGTGCATCCACGGCGGCCCGTTCGATGCCGAGTCCCTTTTGTAGCGCTCCATAAACGCGGCAAATCCGGCCACATCCGCCGGATCGGGCGCGATGGTTGTGCCTTGTTCTCCGGCAAAGACCTTGTGGGAGAGGTAGGCTTCCAGCGGCTCATCCGCTGCCTTATGGCGCATATAGGCGGCCAGCAGGGCAATTCCCCATGCGCCACCCTCGCCGGCAGTCTCCATGACGGAAACGGGGACATTCATCGCCGCGGCCATTATTTTTTGCCCTACTTCCGGCGTTTTAAAGAAACCGCCATGACCGAGAACCTGGTCAATCTTCACCTGCTCCTGTTCAAAGATGCCCAACCCAATCTTCAATGCGCCGAGCGCCGCGAACAGATGCACCCGCATGAAGTTCGCCAGCGTGAAGCGGCTTTCGGGGGTGCGGACGAACAGGGGACGCCCTTCTTCAAGATGCGTGATATGCTCGCCCGAAAAGTAATTGTAAGCGAGCAGCCCGCCCGCGTCCGCATCGCCGGCCAGTCCCTTGGTATACAGCATTTCAAACAGCCTGGATTCGCTCACCTCCACCCCCAGCGCCTGCGTAAATTCATGGAACAGGTCAACCCAGGCATTGAGATCGGAGGTGCAGTTGTTGCTGTGGACCATAGCCACAGGCTTGCCGGCGGGCGTTGTCACCATATCAATTTCGGGATAGAGCTTTGACAGCGGCTCCTCCAAAACGATCATGGCAAAAACCGATGTACCGGCGGAGACATTGCCCGTTCGCTCGCCCACGCTGTTCGTTGCGACCATGCCGGTGCCGGCGTCACCCTCCGGCGGACAGAGCGGAATCCCCGCTGGTAACTGCCTTGTGGGGTCGAGCAGTTTTGCGCCTGCTTCGGTCAGAACGCCGGCGGCATCTCCGGCTACCAGAACTTTGGGCAGGATGTCCTGAAGCTTCCACGAGATGTTTTCTGCTTTAAGCCGTTCGTTGAACAGCTCGATCTTGCCGGCATCGTAATCGTTGGTCTTGCTGGCAATGGGGAACATGCCCGACGCTTCGCCAATGCCCATCACCTTTTGCCCCGTCAGTTGCCAATGGACATAGCCGGCCAGCGTCGTGAGATGGCTGATAGCGTTAATATGGCTCTCTTTGTTCAATATCGCCTGCTGGAGGTGGGCAATGCTCCAACGTTGGGGAATATTAAATTGGAACAGCTCCGTCAATTCCTCCGCTGCCTGCCCGGTGATGGTGTTCCGCCATGTCCGAAACGGGGCGAGTAAATTTCCGTCCTGGTCGAAGGCCATATAGCCGTGCATCATGCCGCTGAAGCCAATCGCGCCAATGGTCTGGAGCGGGGTGTTGTAATTCTTCAAAACCTCGGCGTTAAGCTGCCGATAGCTTTCCTGCAAGCCTGTCCAAACATCTTCAAGACTGTATGTCCAGATGCCGTTTTCGTATTGATTTTCCCACTCATAGCTGCCCGAAGCGATCGGCGCATGATCCTCACCGATCAACACCGCCTTGATGCGGGTTGAGCCGAACTCGATGCCAAGAACGGTCTTGCCGCTCTTAATTGCTTGGGGGATGTCGTTTTGATTCATCTTCAACTCCTATGAATAAACGTGATGCGTGATGCGTGATGCGTAAAAAGTCACGTATCACGCATCACGCATCACCGGTCAATCATATTTTTGTGACCGAAACGAAAATCACCGTCCACAATTAGCGGTGGTGATAAACGTCCCACCCCAAATACTTGCTTAAAGCTTCGTTGACGGCGGGGGCGGTTTGAGACAGGTTGATGGCGGTGTGGTGCTCAAAGCCGTTTTCGCAGATGTAGCGCAGCAGCCCTTGCAGGTTGGGCACGCGCACCACCCCGTAACCGCCGAAGGTTTTGAGCGGGTCGTTGGTCAATTCGCCTTCGCCGACATAAGCCGCGATTGTGCCGCCCAGGTCGTCAGTGGAGACGCGGCAGTAGGTGAACGGTTCGGCCCGTACCCGGCCCACCACCGTGCCGAAGGTGTTTTCCTTGCCGACCGTACCGGCGATAATCTCCTGAAAATCCATCACCGGGATGTCGTCGGGCGAAATCAGACCGGCGTCATTCTGGTTGGTGAAGACGCCTTTGGGCAGGTTGGAGCAGTGGAAGACAACGCCCTTATCCGGGTCGTCGCCATAGTTGTTGTTCCAATCCACCAGGGCGCTCGGCTTTTCCGAGGCCAGGGCCAGGGCGTACATACCGACCACGCCGGCAATATCGGTCTCGCAGGCCGACGGCATCAGCTTGTTGCTCATCATGCTCATAACGGTACAGGGAACCACGCCAAAATATTCTTCCATCGAAGTCCAGCACTGCAAGGCGGTGGCGGCCAGTTGTTGGTCGCTCATCCAACGGTCCACCACCACACCGAGTTTCGCCATTTTCAACAGAGCTTCCTGGGGGATGCCCTTGGTCGGCACATAGCTGTTGATCTCCTCCAGCTTGGCGCTGACCATCGGTTCATCGTTACCCAGCCGGCCCACCTGCCCAAACGCCTCCGACAGATCCAGCGTTTCGACGGAAATACCGCTGCGCTCGAACAGTTTTTCGCTGTAACGAACGGTATTGAAGGCCGCCGGTCGAGCGCCCAGCGCCCCGATGCGAGCATTTTTCAGACCACGCACCACCCGGCAGGTACTCACAAAACGGCGCAGATCGGCCTTGAAGTTTTCGGTATCAGGGTCAACGGTGTGCAGAGTGGTCAGGGTATATTTGATGCCGTACTGGCGCAGGTTGTTACAGGCCGACATTTTGCCGCAGAAAGAGTCGCGCCGGTCGGCGATGGTCATGCGGGTGGGGTCGTCGGCAAAGGCGTGGATCAGAACCGGCACGCCCAGATTGGCCCAGCGCAGAGCATTGGCAATGGCCCGCTCGTCGCCAAAGTTGGGCAGTGTAACCAGGACACCGTCAATCCGGGCGGCATTCTTTTTGAACAGGTCGGCGCACTTTTGGGCGTCATTCAAACTTTCGATACTGCCAAAAGGGGTATCCGCCGAGGTCAGAGCCACGGCCTCAATCCCTTCTTCGGCCAGGATTCTCAAGATCGTTTGACGTCCGGTGTCGCACAGATGGTCGGGAAAAAATCCCCGGTTGCCAACAATAACTCCTAAAACTGGTTTGCTCATAGGTTAAGCTCCTTTGTAAATGTAACCCTCTCCCCCAACCCCTCTCCCTGGCAGGAGAGGGGAGGCGTGCCAGCGACGGGGAGAGGTCTTCATCGCTGGGGTGAAGCCGAGGCTTCGTGACGAAATAGAAGGCGGTATAAAGTAGCAGGCAGACAGGAGGCATCACCCAGAGCCGCCGGCCCGCCGAACAGAGAACCTTTGACTTGCGCTCCTGCTGCCTGCCACACTGCTACCGATTAATTATTTGAAAGTGTGGATAGGATAGTGAACACTCCTTTTCACACCATACTTCTTGCAGAACTTTTTCTAATCAACAGTTCTGGCTGCAAGAGGGTAATTTCTGGGGGCAACAAAGTTGTTTTGTTTTGTCTGGCCTCGATAATTTCAATCAATTTCTGAACCGCAATTTTACCCTGATCCATCAATTTGTGACGGATGGTACTGAGGGGAGGATAGAAGTAGCCGGCTTCGGGGATATTATCAAACCCAATGACCCCCAAATCTTCGGGGATGCGTAAATTCAGACGATGGGCAGCCTGTAACACCCCCAGGGCCATCTGATCGTTGCTCACAAACACGGCATCCAGCTCAGGGTACTGCTGGCGCAATTGGTAAAGGCCCTGCTCGCCGCTGGCGGCTGACCAGTCGCCTTCAAATATTTGCCGGTTTTGGTAAGTTGGTAATGCCTGTTGCCAACCTAATAACCGTTGCTGCGACACCACCCAGCTTAAGGGGCCGGTAATAATCCCAAGATGCCGATACCCCTGAGATAATAAATGCTGAGCTGCCAGCAAACCGCCGGCTCGATTATCAATCGAAACGGCGTGCTCGCTATACAACGGTTGTTCGCAAATAAGCACCACCGGCACCGGCACCTGGGAGGCTTTCCGCTGTAGCCAAATTCGATTATGTCCCACTTCGGGGACAGCCCAGATAATGCCGTCAACATGCCAGGCCAACAGCTCATCGAGAATTTGATCGCCTTTGTCTATTTCGGGCTGGTGGACCAGGCTCAAGTGCAGTCGGTAGCCAAATTCTGTAGCCCCCTGTTCGATGCCCAATAATCGGCGAATCGGGCCGTAGTGGCCCAATTCGGCAATCACCACCCCCAGAGTCAGGCTGCGCCGCCGGATGAGACTCCGGGCCAAAGCACTGGGCTTGTAGCCAAGCTGATTAATAATCTGTTGGACCAACTCACGTGTTTCGGCCGCAACATCCGGACGATCATTGAGAACACGGGAGACGGTTTGGGTGGATACCCCCGCTTTTTGCGCTACCTGCCTGATGGTCACCTGTTTATGCACCGACATAAGGGCCGCCGCTTATCTGATAAAAAACAGTTATTTGGATGGCCCCTTCTCTCTGGGTCGAAAGAAGGGGCACAAGGAGTTACGCAGTGTGCATGTCATTTCGACCGAAGGGAGAAATCCCTAATACCTCGTCTTGCCAAAGGAGTTTTGAGGGACGCTTCGCGTCGCTCCCCCTTCGGGTCGCTCGAAATGACATGACTGCGTAACTCCTGTTATTAAAAGTTATTCTTCCGGCACTGTGGGTTGGTCATTATCGAGTTCGGGGAAACCGGCCACCGGCTCGGTCCACAGCTTGCCGTCCAGGTAGTCTTGCAGGTTCTCCGGCGTGACCACCACCGACGGGGTCAAGATGATCTCCGGCACTTCTTCCCCGGCGAAAATCTTCTCCATCGTATCCACCACCGTCACCCCCATCCGTACCGGGTCCACACCCAGGGTGGCGCTGAACTTGCCGTCCTTCAGCAAATCGAGCGTCGGCTGGTTGCCGTCAATCCCAACCGCGAAGAAGTCCTGGTTGATGACCAGCCCCAACTGCTCGGCGGCCAGGGCTGCGCCAATCGCCATCTCGTCGCTGTTGCCGTAGAATACATCAATGTCCGGGTCTTTCTGCAACGCAATTGAAGCCACTTCCGAACCCTTCGTCCGCAGCCACTCACCGCTCTGCTCGCCGACCACTTCCACATTCGGGCAGTTCTTTTCTAACCCGGCTTTGAAGCCACCCGTCCGCCGATGCGAGAAGATGCTGTCAATACCGAGGAGAATGAACACCTTGCCGTTTGTCTCAGCCGGGGTACTCTCGTACTTCTTGGCAATCAGTTCACAAGTCACTGCCGCCAGTTTCTCCGCCCCACCCCACTGGTCGTAGCCAATATAAGCATCCACTTTACCCTCGGAGAACGGGGTGATGAAGTTGTGAGCCAGAATCGGCACACCCTTCTCATTGGCCGCTTTCACCGCCGTGATCGCCGAGTCCGTCCCAATCGGGTTGATGCTGATCGCTTCCACACCTTTTTCCAGCAATTGTTCGACCGTCGTCACAAACGCCGCAAAGTCGCCTTCGCTGGCCGGAGCTTGTACGTCAATCGTCCAGCCCAGCTCTCCACTCCGGGCTGTCGCTCCATCCACCATCGCCACGTGGAACGGGCTGGTCAAAGCCGGCGGCACAAACCCAACTGTGTGCGCCCCGCCTTCAGCCGCAGGTTCTGCCGGGGCTTCAGTCGGAGCCGCCGCTTCTTCAGTCGCCGCCGGTTCTGCCGGGGCTTCGGTGGCTGCCGGCTTCTCTGCCGCAGGCGTCGCTGCGCCGCCGCAGGCAGCCAGAAGCAGCAGAACTACTATTAAGGAAATGATGGTGAAACTTCGTTTACGAAACATCCTATTCTCCTCTTTTTACTAATGTTGTCGGTTAAGGTTCGATCTCACCTTTTCCGACCCAACTTGGTAACTAACATTACCCTTGACTGCACCTTAAAAAGCGCATAACTGAAATTGCACGAGGGCGAATTGTGAGTAAACTCTCCCTATTCCATAGATGAGGGTCAGAGCCATGGAAAAATATTATCCCCGGGCG
>JAAUSP010000455.1 GCA_012032575.1 Anaerolineales bacterium | reverse complement strand
ATAACCGACATCAAAAACGAAAGAAAAAAGAGAGCACAGGGTGAAAGCCTGTGCCCTCCGGGGAGACAAGAGGCGTTCCAGAAAGCCAAAACCTCTTGCTCTGAGATTTATTGTAACATCAATCGTATCTTTTCGTAACTACTCAGCCATGTCATTTCGACCGAAGGGAGAAATCTCCGAGGCCGATACTGCACCTTGGAGATTTCTCGGCCTACGGCCTCGAAATGACATGAGGGCTGAGCAGTTATGTCTTTTCAAAGTGAGGAGAATAATGTCAAAAAAATTACCCATTATCCTGGCGCTGAGTCTGGCGTTGGGACTAGTCGCCTGCACGGGCGCAACCCCGGAAGCAGCGGGCCCGATCAGCCAACCTACTGAAGAAGCACCGACCGAAGCACCGGCCACCGTCGCCGTCGAGCCAACCACACCCCCCACCGAAGAAGCCGCGCCGCTCCGGCGGCTGAAGTGAACCTGGCCGCCGTAAAAGAGTATGCCCTCGACAACGGTCAGAAGATGAAAGACGGCACGGCAGCCTTCAAAGCCACCGCCGAACAATATTACCAGCTGATCGCCTCGGAAAATTTTGATTACGAAGCCGCCTGGTCCAATCACCAGGCCGAACTGACCAAGCTGGTGGCTCAGGCCAAAACCGACTGGATTGAAGCCAGCACCTACTATGAACTGGACGAAGGCATTGTGGCCGGCGTGCCCAGCCTGGCCTTTTATGACATCTGGATTGACGCCGGTCCCTCTGCCGCCGAAGCGCCCGACGAAGCCCTGGCCTGGAAGCTGGTGCTGCCCGATGGCAAAACCCTGGACAGCCCCGGCAACTTCTTCCACGGCCTGACCGAGCCGGCCCTCTATGGCACCGTCGAGGCGTTTACCGGCTTGAAAGTTGACCTGGATGGCGACGGTACGGTTGAATTGGGCGAAGCCCTGCCGGAAGCCAATGTTCTGCTGGCCACGGCGCAAGGGCTGGATCAAGCCACCAGTCAGATGCTGGCCGCCCTTGAAGCCTGGGAACCGACCCTGCCGGAGACGTTTGGGGCCTTGGTCACGATGATCCCGACCATGAATGAATACTTTGAGCAGTGGAAACTGTCGGCTTTTGTGACCGGGCAAGGCTCCGCAGAGATTTCCTTTATCGCCCTCAGCCGCCTGTTCGACATCAACAGCATTCTGACCGGCCTCGACCTTGCTTACGACAACATCAGCCCGGCCGTAGCCGAGGCCGACAAGGATTTGGATGCCCAAATTCAGAGCGGTTTCGACGATCTGGTGGGCTACGTGGGTGATCTGTACCAGCAGGAACAAAACGGCACGGTTTTCAGCCCGGAAGAGGCCGACCTGTTTGGCACCGAGGCCCAGGATAAAGCCACCGCTCTGGCCGGGCAGGTCGCCCAGGCCGCCGCGCTGGCCGGAGTTGAACTGAGCGAAGAAGAACCCACTCTTCCGGCTGAACCTATCGTGATCACGGCCACAGCGCCTGAAGCTTCTACTGCCCCCGCCGCAGCGGGTGGAACCCTGGTGATTTACTCCGGGCGCGGCGAAGAGCTGGTCGGCCCCCTGATTGAGCAGTTTGAACAGGACAGCGGTATTGTCGTTGAGGTACGTTACGGCAGTACGGCTGAAATGGCCGCCACCATCCTTGAAGAGGGCGACAACAGCCCGGCAGACCTCTACTATGGCCAGGATGCCGGGGCGTTGGGGGCGCTGGCTAAAGAGGGCCGCCTGCTCACCCTGCCTGATGATATTCTGGCAGCGGTTGATCCCCGCTTCCGCTCTCCCGAAGGGATGTGGATTGGCACGTCGGGCCGGGCGCGGGTGATTGTTTATGACCCGGCGCGGGTAGCCGAGAGCGATTTACCCGATGATATCTTTGGCCTGTGCGCTCCCGAATGGAAGGGGCGGGTGGGCTGGGCTCCCACTAACGGCTCTTTCCAGGCGTTTGTCACCGCGCTGCGGGTGTTGGAAGGTGAAGAGCGTGCCCGCGAGTGGCTGACCTGTATGCAGGCCAATGAGCCGGTGGTTTTTCCCAACAATGGCGCTCAGCTTGAAGCGGTGGCTGCCGGTGAAATTGACGCCGGCCTGGTTAACCACTACTACCTGTACCAGTTCCTGGCCGAAAACCCGGATTTCCCGGTTCGCAACCACCATCTACCTGCGGGGGATGCCGGTTCCATCGTCAACATTGCCGGGGCGGGGATTATCAATACCGCCGCCAATCCCGAAGCGGCCGAAGCCTTTATCCGCTACATGTTAAGCGAAGCAGGCCAGACCTACTTTAACACCCAGACCCACGAGTACCCTCTCTCCGCCGAGATCGAGGTTAACCCGCTGTTGGTGCCGCTGGCCGATATCAAGACGCCCGACCTTGACCTGAGCAATCTGGATGACCTGGATGGAACGTTGACCTTACTGCAAGAGTTGGGGATTCTGTAAACCACCTCTGCGGTGAGTCCGGCTGAGTTTTATTATTGCCTTAGCAGTTGAGTCCTTGCACGTCGGGCAAAACTTTGCCACGAATTGCACGAGCCTGCGGTACGAAAATTTTTTAGTGAAAATTCGTGTAATTCGTGGCAAAAAATCCTGTTTGCCGAAGGTGGCTCGTTCAGGTTAGGCATCAACCTGTTGATTATTCTTGATGGCTTGCTCAGGTGAAGGGCTGTGTTTCTGGAAGGCCTCCTTGACCCGCTGCCGCTTGCTATGGGCATAAACCTTGCGAGTTGTCCCAATATCAGTGTGGCCCAAAAGCTCCTGGATGATCTCCAACGGAACCTCATCATTCAACATCTGGGTCGCTCGCCAGTGCCGGAATGTGTGCGGGCTGACCTCGGGTAATCCTACCGCTTCCGCCGCTTTTTTGACCACTCGCCATAAGCTGGTGCGGGAGAGCTTCTTGCCACTGTCCCGGCCATGGCTGATAAACAACCCGGTCTTGAAATCGGCTCGCTCGGACAGGTAAACCCGGATGGACCCCAGGGCTTCCGGGGTCAAGTACAGCCAGCGTTCTTTATCCCCCTTGCCGGTAATCAAAACTTCATCCACCTCGCCTTCAGCCACGTCCTGCCGGGTCAGGGCCGCCACCTCGGAGACCCGGCCTGCCGTAGCATAAAGGGTATGCAGGATAGCCCGGTCGCGCAGCAGGCACAAACGCTGGAGGCGAGTTTCCTTACTGCCATCCGTGGGGGGCAGGGGGAGTTGGTCGTAATAGAGTACCAGGCCGGGCAGTTCGTCAGGCGCACGGGTCTGGGGGTAGTGCAGCTTCAGTTTGCCCTTGAGTAGATTTTGAGCGCGTACAATATCAAAGTCTGGACCCAGGTTGCGGGCAATATAATGGAAGAGAAAGAAGCGGCGCACAGCAGCCAGATAAGTATTGAGGGTGAAGGCGGCGTAGCCACGCCGGTCGAGCCAGAGGAAGAAGTTAAGCATCATAGTCTCAGGATATTCTGTCAGCGGCGTATCCGGAGACAGTTCCTTGGCCGCTTCGAGATACTGAGCAAAGGCATTCAGAGCGGCGGTATAGGTCTGCCGGGTGGCATCTTTGCTGACAGGCAGGCTGTGCAGAAAAGCCGCACTGGCCGTGTAGAAATTGTTGGCTTGAACTAATTCTGGCATTGACCGAACTCCTATGAGAGGGTAGGGGATCGCTTTACGTTTATAAATGTAACTTAATACATATTAAGTTACATTATTATACTCCCGTTCTTGGAAGTAAGCAAGCCATTCCTTAGCCGCTTAGAATTATGCTTTCAGATCAATTTGTCTTAACGAGTCGTTCTTTCTCAGGAGAATCTCCTCATTTATTAGAGCATCTCTCCCTGCAAGTTTTTCTTGAAAAGTCTTTTGGTGAGAGGTGGGGCTGAATTGTCTGGAGGCGATAGAGAAATAAATAGGGGGCATAACTACTATACGCAATTCTCTACACTCCTCGTTTGGGAGGCCACAATGAAGACGACAGGGTTCGCCATCATAGTGATAGTAGGCGGATGCCGGTGCTGGATGGGTATGAAACGGTTCGACAAACCAAGAGCAGTCTCTCGACAGCCCGGCTACGGTCATCATTGCACTGACCGCCAGCGCCTTTGAAGAAGAACGGGCGACGGTGCCGGCGGCGGGCTGTGATGATTTTGTGCGCAAACCCTTGCAGGAGGCCGATATTCTTGAGAAAATGGCTAAACATCTGAGCATCAACTTTGTTTATGCTGAACTCTGAACACTTGACAAGATTTTTCAACTGTGCTAGAATAAGTTCTGTTCATTTGAACAATCTTGAACATCTGCACGGATACATCCATGACAACCCTCACCGATCGGAAAAAGTTGCTTTACAAAATTGCCAAAGCTTACTATGAGGAGAATCTGACCCAGGAAGAAATTGGCAAGCTTTTCGGCCTCTCCCGGATTAAAATTTCGCGCCTGCTCCAGCAAGCCAGGGACGAGCGCATCGTCCACATTACTATTATTCCCCCCGCCGAATCGAATGTCGAACTGGAGCGAGAACTGGCGGCCCGGTATGACCTCGATGAGTGGTCATTATTAGCCCATCCAGTTACGACAGAGTAGTTGTGACCAGGGACTTGGGCACGGCTACGGCTGATTACCTCATGCGCTGTCTGCAAGGCAACGAAGTGTTGAGCATCAGTTGGGGCACTACCCTGCTGGCGGTGGTCGAGGCAATGCCGGCCCAAAATTGGCCGGAGATGAAAATTGTGCAGATGTTGGGCGGTTTGGGGCGACAGGAGTCTGAAACTTATGGGGCTGACCTCGTTCATCGAGTGGCCCAAACCTTAAACGCCAAACCCCGTATGGTCCCCGCGCCGGGCATTGTCAGCAGCCAGATGGTACGTGACGCCCTGCTAACCGACGCTCAGATTGCCGGCACTCTGGCCCTGGCGGCCCAGGCCGACATTGCCGTGGTTGGGATCGGGCGACCTACGCCCGACTCGGTGGTGATGCAGTCGGGCATTCTGACGGAAGAAGAGTTTGCTCATTTACAGGCATGCGGGGCCGTCGGCGATATTGCCCTGCGCTTTTTTGACAGTCAGGGTCAGGCTGTTCGGCATGAAATTTGTGGCCGGATTATTGGTCTTGACCTGGATCAAATAAAGCGTATTCCCCGCGTCATTGGGGCAGCCGGCGGATTGGAGAAGGTCGAGGTCATTCGGGCGGCTTTGCAGGGCCAGTTGATCAATGTCCTGGTTACAGACGAGCAGAGTGCGCTGCGCTTACTGGAGAGCGAAGGTGAATCAATCAGGTCTGAACCTGATCGAATGGTGGTGATGGTTTAGACTCAGTAGATCCAATCTGTGCTGCTCCAAGCCGGTCTGCGACCGGCGTTCGGGGGCGCAGACCCCCTCTGAGCAGGATAGTGAATTAAAAATAAAGAGGAGATACCCACTGACTTTGGCCGGTTCCGGGGTATCTCCTCCAAGAGCATAACAACTCCCAGAGGGTACTCCGGTGTGTTTACACTGGCGTACGCTCCTGGACGTTGTTGGTTTAATTATAACATAAAATCAGGTATTGGCGAACCGGTGGCGTTGGGCTTACCGGCGACAAAGGAGAACTTATTCAGCATGGAACTGCATGAGCATTTACAAAAGCGAGAAGCAGCGGGCAATCCCATTCGATTGGGATTGGTCGGCTGCGGGCAAGAAGGTTCGGGCATGGTCCATTTGACCCGGCGAATGGCCGGGCTGGATACCAGAGTCATCGCCGATATTGTCACCGAACGCCCCGTGGCTACTTTAAAAGCCACCGGCGTGACCGAGGCTGATATCTGTGTGACCGACCAGGTTGGACCGGCGGAAGATGCGCTGAAAAAGGGCAAATACGTGGTCACGCCAGACGCGCTGCTGCTCCCCAAACTGGAAAGCCTCGACGTGCTGGTTGAGGCGACCGGTGTGACCGAAGTGGGCGCTCAGGTAGCCTGGAACAGCATTCTCAATAAAAAACACATTGTCATGCTCAACGTCGAAACCGATGTGACCGTCGGTATCCTGCTCCATCAATTGGCCCAAAAGACGGGCTGCGTCTACACCGTCGCCAGCGGGGATGAACCAGGCGTGTGCAAATCGCTTTACAATTTTGCGCGGACTCTCGGTTTTGAGGCGGTTTGTGTGGGCAAAGGCAAAAACAATCCCATTGACTACTACGCCACGCCGGACTCCTGCCGCGAAGAAGCCGAGCGTAAGCACATGAACCCCAAAATGCTGGCCGCGTTCAAAGACGGCACCAAAACAATGGTGGAAATGGCCGCCCTGTCCAACGGCCACCGGCC
>JAAUSP010000454.1 GCA_012032575.1 Anaerolineales bacterium | reverse complement strand
CCTTCATCTTCCACGCAAAGCGTTCATCCTTCCCCTGACCAGATTCAACTTGGCCTTTTCTACGTCTCCCCCGACGGCAGCGACCCCCGCCTTCCCGCCACCCCGCTCGCCGCCACCTTCGCCGATTCTGTCAAACTCATCGGTGTCACTCTGCCTGATTTTCAAAATTCCCTACTCCCTACTCCCTACTCCCTACTCCCTGTGACGTTCCACTGGCAAACGCTCCATCCCACCGCCAAACCTTACACCGTTTTTCTCCAACTGCTCAACGAGCAGGGCCAGGTCATCAGCAGTTGGGACAGCCAGCCCTTCAACGGCCTCTATCCGACCAACCTGTGGTCTCGCGGCGAAATCATCGCCGATACCTTCGCCTTGCCCCTCCCCGAAGCGGGCCTGCCTCCCGGTCGCTACCGCCTCATCACCGGCTTTTACGAGGTTGAAACCGGCCAGCGCCTGCCCGTTGACCTCGGCGGCGATTTTGCCGAGCTGGTTCAATTTGCGGTTAAGTGAAAAAAGACTCAAACCAAATTCAAACTCGACAGTGGTAAGGCAGTCGTCTCTTTATTTTGCCGCCCTTCCCCCCGGTGATATAATGCGCCTAACCACTACCGACCGCTATAGAAGACAATGGGAAAAATGGGTTGAACTAAAGGCTAAGGCTGAGGCTAAGGCTAAGATGACTGCCCTGGTAAATAATGGAACAAAACAAATCACAGTCTCAAACTTCTCCTCTCCATCCCCCAACCTCTGACGCAAATTCACAATTCACAATTCTTGCCCTGATCCTGCTCCTGGCTCTTTACCTCGCCACTGCTTTCGCCTACGCCGCCCTGGCCCCGCTGACCACCGGCCCGGACGAACTGGCCCACTACGAATACGTCCGCTTCATCGCCGGGCATGGCCGGCTGCCGGTGAATAATGAGGAGCGCGCCCAGGCCAGCTACAAATCCGACCAGCCGCCGCTGTATCACCTGCTGGCCGCACTGCCGGCGGCCCTGGTTGACCCCACCGGCCCGCCCACCCCTCAAAACCGGGTCGGCGACACCCCCCGCCGCCAGTTAATCGAACGCACCCGCCATGCCTGGGGCCTCTACAACACCGAAGACGAACGCTGGCCTTACCGCGCCGAAATCCTGGCCTGGCACACCGGCCGCTGGGTCGCCATCCTCTTCGGCGCAGGCACGGTGCTTGTCACTTTTTTTACTACTCGTGAGGTGTTTGCCCGAACGGGTCAGCGACTCAGCGAAGCAGTTGCTCAACCACCTTCCAACCTTCCAACCTTCCAACCTTCCAACCTCCCCCTCCTCGCTGTCGCCGTCGTCGCTTTTATCCCTCGCTTCGGCCTCACCGGCGCGATGCTCAACTATGAAACCACCGTCGCCTTTTTTAGCGCCCTATTCCTTTGGGTACTGCTGCGAATAGCGAATAGTGAATGGCGAATACAACGTTCAACGTTCAACGTTCAACGTTCAACGTTCAATGCGCTCCTCCTCGGCTTCTTTGCCGGTCTGGCGATTTTGTCCAAACTCAGCGCCGTCATCCTGCTGCCGGAGATCATCATCGCGCTTTGGCTCATCGCCCGCGCGGCCAAAGCTCAAAACGCATCACGCATCACGCATCACGCATTCCGCCATTCCCTCCTCGCCCTCGCCGCCGCCCTGTCTGTACTCAGCCTCTGGTTCGGCTTTGTGCTCTACCACTTCAACACTGTCGCCCAGGATGGGTTGTGGGTGGGCCTGTTGCGCCCGTTGATCGCCGCCGACAGCAGCGATGCCACCACCAACCAACTGCTCAGCCTTCTGACCGGCGGTGAAGCCGGCTTCACCGGCGCTATCGAGAACCTGGAGTCCGGCCCGCCCTGGCAGTGGGCGGCGACCATGTTCCGCACCTTCTGGATGGTCGGCATCGAAACAGTGCAGCCCCTCGCCGGGGTTGCCCCAGCCCTGGCCCTGGCCTTCTGTCTGCTCGCCGCTTACGGTCTCATCAGCATAACCGCTGACCGGCGACCGCCGACCGCCGACCGGGGCGCTTCGGGATTGGCAACTCAGCCTCCAATTTCCAATCTCCAATCTCCAATCTCCTACCCCCGTTTGCTTCTATCTCTCCTCGCCCTGCATCTGTTCATGCCCCTGCTCCTGCCCCTGCTCCGCTATGCCGTCACCTTTAGCCTGGCCGATACGGCCCAGGGCCGGCATGTGCTTTTTCTGGGCGCTCCTGCCTTCGCCATATTGTTGATCTGGGGCATCGAGGCAGCGTTAAGCAGGATTTCCATCCGGCAGAGGGACCGGGAGGCCGAGGCGCGGCAGGCCAAAGCGAGAAGACTCCTGCGCCGAAAATCGGCCTCCGCCTTCACCCGCCTCTCGCTGTGGCTTACGGATCACCTTTCAGCCTTTTCGCTTCAGGCCTCACGCCTCACGCCTCACGCCTCACGCCTCATCCCGCTTCTGTCGGCGCTCCTGCTGCTTGTCTGGACCGCGGCCCATCTGTGGGCTATGACCTGGGCCTATCTGCCGCCGCTGCCGGTTTCGACCCTGCCGGAGGCTAAAGCACAGGCGGCCCAAACCCTGAATACCCCGCTCAACAAATTTGTCACCCTGACCGGTTATACCAGCCACCTGGACCCGGCCGGACGAACCCTCCGGCTTGACCTCATTTGGCAGGCCACCGCGTTCAGCCCAACCGATTATTTAACCGAAGTCAGCCTGCTCGACAGCGCAGGCCGGCCCCAGGCTCAATGGCTGGGGTATACGGCCGGCGGGCGTTATCCCACCCGCGCCTGGGATGTGGGCGACATCGTCCGCGATACCATCTGGCTGCCCATCGAGGGGCTGGCAGCGGGCGATTATGAACTGAGCCTCAATCTGATTCCGACCAGCGGCCATTATCCCGCCGGGGCCGGGGTTATGCCCTTAACCCTCACCAGACTCACCCTGCCTGACACCGCCCTGCGCACGTTCAACAACAGCCTGGTCTTTGCCGACCAGGCCGCCGCCGCTGCCGGCTATTCGGTCTGGCAGGATGGGCAGGCGTTGACCGTTCTGCGTGAATTTCGCTACCGGGAAACGGTGCTGGTCAGCCTTAGCCCGCTTTTGCCCGACCAGCAGCGCGAGGTGCGGCTGGTGGGGCCGGCGGGCAGTCTAAGTTTTGCGCCCCTGCGGGAACTGAATAATACCGTTCTGTTCATTGTCGGCCCCGATTGGGCCAGCGGCAAATATCATTTACAAGTTACCATGACCTCCCCGGCAGCCGGGGAACAGCAGGTCAATTCCAGCGCTGTTTTGACGGTGGTTGACCGCTGGCAGCGCCAGTTCACTGAGCCGCCAATGGCAAAGCGGGTTGAAGCCAACTTTGCCGACCAGGTTAAACTGCTCAGCTACACTCTGGGCGCTAATCGGGCCGAGCCGGGCGGCGGTATTCCGCTGACCCTGGTCTGGCAGGGCCTTGACTGGCTGGGCAGCGACTATACCATCTTTACCAAACTGATCAAGGCTGATGATCAAACGGTACACGGCGGGCGCGACCGGCTGCCCCAGGAAGGCTATCACACCCTCTACTGGGCCCCCGGCGAAATTGTCACCGATGCCTTTGGCGTGCCGGTGCAGGCCGACGCCCCGCCCGGCGTTTATTATCTGCACGTGGGCCTGTATCAGCAGGTGGGCCGGCAGGCGGTTTCTCTACCGCTGGTGCAGGACGGCCAGCCTGTGGACGCCACCGCCGTCATAATCGGCCCGGTCAAAGTCGGCGGCCCGCCGCCCGGAGTAACCCTGACTACGACCAAACCCCAAACGCAGGTCAACCAGCCCTTTGGGGATGGGCCGAATGTGACTTTGTTGGGGTACGATTTGGGGGGAAATAATTGTCAACAAACAGCCAAGTGTCAATTATCAGTTACGTTCTATTGGCGTTCTGAAGCCCCCCTACCCGTTGATTACACTACGTTTATCCACGTACGGAATGTTGCCGGTGAAACCGTGGCCCAGCAAGACCAGCCGCCGCTGAACGGGGCTTATCCCACCAGCCTGTGGGATTCCGGCGAAATTATCGCCGACCCTGTTATGCTGGCCCTGCCGGCGGATTTGCCACCTGGAAAATATTCGGTGGTTGTCGGGTTATATGACTTTTACACCGGCCAGCGCTTAACCGTGCCGGGTGCAGCCGATAACGAACTATTGCTAGAGGACATTACTTTTTGAGACTTTTTATGAACCTGATCAAAATTTTTCGCCTGAAATCACATGCAGGCTTATTTCTAATCCTGCTGGTCTATCTGGGTATAACCGGCTACACCAGTTGGCAATCTTCGTTAGGCAATGGGCCGGATGAGATGGCGCATTTTTTGTACGCCCGATTTTTGCATAAAGCAGGGTATTTGCCCTTCAGTGTTGAAGATCGGCAGGTCGCCGGTTATAAATCGGACCAACCCCCTTTATACGCGGCCCTGGTAGCGGCCCTATTTAGAGGCGGGACGCTGGATGCGCCTCCCTTTGTCAAATTGACGTATAAAGTTCCGCGCCGCCACCTGGTGACTGATGCCGGGATAGATGAAGTCCGGGTTAATTCGCCGCAGGTCCTCGCGACCGAAGACCCCCTGGCCGGGGAGATTTTATTCTGGCGGTTTGGCCGCTGGTTGTCTACCCTATTTGGGGCTTTGATGATTGGGATAATTTACAGCCTGGCTTTACAAGTTTTTGGAGATTTCGCTCAGCCCCGGCGTTGGGCCTTGGCCGCAACTGCCAGCGTGGCTTTTATCCCTACATTTATCTACATTAGTGGAGTATTTAGTTACGAGAGTTTGGTTGGTTTGTGGTTGGCTTTGTATTTATGGGTAGCGGTGCGCCTGCTTAAAAAACCGGAGCCGGCCTGGCTGTATCTTTTGGCCGGCCTGTTCATCGGTTTAGCCATGGTAACCAAACTCAGCGCTTTGCCGGCCCCTTTGAGTTTAGTGGCTCTGGTTTTGATTGTCGGCTACCGGGCGGGCTGGCCAAAATGGCGCTATCTCACCCGGCTGGCTCTTAGCGGGCTGGGGGTGTTTTTTACTGCCGGATGGTGGTTTATTCTTATTCAATTAAAGCTCAATAAAGTGGCTGAGTCGGGCTGGGTAGCCGGTTTGATTCAGCCCATCCTGGGCGACGGCAGCGATACGGCTTCGCTAGAGGCAGCTTATATTCTATCAGGCGGCCAAATTGGGAGCAATATCGAATTTGCGGTGCAGGCTACCCTGTGGGATTGGGCGGAATATCTTTTTCGCACCTTTTGGTCGCTGCGGCTTAAAGGCCCGGAAATAATCTTTATCAGCTTATGGTTAATCTCCGGGCTGATTGTGCTGGGCCTGATCCGCGTGTGGCGGCAAGAGCCAAAAGCCCGGTTATGGTTGGGGTTTCTTTTGTTCCATACCGCGCTCTTTTTTGGACTGCCCTTGATTCGTTTTATAACAACCCAATTGGTCAATGTGGCCGGCCAGGGTCATCATATTTTGTTTCCCGCGATGGGCGCATTTGCTGTTTTTATCACCTGGGGGTTGAGCAAGGGCTGGCCGGCCTGGCCGAGACGCCCTTGGTGGGCCGGGTTAGTGCTGGGGCTGGCCTTGTTAAGTTGGAACATCACGGCGCAAGTCATCCAAGGTTTCCAGCCGGCGCACCGACCCCTGCCGGTGCGCACCACGCCCCCGGTAGCACCGCCTTCCGCTCATCCGTTAGGGTTAGACTTTGGCCCCAAGAGCCTAATGGGGTATGAATTAAAAGGATTGACCAGCGAGCAGGGCTGTTGTCAGGCCAATTATCCAGCCTTGGGCGTTTATCTATATTGGCAGGCTAAAGAAGCGGCCCCGGAGGATTATCGAACGGTGGTGAGCCTGGTTGACTCCCAGGATAGCAGCCGGACTGTCTGGGTGGGACACGCCGCTAACGGACGCTTCCCCAACCGGGCCTGGGAACCAGGCGACAACGTGCGCGAGGAAGCGTGGCTGCCTTTGGTGGGTTTGCCGGCAGGCCATTACACCCTTAAGCTGGAAGTATGGGGCCAGCAAGGCCCCCTGACCCTCCCTGGTGGCAGCACTTTTACCCTGGGACCGGTTGAGCTGACAGCCGTACCCCCAGCGCCTTTGGCTACCCCGTTCCATCTCTGGCAAACCGGACAGCCGGTTGGCCCGGCAGCAGTTTTTGGCAGCCGCTCAACCGTCCAAATTACTGCCGACCCTGGGGATACCCTTACATTAATCGGCCCGGACCAGGCGGAACATACCCCCCGAAAAGGTGGCCGGGCAAACCCATGTGTTTGTGATTGACCCGCTTTGGCC
>JAAUSP010000453.1 GCA_012032575.1 Anaerolineales bacterium | reverse complement strand
GGCCGTTTGCTCGGCTTGAATCGCGCGGGTCGATTCGGCCTGAGCCGTTTGTTCGGACTGAATGGCGTTGGTGGCTTCAGCCTGAGCAGTTTGTTCGGCCTGGGCGGAGCGAGTCGCCTCAGCCACGGCGGTGCTGCGGGCCAGGCTCTCCAGGGTGGCGTTGGCTTGGGCTGTGCCCAGGTTGGCCGCTGCCTGGCTGCGTGCCGCGGCTTCCAGCGTGGCGCGATAGACTGCTGTACTGAGGTTGGAATCTGCATCGGCCCTGGCCAGAGCTTCCAGCGTGGCCGCGGCTTCGGCGTTGTTGCGGGCCTCCGCTTCCAGGGTGGCACGGAACTGGGCTGTGGCCAGGTTGGCCACGGCTTCACCGCGAGCTTGGGCTTCTTGGGTGGCCCGATACTGGGCCGTGCTCAGGTTAGCCACCGCCTGGCCGCGGGCCAGACTTTCCTGGGTGGCCCGGTACTGCGCCGTAGACAAATTGGCATCGGCCCGGTCGGCTTCATTTTGAGCCTGGAAGCCGAAGGCAATCGCGGCGATAACTGCCAGTAGCAGTAGGATCAGGATGGCGGCCAACCAGATCGCCCGGCGGCGCAGCCGGGCGGCTGCCTGGGTCTGGACTTCGGCGCGTTGGCGCTGCTCTTCGGCTAACTGTTGGGCCTGGGCCAGTTCTTTTTGCTGCCTGGCCTGTTCTGCGGCTTCTTGTCTCAAGCGCAATTCCAGCGAGGCGGTCAGAAAATCTCGTTCCAGGGCATTCAAATCGTCCCCGTATTCGACCGCCCAAGCTTCGGCCTGCCCCAGGCGGCTATCGCGGTACAGATAGCTAGCGTCCTGGTCATGGCGCTGCCACTCCAACGCGGCTTCGGTCAAGCGGCGATGGGTTAACACTGCTTCACGATCTTCATCCAGCCAGCCTTGCAGGCGGGGCCAGTTGCGGATCAAGGCTTCGTGGGCCACTTCCACAACGGCTTCTTTATCACCGGTGATCACAATCAAGCGGGTTTCGGGGGCCGCCAGCCGGCGCACGACCGACTCGATGACCATCGGGTTGCCGGCCGCCGGCAGAAGTTCCGGCCAGGCGACCCGGCGCTTGGTGTCTTCGGTTTCCTCGCCCGGTTGGGTCAAGCGTAAAAAGAGACGGCGGCAGATTTGCCGCTCGGTTTCAGTCAGATGTTCATAAACCGCTTCGGCCCGTTGTTGCAACGCTCCGGTGGCCCGGCCAATCGCTTCATAAGCAGTGTGGGTCAATCGTCGCCGGTCTTGACGCCCCCACAATTCCCGCAGGGCGTATTGCAGCAGGGGCAACCCCCCGGCTTGACTCTGGACATCATCGAGCAGCTTTTGGGGCAGGCCGGCCTCAAAAAAGCAGATGGACTGGCGGGCCGGAGCTTCAATTGCCCGCCGCAACTCGTCCGGCAACATCGGCCCGACGAGAGCCTGATGATCGGACAGGAGTTGGGCCAATGCGGGGTAGGCGGCACACTTGCCATAAAAGTCGGCCCGTAGGGTCAACAGCACAATGGTCCGGCTTTCCGCGCTGGTAGCGGCGTACCGTAAATTTGCCAGTAGGGCCAGGCGATCGGTCTCGTCCCGGCATAGGGTAAAAATTTCTTCAAACTGATCCACCAACAAGACGCAGTAGCGGTCATCGTCCGGCCTGGACAGCAGTTGCCGCACGGCCAGATGAAGAGCATGTTCGTCCTCGGCCAACACCCCGGCTAGATTGGGCGGATCAAAGAGATGGCGCGATTGGGGGGTGGCGACAGTCAGGGCCTGGGCCAGGCTGGCCAGCGGTTTCACCCCCGGCCGAAAGATGGCCACTGGCCAGGCCCGGCTGCCTCTGATTTCGCCTCGTTGGATCGCCGCAACCAACCCGGCTCGAGCCAGGGAGGATTTGCCGCTGCCCGACGGGCCGATGATCGCCAGAAAGCGCGGTGTGTCCACTTCCGCTGGCTCCAGGGCCTGTTCGATTTTGGTCAGCAGCCGCCTGGTTAACGCCTCGCGGCCAAAAAAGTAAGGGGCGTGTTGAACGTCAAAAAATTCCAGGCCGCGATAAGGACAGTCGGGGACGCCCTGCTCCAATGCGCCGGTATAAAATCCGACGGCCACCGCCGCTCCCCAAAAGGCAATTTGCTTGGGCAGCGGCGCTTCGGGGGCGTGTTTCAAATTCGTAAACTTTAAGGCCCCCAACATGTAAAGGGCTAACCCCTGGTAATACTCGGTCGGGTCATTAACTTTGAAGAAAAACTGGCGAGCCGTTTGGCGGATGAGCATCAGCATAGCTAACGGCTTTGCCAGGGCCGGATGAAAGGGCTGCACTTCGTATTGATCCGGGTAAAAGGCGGCCCAATGCGCCTGCTGGTAAAAATAGCTGATCAGCGGCGCGGGGGCTAAACCGTGCTGGTGGCACAGTTCGGCCACCAGCTTGGTCATGATCTCCGTCTCCAACCGCAGAAAGTCGTGCAGAACGTGATCCCGGCGCGCTTCGGCAAAGTCAATCAGGCTGACATCGCGCACCGCCGGGTCAACCATAATATTTTCCAGGTTCAAATCCCCGTGAATTTCGCCCACCCGGACATGGCGGCTCACTTTGAGCAGTTCCGGCAGAGCCAGCAGTGGATTGGGCAGGCGGCTGCCGTCGGGCAAAGCCAGACTCGCTTCGGCCAGATTCAGGGTTGGCCCCAGGGCTTCAGCCGCCTTCGGCGGCTAACAGGCTTGACCGCGTTTCAATGACCCGACCTTCGATGACCTCACCCGGCGGCCGGCGATCCCTTGCACCCGCACCACATAGGAGCTAAAGCCGTCCGCA
The DNA here is from genome assembly GCA_012032575.1 of Anaerolineales bacterium. The sequence goes on along the minus strand of JAAUSP010000453.1, from coordinate 3,527 downwards.
GCAGCGCGGGGGTGATTGAGGGTGGCGGTTTGATGGGTCGGATCAAATTTTATGAGAGCAAACCCTTGTAAACGCACGTAGTCGCCGGGGGAGGGAGGCAAAGTCGGCGGCAGGCCGGGGGTGATAACCTGGGGGGTCATTCCTGGCGGCGACGGTTGAGGCTCGACCAGCAAATTGACCGGCAGAATAGGGTCGTAACTTTTGCCCAGGTGAAATTCAGGTTTGTGGCGGCTGTGCTGGGCCATTTCCTGGATGATTTTCATCAACCGGCCCAGCACAAAGCGGATATCCGGGGTATCGGCCTGGCGACAATAAGCCCGCAAACTGGCAATCTCAAAGGTGCCGCTGCCCAAGAGGGGATAACACAGACCGGCCCAATCTTGATCGGTCAGGAAGACCGGTTCGCCTCGGATCTCGACGATCCCCGGCAGAACGTGGTGGATACTACTCTTAAAAGCCCGCCACTCTTTTTCGATGAGGCTGCTGGAAGCAAACTTGACCACCACCGGCAGTTCGGCCCGATCTTCCCCGGCCTCCAACCGGATGGGACGCACCAGAAAAACCCGGCTGCCACTCAAACCGGCTCCAAATTCCTCCTTCAACACCACCCGCCCGTAGCCGGCAAACATCACCTGTAAAATGTCGGTGGCCTGGGGTGGCAGGCTCAAATGATTGGAGTTTTCGAGCAGCGGCGAACTGAGAATCTCGCCGGAGGTCACTTTGACGATCAGCGGCGAGGTTGCCTGAGCCTCAGGCGTGACCCACAAGACCCACTGCTCGCCTTGCTTCAATGCTTTTTCGACCGAGATTACCTCGTAGCCCTGACCTGCAAATATTTCTGACAGCCTCGACGCCAGATCGGGTTGATTAGGTAACAGGGTTTCCAAACGATCCGCGAAAACAACACCTGGATTCATACGCCTCTCTCTCGATTGTGGATTTCAAGCGGGTATTTTCAAAGCTTTACCCCGGCCCATCGCTGCGCCCTTTAATTTTCTCTCCCAACCCCTCCAACACCACTGGATGCCCGGCCACGATCGGCTCCGTGACCAACCGACCATCCAGCAGTTCGGCCAAATCAACTATCCGGCCTGACAGGTAACGCAATTCACCCCCAGCTCTGGTCAAGATCAATACTCCAGCAGCCAAATCCCACAAATAGGCTTTAGGAATAAAAGCGGCTGTGGCTGAACCGCGTGCGGTGTAAACCAGATTGGCAGAGATACTGCCTAAGGCTCGGATACGGGGAATGTTTATCTCAAAATCGTGGTGGGCACTGGTATTGACGGCTAAAAATCCGTTATCATTCCAATCCGTCCGCACAGTTCTTTGTAACGGTTCGTTGTTGCAGATGGCCGTTTGGGAGGTGGCATAAGTTAAGTCATCTAAAAGCGGCATGTAATAAAGCCCAAAGATAGGATGGCCTTGATAGAGCAGCGCCAGCGAAATTCCCCAGCCGGGCAAGCCATGCACAAAAGCCGTTGTACCGTCCAGTGGATCAACAATCCAGGTATAGAGTGAAGAAGTGTGACGTTGGGCCCCTTCTTCAGCTAGTAGGTTGTGGTTGGGAAAGGTTGTCCGAATCTGATGGGTAAGATACTGTTCGATTTCTATATCAGTAGTTGTCAACAACGTCTCGTCAGCTTTTGACGAGATCGGCCTGACCTTCTTGAAATCGCGTAGCGCGATTTGACCTGCCTGTCTGGCCCAGCTTTCGGCTTGCTGGATAAGATCAGCCAGGAACTCTGGTTGGGGATGAGGAGAAGAGTTTGAAGACATCATTACCTCCGGGTTTTTTCAATCAATTTGTCCTCTCATTCTACTCCAACTTTGAACTACAATCACTCAGTATGCGCTGAGAGTCTGCTGATCAAAATAAGTAGAGGTTATAACGGCTGACCTTCGGGAAATAACTGGTAGCCGCCATCGCGCTGATCGGTCCAGTTGACCAGATAATACGGTACCGCCGGCTTAGGCTCGATTTTTTCGCGGATGCTGCGAACAAGCTGAAAGAGGGCCTGTTTTTGCGTTCTGGGATCGTGATCGCCCGGCCAGATTTCCAGAATCAAATCTTTATAGCTATGTCGTTCGTAAGGATGTTTTAGTAAGTAGCCCAGCAGCGTGTTTTCCTGGGGGGAGAATTTCAAGGATTTTGAGCCGTGTGTAATCACCCCTGTTTTCTCATTCAGGGCCAGTTTTCCCGGGCTGGCTTCTTGTCGCCCGATAAAATCGGCCCATAATTTGCTGCTCATCTGCCAGCCCTGGTCTGTTTGCCGCAACACCCTTCGTGACCAGGTGTGACAAAATCCGCTGATAGTCGGGCTTGACCCGTGTGGCGACCTGGTTCTTTCCGGCAAATGTAACTGCCAGGATGGATTGTTCTTCCTGGGTTAAACCATCCCATAACTCTTTCAGGCGATGTTCAAACAGGGGTTCGCCGGATAACAGACTAAGCCATCGGTCAAGCGGCGGCTTGGGGGTTTGATTAAGCCACCAGCCCGTAATAAACCGCAGCAGCGTGGGAAAGCCGCCACTCAAAGCCAGGATTTGCTCGATTTCTACCTCACCGGGCCGTTCGGGAGCGGCGTGAATGGCTTGCTGAATGACCCAACGAGAGTCGGCTTCACTCATCGAACCGATCCAACAGACGTTGTTATCCAGTACTGGGTACAGGTCGCCCAAAGCTTGACGGTTGGGCAGATAGATAATGTCTCGATGCAGCCCAACGATGAGCGATAGCACTTCCTTGAAACTATCCCGTAGACTACGCAAGGTGGCAAACATTCTGGGATCAGCTTCCTGGCAAAACTGGTCGAAGCGATTAAGTACCAGTGCCACCCGTACCCCTTCGGACCTGAAGGCCAAAAGCATTTCATATAAGCCGCTTTGGGCGAGGAAAGGATCCTGGGTCGCCCGGTTCTCCAGGTAGAGTGCCGTGACACGCTCTTGCAGGGTATCCGGCAACTGCTGGCGCAGCCAATAAAAAGCCCGCAGGATAACTCGATACAGGGTGGCGGCATCATTGGTTGGCAGGTGGCTGAGATCAACCGGGATAACCACGATTTGATCAGCTTCAGAACCCAGATACTCGCCACGCAGCACATCAGGGCGGTAGCACAAGAAATTGAGCAGATTGTTCCGCCCACAGCCGGGCAACCCCACAACCGAACCACTTTCGCCCGCTCTGAGCCACTGGGCGAGAATTCGCATTTCTTTGGCGCGATAAGTTTTGGGGAAATTTTGAATGGCTTTGGGAGTATTCATGAGTTCCTCCTGGTACAACTGAATTAAGGCGGCAAATAACAGACGAATTACTTGAAAGACTGACAACTTATGGTTGAATTATCCTTTATATAGACATTCAGAAAAACTTTTGGAACAAGAAAAGCCCGATTGAAATTTGGTCATAGTTGAGAAACATCTAAACTTCAATGAAGTAACCGCAAATTCATTGAGGAGGTGTTTCAAATGCAGATCAGGCTAAGCCTGCGGAAGGGTGAATTGGAAGCATTGCTCAAACGGCTCCA
>JAAUSP010000452.1 GCA_012032575.1 Anaerolineales bacterium | reverse complement strand
CGTCCACAAAATCTTTGAGCAGTAGCAAAAAGTAGGCCAATCTCTGCCTCCTGGGGTTGGAGTAACGTTATTTCAACCTTAACTTTAGTTTCAGCCGTGCCAAAAACCGGCTGTTGACTAAACAAGGCACCGGGATAAGCTCCGCCGGTAAAGCGATCCAATTTAACCCGGCTCTGAACCATACTTGTCCCGGCTGTAATCGGCGTTTCGCTCACCAACACCCGGCTGGCCGTAAGGCGCTTTTGTCGCGTTCCCCCCGTCTCTGCATTAGCCAGGCGCTCGCCAAACATCTTATTGATAAATTGCTCCGGCTGGCTGAGTTTAAGCGTTTTTACAATACGCAAGGCTCGTGCCCGTAAAGCACCGGCCAGGCTGGTGCCGGCCAGAATAGGTTTGCCGCCGGACTCGAGATGAACCATATCCGGGTCACCGGCCCGGCCAAAAGCGGAACGGATCAACAACGAGGATCCATCCAGAGAAAATTCGGCCTCAATTTTAAAGTTTTGGCGTTGGTCTTTGAGGTGGGGGGTAGGGAGTAAGGTGGTAATATTGGGACCGGAGTGAGTTTCTACCGGCGAGGTTCCATCTAACCAGGCCAGCAAATCCCCAGCCTGGTTCAGGTGGTAGCGTTTGACCGTCCAATCTGACACCTTGACCTGGCCCAGACCCCGCCGTTTACGTTTTCCCAGGCCGATTTGTCCGGTTTGCAAACCATACAGCGCAATCACCAGGGCTTCAATTAATCTATCCCGATTCTGTTCGGTTTCAAATCGGCCGCCATCCCGGCCTGCTGGAATGAGCAGTTCGAATGACAGAGGAAAGGTGCTCCCCGGCGGAAGAAGTTCTATATTGTACAGCTTCTTTTCCTCCGCCGTGCGCGTTTTGGGGTCAATCGTCACCCCATCGCGCAATTCCGTCACCGGATGTTCGCCCAGTGCATCATCTATCATCAATAAGCTGCCAAAGGCCCTCTGGCTTCGACGCGAGGCCACCGTTTCCTCCTGAAAATGACCAAATAAGTGCGCCGCTCGTGACTGGTGGTCTTCGACCCTCTCGCCCTGGCCGTTTTTTCTATAGCCATTCTCATACTCACGCAGGTAATGGCGTATGGCCCCGGCGATAGAAGCGCCGCTCAGGAGTGCCTGTCCATCCAGTGGATCGCGCAGCAAAGGCATATCGGTCAAAACGCTGACTTCGCCGTTGCCAAAATGAGCCGCCGTTTCCAGGATCAGTTTTCCGGTTACCACAATCCGTTCAACAATACCTTCACCATCATCCTCAATCAGCCATCTTCCTTCAGGCATTGGAACCTCCATCCGGCTGTTGTTGCCGGTCTAACTCTTGCTTAACCACCCCTTCTACCAGACGAGCGGTGTATTCGATTTGGAGAGAGGTATCATCTATTAAATTTGCCTTTATTTCGCCTAAAATTTGAGGGGGTTGATCCTGCCAGGCCAGGGTTTCGATAACTTGAACCGGCCGGGTGTGGCTTTTTAGCCACTCATATAAATTTTGTGAACCAATCCGGCTGCGTTGAAGCACTTGCTGGGCAGTCTTGCCTTCAATGTCGGTCAGAAAAGTGTCCAGTTCTACCAGTTTACCTTTATCTGATAAAGTTTTCTTTTCCAAAGCCCGGCGGCGGCCAGACGAACCCGTGAGAGCTGGGAGCGGCTGGGTTCACCGGAAATTTTCAAATTGGCAATGGTTCTCAACAAGGCCACATCCAACTCACCCCGGAGTTGGTACGTGACAATTCGCTGCGCTAATTTCTGGCCGTGTGGGGTTAAAGATGGATAGGGTGGAGGAGAGTCATCAGATTTTTCTGGTATTCGATTGACCCGAACTTTGCAGCCGGTTACTTCGGTGTAACGATGCCAGTCAACCGCGATTCGGCCAAATCCTTCCGCCCGTCGCTCGCCAATGCCGCTTTCAACCAGGCGGGCTAATTCAGCTCGATTAATCCCCTGCGCCGAATAGACAAAAATACTGCCCATCTGGACAGCCCAGGTTTGCGGCAGGGGTAGATTCCATTTGCGGTTGAACCCACCCATCAGCTTGGTTTTGAAAATAGAACGATCCGGTTGTAACTGCCCGGCTGATAAACCGGCCGGAGCCAAAGCCGCGCTGATATCAGCCACATAAACCCCATTTGGGTCCCGAATAAGGGCATCACTGAGGAGGGTAATCACCACAAAGTCATCCGGCTGCTGTAGCGCCGGCTCATATTCAACCCACGAGGTGACCGGCTTGGCAAAAGTGAGTTTAGCCTGTCCATAGCCGGCGCTGCGCGATTTGCCCAGGCTCAATTGGTTTTGCTGCAAGGGGGTCAAATCAATACCATCGTCAGCCAGGATAACCCCGACAAACTTTTCACCTTCGGCCAGGGCTTCAAACTGAAACAGATTATTGGCTCCTTCGGCCATTACGCGCCGGGTCGAACGGGTGTTATGCATGGCAACGCGCCGTCGCGCTTTGTATAACTTAGCCTCAGGCTGTGCTTCGCCTTTTTCGATTGAGCAAAAACCGGCCGGCAGGTGAGCCGGGGCAGTCAGGGCTGCGTCTGTGCCGGCCCGGTTGTGACTAAAATCAAAGACAGGCAGGGGCACATCCTCTTTAAAGTCGGCCAGTTTATTTTTTCGGCTTGCCAGGAAAGTGGCACAGGTAAGGTTCGTCCCTCGGTCTGGTTAATAGGATAGGCATTCAAAAAGCGCACCTTGTCGTCAAAGAATAAGTTGCGACACTGCTCTGTTTTTTGGTCATCGCCCTCAAGATCATCTATCTGATGGTCGGCAATAAATTGAGCGGCCAATACATTGCGGAGAACGGTTCCGGGAACATAGCCAAACGACTCTAGCTGGTTTGCGTCCCCGCTCCCCGGCATCAAGACCAGGGTTGGCTCCAACAGTTCGATGGTAAAAGTTAGTACCTGCATTAGCGCACCTCCGTCTTAAAAAATTGGGTCAGCCAATCATGACTGATGGCCTGGCCATCCTGCCGCAGTTCGGCTTTGATCAATCCCGGTCCCCGGCTGCGGCTGGTACCGGCCCGGCGGAGGGATTTAACACAGGCCGCTAACAAGCCTTTAGCCAGGGGAACCACCTCAATTTCACTTAAGAAGGTTAGAGGCGCTTCAAATTGGGTTTCGCGAATGATCAGCCGGATGGCTCGTAACGAATTATCTTTAGCGACCCCATCAATTTCAACCGCGGTTTGCCGGCGAATGGTCGTCAGGGCATTCAATACCTCGGTCCGAAACTGGGCGGCCTCTGCGGCCTTGAGAGGTGCATGTCTAATCATCAGGGTTTGCTGCAACTCGGCGGGGAGACAGGCATTGCCAACATACAATTGGGCCTGTCCTTGAAGATTGCTGCCCGGCTCACCAAAAAGAAAACGGGCCGCCGCATACCAGCGGGTCATCTCCTGGCCTTGCTGTTTGAGCGCAAAAAGAATATCAGCGCACTCATAAACCAGCAGCCCCTTGAGGGCACGGCCTCGCAAAAAGGGCAGTCCATATTCGTCATGATCTACTTCGGTATTGAGCAGACCGGCTACGCCATCCCCCCGGCCAAAAGTGGTGTCACGCAGTAAGGTTAATTGCAGGGAATAGGTGCTCATTGTTTTTGCTCCAACAGTGCTTCCAAATCAATGAAGTAATCTACTGCTTCCAAGGCGTCAAAAAACCGCACGAACCATTTGACCACCCGTTTTGCTGAAACTCAGCCAAAACCTCCGGCGTTTTGCGGATCAAATTGGTTAGCTCATAGGCTTCCAGATATTGCCGGGTTGCTTCCGGTCCCTGGCGTAAAATTTGAAACAGGGCTTTCATTTTACTGCGCTGCTGGTCCCAGTATTTTTGAAAAGCTACTGTCGTACTGTGAAAAGTCTGCCAGGAGGCCACCGGATCATACTGGGGCTGAGTCAACCGAACTGGCCGGTTAAACAGGGGTCCGGCAGTCACGGTGTATTCATATTTACGGATAGTGGACAAATCCTCAAGTAAACCGTTAATGGCAAAGTGCCAGTCCAAAGCCGATACCCCCAACTCAGTTTCCCTTTTAGCTTTACGGGCATAACGTTTAGCCTGCCCACATAGGGCTTCACTCAGCTCATAGGCCCGGGCAAAGGGATAATGGTTATGAACAATGGCTACCCCGGCGCAGGCATGTAATTCTTGGTCGGCCTGATGTTGCTCAATCTCCTTTTCGGCTTCCGCTCTAAAGGCTTCCAGATAGAGCGCGGCCAGGCTCAACGCCAGGCGTCCATCACACACAAACGTTACGTCATCGCCACCGATTACCAGGGGGCGTAGAGGCAGGACATACAACTGTTCATCGCGCTTTAGTTCCAGCGTAATATCCCGGTAAACCAGCTTTTTGTTAGAGCTAATCAGCCGGGTCAATTGGCCTACAATTTGCTTCATCGAGTTAGCGGCGATTTTTTTTAGCGCCTCGGAAAAGGAACGCATGGCTTCAATAAAGGCCCGGTTATCCGCACACGTGGGATAAGCTTTAGCAATGGCGTCAATCCGCTGGCTTACCCCATTGCCATCGGCGTGAATGACCGCGATATAACTGGCTTCATGCGATGTGCCAATTTGATTAAAATCTTTAGCAAAAGTGAACCCCTGCTGCTCCAGACCAAACAGCAGTTCCATACGATTGTCTGCCGCATCGCGGTGGGCCAGTTTGGCCCAAATATCGGCGGCCACCATACGATTTTCCGCTTCCTGATCAATATACACTGCCGGCAGTCCGGTAGACTGGCAGTTGGCCGTAACGCTTACCCCCAGAAGCGGCGCTGATGGCTGGCGAGTGGCCTTTTTGTAAGCCAGCGCTTGCATAAGATTTTTATACATCTGGCTGAGCGGTTCGTCTCCGTTGTCCGAGTCAGGCCACTTAAATGGCAGTTGGTTTACAACAATCTGCAGGCCGGGGGCGTCGGTGATAACTCGTTCGGTGAGCTGAGTTGTAAACAGTTTAGCCTTAGTCTCATCGCCAAAAATCAAAACGGCGTTGCCACCGCCGGCATAAATGATCTCAACGTCTAACGCATCCTCTTTGATTCTCTTTTGATTAAATGAGTATCCTGCCGGAACAGCGTTATCACCGTCAAGATTATGCTGAAAACCCAGAGCGTCACTGACTACCGTTTCATAAACCCATCGCTCCGTCACCCGGGCAACAATCTCGGACGCACCGATATTTTCCCTGAGGCGGTTACTGCCAAAAAGGTAGGGTTGAATTCCTACGCTGTCTATCGCAATCAGGTAGTAGGTCATATCTTGCTCCTCTCGGGGGGGTCAACTAAAAGTAAAGATTAGGCAAAACAACAAGCCCCAACAGTATCAGCATCAAAGCTTTACTGTTGGGGCTGGAAATTATAAGGAACTGCCTGCCTGCTTCATTGACGACATATAAGATTATCAGGGGTGAAGTTTATAGAATGAGACAGAAATGCTGTGAAAATTTTATCAAAAGCCAGGCTGGATGTCAATGGGTTTTGATAGCAAAATTATTACAGTTTTTGGAAATTTGCAATAATTTAGTCTAGACTAAATTTATCTATACCTCCGAGGTGGCCTCCGGGGTATGAAGAATAAACCCCCAACCGGCTTGAATGGACATGCCTGGACGGAGATGGCCGAGTTCAACTTTGGCCCCGATTATCTGAACAGCACGATTCCTCTGGGCGCTCTGGACCCCCTGGAACTGGCCGAAAGGTCCGATTTGCTACTCTACGTGCTCGACGGCGCTAACGGCGCACAAGCGGCCGATTATCGCTGGGTGGGGCGGCTGCGTCGTTTGAATGTGCCGCTGCTGGTGGTATTGAATAAGATTGATCTGATTACGGTTAACCCGGAGCAGCGCCGGGCTGAAATTGAAGCCCGGCTGGCTGCCACCGTCCTGCCTGTGTCTGCCTTAAGTGGAGCCAATGTGGCCGAACAGTTATTCACGACCATGATTACGCTCTGCCCCAAGCTGACCGTAGCCCTGGGACGTGAACTGGTCAGTTTTCGACGCCGGGCGGCGCATAAGTTGATTAACCGGGCGGCGTTGGTGAACGGGTTGGTGGCCCTGGAGCCGGTGCCGCTGCTGGACCTGCCGGTGCAGGTGATGACTCTGACCGGCTTAATGCTGCGACTGGCCGCCGTCTATAACCGGCCCGCGGATAATGTGCGCCGGCGGGAGATGGTGCTGGCCGTGGCGGGTGGATTGGCCGGACGTTATGGCGCGCAGCAGTTGGCCAAGTTGGTCCCGTTTGTCGGTTGGCTGGCCAGCAGCTTGATAGCCTGCTTGTGTACCTGGATGCTGGGCCGGGCCGCCATCGCTTATTTTGAGGGTGGGGGGTGATGCGGCGG
>JAAUSP010000451.1 GCA_012032575.1 Anaerolineales bacterium | reverse complement strand
AAAGTTTAGTTGACATTTTTTGACTGACCCCTTTCTGATTTGTGCTGAGGTTATTTTACCACCGCTCAGTCACTCAGGAAGTGGCACCCCTATATCTAGTATGCTTTACGGAAATTACCGAAGAACCTTCAATGAGAACAGAAAGGTCAGCAAGATGAGCGCAGGGGCAAATTTTGAGTGGCCTGAAAGAACGCAAAAGCAGGGACAGGTCAAAAACCTGTCCCTGCTTTTTGCGTTCTTTCAGCGAGGGTGACTGAAGGGGCTCGAACCCTTAGCCTCCTGGGCCACAACCAGGTGCTCCACCATTGAGCTACAGTCACCATAGAAGAAACGTGAAGCGTGAAACGTGAACATATAAATATTATTTCACATTTTACGCTTCACGTTCCATGCCGCATACGGGATTCGAACCCGTGTTACCGCCTTGAGAGGGCGGCGTCCTGGGCCACTAGACGAATGCGGCTTTGCGATAAAACAGTGCCGAAGGTGGGAGTCGAACCCACACGAGGGCTCCCTCACTACGCCCTGAACGTAGCGCGTCTGCCAGTTCCGCCACTTCGGCTTGTTTTCCCCTTCGCTCACAGCGCCCAGGTGCTGTGGCGAACAACAGCAGGGATTTTACCTCAATTTGTCTGACTCGTCAATTTATCAAGCCGGGAACTGAGGGAACTAAAGAAACTGAGGGGCTTTCATTTCCTTACAGTTCTATTCTCTTACTCCTCCCTCCTCCCTCCTCATTACTCCCTACTTCCTTCTTCCCTCTCCCGCAGCAGCTTCATTTCTTCCTGGATGAAATTCTCTACCAATAATTTGTACATTTCCTCGATCACGTCGGGGTTGAGGCCGTTGGCTTCGGCCAATTCGCGGCGACGGCGCATCACCTCGGCATAGCGAGCCGGGGCGCGGACTTCTTCGGGGGTCTTTTTGAAGTTGACCACCTGCCGGACATAGGCAGCCCGGTTGCCGAGCAGCCGGATCACTTCGGTATCAATCAAATCAATGGCGGCGCGGGCTTCGGCCAGGCTGGCCACCTGATGCACCTCGAACTGTTGGCTGTGGGTGTCCCTATCAAAAAAAGCCACATAAGGCTTGAGGTCCAGCACCGGCGCGCCATCCTGGGCATCCAGCCCGCTGACATGCAGCATATTCCCTTCGACCCGTTCAACTCGCGCCACCGTTGCGCCGATGCGGTTGGGCCGAAACTGGCTGCGGGTGGCAAAAACGCCCCGCAGGGGATTGTCGGGATTGTGGCGCGGGTGAAGCTGCAAGGTAATCTCTTCCGACTGCACCCGGTGGAAGCAAAACAGTACCACAATGTCGGCCCCGGTTTCCAGGCCCAACAGCCCCGGCTCAAGTTCGGGTTTGAGGATAATCTGCGCAGGCTGCGCTCGCATTTCCTCTGCCGGGGTGTTGGTTTCAAATTGGCTTTTGACGTAGCCGATAGGGGTCAGGCTAAGCGTTTCGTTCATCGCGGAACTCCTCGTTTTTAAATGTTGCCTGATAATAATGGTCAACGATGAATTGTCAATCTGCCGGGGTCTTTGTCTCCGGCCAATCATGCCCGGATATTGGTCATTCCCCTTTGTTGTATGGTACAATGCCGCCTGTTAATTTGTAGGATGAGCTGAGTTTGTCCGATTTGAGAGCAAGCTTTGCCACCGTAGGAGAGTTGTGGATGATTAACCTTGACGATTTACTTCAGGCCACCGGCGGCCAACTTTACGGCCCGGCCAGGCCACCGAATTCACCAGTTTCGCCTTCGACTCGCGCCGGCTCGAACCGGGCCAGCTTTTTTTGGCTGTCAAAACCGCCACCGGCGACGGCCACGATTTTATCGCCGATGCCGTCCGGCGCGGCGCAGCCGGCGTTCTGTGTGAATATCCGGCGGCGTTGACCACCTTAGCCGCGCCTGTCACCGCGGTGATTGTGCCGGACCTTCAGCAAGCCATCACCGATTACGCCACCTATGTTCTTCAAAAACACCGCTCCAAAGTGATCGGTGTGACCGGCTCCAGCGGCAAAACCACATCCAAAGAAGCCATTGCCGCCGTGTTGCAGCAGCGATACCAGGTTTTCAAAAATTATGGCAGCTATAATGGTCGCTACGGATTGCCCATCGCTCTGGGCGAGCTGACCCCCGACCACGAAGTGGCGGTGCTGGAAATGGCTTGTGACAGCTTTGGCGAAATTGCCGAATTGGTGCGCATCGCTCAGCCCGAAATCGGAGTTATCACCACCATCAATCAAACTCACCTGGCCTACCTGGGTACGCTGGCCAACATTGCCAACGAGAAAGGCCGCCTGATCGAGGCGTTGCCATTTACCGGCTCGGCCATTCTCAACGCCGACGATCCGCGCGTGGCCGGCATGGTTCCCCGCACCAAAGCCCGCATCCTCACCTTTGGTCTGTCGGCTGGGGCCGATATCCGCGCCACCGATTTGAAGGTGCGGCCCGACGGCCTCGCTTTTACCCTGCATTACGAAGGCCGCAGCTACCCCGGCAAAATTCCGCTGCTGGGCCGTCACCAGATTTATCCCGTTCTGGCCGCGGTGGCTGTCGGGTTGGTGCTCAATGTGCCGCCCGAAGCGGCGCTGGCGGCGTTAGCTAAACTGCCTCGCGTACCGGGCCGCCTGAACCCGCTGCCCGGTCGAAACGGTGCGCTCATTTTGGATGATACCTTCAACTCCAGCCCGGAGGCGGTAATCGCTGCCCTGGATACGCTGGCCGAACTGCCCGGCGCGCACAAAGTGGCTATCCTGGGCGACATGCCCGACCTGGGCGACATCGAAAGTGAAGCTCACCAGCAAATTGGGCAGTATGCCGGCACACGAGTGCAGCGATTGGTCACGCAGGGCGAGATGGGCCAACACATTGCGGCCGCCGCTCGTGCCGTTGGTTTGGGTAAACATGCCCTGCACGTCACGTTTACCAGCGACGATGCCGCCGCCGCCGTGCATGATTTGCTCTCGCCCGATACGGTGGTTTTGGTCAAGGGGGGGGGCGGGGTACGTCTGGAGCGGGTGGTCCAGAAACTACTGGCTCAACCGGAACGGGACCGGGTGCAGTTGGTGCGCCAGGGGGCAGGCTGGGAACAGGTCCGCGCCCGCCAGCCGGCCCGGCCCACCTGGGTTGAAATCAACCTGGACGCCATTGCCAACAATGTCCGCCTGCTGGCCCAACTGGTTACCCCGGCCAAGATAATGGCCGTGCTTAAGGCCGACGCCTATGGCCACGGGATGGTCAAAGTTGCCCGGACGGTGCTGAATAATGGGGCCAGTTGGGTGGGTGTCGCCACCCTGGGCGAAGCCATCAACTTGCGCCGGGCCGGTATCGAAGCGCCTATTCTGGTGATGAGTTATATGCCCGCCTGGCAGGCCCACGACGCCATCGCCCACAACATCAGCGCTACCATTTTTACCGAAGAAATCGCCCGCGCATTCACCCGCGCCGCTACCGACTTGAACCAGACCGCCCGGGTCCATGTGAAGGTTGACAGCGGCATGGGGCGGCTGGGTCTGCTGCCCCATGAAGTCCGGCCTTTTCTGGAGGCCATCAACCGGCCCGGCCTGGAAGTCGAGGGCCTCTACACCCACTTTGGCACCGCCGACGAGTCCGATCTGAGTTATGCCCATGAACAACTGCGCCGCTTCCAGGGTTTGCTGGCCGAACTGGATGCAGCCGGCCTGCGTCCGCCCTGATTCACGCGGCCAACACCGCCGGCCTGCTCAACCTGCCCGAAGCCCGCTTCGACATGGTTCGGCCCGGTATTGGGATTTATGGGCTGCCGCCTGCCGCCACCCTCGCCTTACCGCCGGAATTTCGCCCGGCGCTGACCTTCAAAACCACTGTCGGGCAGGTCAAAACACTGCCGCCCAACAGCCCGGTCGGCTACGGCGCTACATATTATACTCAGGGTGAGGAGACAATTGCGATTCTTCCCGTGGGGTATGCCGATGGTTTCAGGCGGGGGCCACATACCTGGGGTGAGGTGCTGGTCAAGGGGCAGCGTGCCCCGCTGGTGGGACGAGTCAGTATGGATCAATGCGCGATCAATGTGACCCATATTCCCAATGTTCGCCAGGGGGATGAAGTAATCTTGATTGGCCGGCAAGGCGATGAGGTTATTACGGCTGAAGAAGTAGCCAAACGCCTGGGGACAATCAATTACGAAGTCGTCAGCGAATTACTGGCGCGGGTGCCGCGAGTGTCGTGATAAAATTCCTGCAACGATTTTTGTTTGGGCCATGGTGATACGTGATGCGTGATGCGTAAAAAATTACGTATCACGTATCACGTTTATATCAACTGACCGAAACAAAAACCGGGCCTAAATGCTTATGCCGCTGGAACGGCTTAGGAATTATCTGCTTCCATAAAAATTTCAAGGAGTTCGATATTGGCCCACGAGTTGATAAGCCACTGTTTGGCCACGCCAATCTGCTCCACGCTGAGCTTTTCCAAGGCGGGGGAGGATTCTCCGGTCTCCATATCTGCAATCTTATCCAGACCTTTTTGGACTAATTCTCTCAGCTCAACCCGCTTTTCATAGAATTTTTGGGCCTTAACCTCGTCGGGCGCAGTTTCCCAATAGAGTTTGCTTATAGCATGGGCTACAACTTCATTGGGGCTGTAGTTCAGCCAGTTGCCAATCTCTGCAATTTGCCCCTTGGTTTCATCAATGAACTCAATGTCAAATGTCGTCGTTGTCATTATATCCTCCATAAAGCAGATGAATAAAGAAACCGGTATTTGATTTGACCTTGCTCATCCAGTATAAAGCCTAATCGAGGCAGAGTCAACCAGTTTTTTGATTTTGTTTTTTCTGTCCGTTTGAGGCATGATAGCCCCGCTTATCCGCTTGGTATAAAAAGGGGGAGAGTATGATTGTCACTGAACCGACATCCATCACCAATATTGACCTGGCTGTTGTTTTGCCTGCTTTGCAAGCCATTGTGGGCCATGAACGTTTGTCGGTGGCTCAGGCCGACCGCGCCCTGCATGCCCGTGACCAATCGGCGCACCCCGAACGTTTCCCCGATGTGATCATCTGGCCCAAAACCACCGCCGAAGTCAGCGCTATCCTGGCCTGTGCCAACGAGTCCCGCCTGCCCGTGACCGCCTGGGGCGCGGGGACCAGCCTGGAAGGCAATCCCATTCCGGTGTGCGGCGGGCTGGTGCTCAATTTTCAACAGATGAACCAAATCCTGGCCGTCCACGAAACCGATTTTCAGGTGACGGTTCAGCCGGGGATGTTGTACAAAGATATGAATAAGGCATTGGCCCAATGCGGCCTTTTTTTTGCTCCCGATCCGGGCGCTAATGCCAGCATCGGCGGCATGGTGGCAAACAACGCCGCCGGGATTCGCACGGTAAAATACGGCGCGACTCGCGACAATGTGCTGGCCCTGGAAGTGGTGCTGGCCAGCGGTGAGGTGCTGCGTACCGGCGCACGCTCGGTCAAACAGTCGGCGGGCTACGATTTGACCCATTTGTTTGTCGGCTCGGAGGGGACGCTGGGGGTTGTGACCGAAGCTACCCTGAAACTGGCCCCGCTGCCGGAACATTTCAGCGCCGTCATCGCCGCTTTTCCCACCGTCGAAATTGCCGCGGAAGTGGTCTTTGCCATCATCGGCTCCGGCCTGGAGCCAACCGCCCTGGAACTGCTCAATCCCCAGGCGATTACCGTCCTCAACACCGAGGCGAATTTTGATCTGGCGGTAGCTCCGACGCTTTTCATGGAGTTCAGCGGGCCAAGCGAGGCTTCGCTGGCCGAGGAACTGGCCCTGGTCGAGACGATTTGCCGGGAAAATGAGTGCCGGCGTTTCCAGTCCGGCGTAGGACGCGAGGCCCGCAACCAACTCTGGCAGGCGCGCCACCGCTTTTTTGAAACCAGCATGCGCTACTACCCCGGCCACGATTACCGTCTGACCGATGTGGCGGTGCCCATCTCGCAGTTTCCAGCCCTGGTTGCCGCCGCCAACGAAATCATGACCCGGCTGAATTGCCGGGGGACGATTATCGGCCATGCCGGGGATGGCAATTTACACACGGCTATTTTCTTTCCACCGGATGACGCCGAGGCCCGCGCTCACGCCAACCAGGTTAACGATCACCTGGTTGAACGAGCTTTAGCCCTGGGCGGAACCTGCACCGGCGAGCACGGCGTCGGCCTGGGCAAACAGAAATACATGCTGGCCGAGCACGGCCCGGTGGCCCTGAAGCTGATGCGCCAGCTCAAAACCACCCTCGACCCCCACGGGATTTTGAATCCGGGCAAGGTGATTGCGTTAAATGTTTGACCCCGCCCCCATGTCATCCTTCGACAGGCTCAGGACAGGTTTCGAGGCCATAGGCCGAGAAATCTCC
>JAAUSP010000450.1 GCA_012032575.1 Anaerolineales bacterium | reverse complement strand
CCTGCCCCCGAAACAGCCCTGGAGGGGGTCTACGGCGAACCTGGGACGGACGCGTATTTTAACGGGGGCCAGGGGTCAGGGGTCGGGGGTCAGTTTCTCATCCTGGCTTCCCGACCCCCGGCCCCCAACCCCCGACACCTGATAGAGAGGGAAGGTTGACCATGAAACATCGTTTGAGCCA
The DNA here is from genome assembly GCA_012032575.1 of Anaerolineales bacterium. Next base: position 6,190 of record JAAUSP010000450.1, on the reverse strand, counting down.
GATTTTGCTTTGTCTCGCCCGGATCAAGCCTGACTTCAAGCAGCGCTCCGTTTTGCTGGGCGCGCCGCTGTTGATACCCTGGCAGCCCGACCAGGAGTCGGTCAGATGGTTTTTGATGATGGTCATGGCCCTGATCGTTTTGCTCTTTATCGCGGTGGCCGTCTTATTGCCGATCACCCTCCGCTTGACCCAGGGGCGTCAAAAAAAGAAGTCCCCTGCTCCCGCTCCCACCCCTGCGCCGGAACCGCCTCTCCCCTAACGCTCTGATAGACACCGTCGAATCAGCCGCGGTGGTTGTGCCGGATGAAGATTTGGCCGCCACCCAGCCCGGCCTGCGCTCCATTCGCGCCGAACACGAGCCGGAAACGCTGCCGGCCTCCGGCCCGCGGCCCGCCCAGATCGGCTGGCAGATTGCCGGCCTGACCGATACCGGCCTGCGCCGGGAACTCAACGAAGACAGTATGCTGATGTGGGAAAACGACATGCCCTGCGGTTTGTACGTGGTCGCCGACGGCATGGGCGGGCACGACGCCGGCGAGGTCGCCAGCCGCTTGACCATCAATGCCATCCAGCAGCATTTTACCAACCATCCCCCCACCGATACGGCTATTTCGGATGAATGGCTGAGCGCCGCCGTGACCACCGCCAACGAGACGGTTTTAGCCGAGCAGGCGACCGGACCGAAGAAAGAAAAATGGGGTCAACCCTGGTGATGGCCCTGATAGCTGACCAACAGGCCCACATTGCCAACGTCGGCGACAGCCGGGCTTACCGCATCAGCCAGGCCGGCATCGAGCAGATCAGCGTGGACCATTCCCTGGTCGAACGGCTGGTCCAGATCGGCCAACTGACCCGCGAAGAGGCCCGCACCCACAAACAGAAAAACGTCATTTACAGCACCATCGGCGACAAGCCGGATATGGACGTGAGCTTTTACCACGTGCCCCTTCAGCCGGGCGACCGCCTGCTCCTCTGCTCCGACGGCCTGTGCGGCATGATCACCGACGACGAAATCCTGGCCATCAGCCGCAGCCAATCCGACCCCGCCGCCGCCTGCCGCTCCCTGATCGAAGCGGCCAAACGCGCCGGGGGGCATGATAATATCACGGCGATAATTGTGCAGATGGGGGGGTGAAGGCCCCCAGAAGAAAGATTGCAGGAATTCTCTGATGCGATCTGATACGCAAAATTGGATTGAGGCGGCAGATTATGACCTGGAAACGGCCCAACACCTTCTCGCTACAGGTCGTTACCTCTATGTCGTATTCATGTGTCACCTGGCTCTGGAAAAGATACTCAAAGCATATGTTACCGAAGTTACACAAACTATCCCGCCCAAATCTCACGACTTAATCTTTCTCATCCGCAAGAGTAATTTGGAACTTCCCCAAGTTTTTGTAGAATTTTTAGGTAAGATTAATAACGCCAGTATTCCCACCCGTTATCCCGATGACTTGCAACAAGCGCTCCGTGAATACACCGAAGAAATTGCGCGTGAGTATTTGAGACAGGTCAGAGAGGTTATCCAATGGCTCAAACAACACCCAAACTTGCAGCCATAATCCAACAATTTCGGCAAGCGTTGGAGCAGGCTGGTATCCACTGCGAACAAATATTATTGTATGGTTCACAAAGGTGGAACACAGCCCAAGAAGGCAGTGATATTGATTTGATTGTTATTTCACCCGACTGGGTGCGGTTCAACCGGCGAGAACGTTTGGAACTGTTAGGGATTATTGCTGCTCGACTCTTGGAGCCAATTCAGGCTCAAGGCTGGACCCCGCAGGAAATTACCAGCCAGCAAATAGGCCCGTTCTGGCAAGAGATTCTGGAAAGGGAAGCCGTGGTGGTTTGAGCTACATTGAGGAGTTAAACTGCTTGATCCCTTTGCGGCTTTTATTTAAGACGAAAGTTAGTCGAATACAGAAAGAGAGCAGATATGCAAGCAGTTGACTTCAATAACGCCTACTACATCAAACTTGGTATTGGTGGAAAATGGGAGGAGTCAAGTATTAGAGAAAATAAGATACGAATTGGATGGGCTAACTGGATAGTCGAAGAAATAAACCAAAAAAATTGGGATACCCTTAAAGCGAAGCATCAACACGAGTATAAGAATAAGGGTTCTGCCACAGCGGATATAAATGCCTTAAAGGCGCTTGTTGAATCCACATCGGACGATATTTGGATAACTTTTCACCTCAGTCAACTTTGGTGGTGCCGAGTTGGAGAATCAGGAATCTCTAAGGACGAGATTTCAAACTACCGTAAAGTGCTTGGACATTGGTATAATCATGATATTCACAATCAACCTCTCATTCTCAATCAAATTCCCGAATGAAATTATCAATGGCCGGCGGGGGGTGACGCCAAGTACAGCTTTGCGTCTGGCAAAATTTTTCGGGATGTCGGCCGGTTTTTGGATGAATTTACAACTACGCTGGGATTTGTATCAGACCCAACAGGCTGAAGCCCAAGAACTGGAAACAATCGAGCCATATCCTGTAGCAAGCAATTCGTCTGTAGCAGGGTAAACGCTATCTACCAAAGTGAATGAACTGCTCGCGGTTAAAGCTTTAGAGGTTAGTACTACCGATGACACCTTAACCGTTGACTTAACAGATGGCCGGACACTGTTGGTTCCGCTGATCTGGTATCCTCGTTTGTGGCATGGAACGCCGGAGGAGCGAGACAATTGGCGCTTGATCGGCGCTGGGGAAGGGATTCATTGGCCTGAGTTAGATGAAGATATTAGGGTTGAAGGGTTGATTTTGGGTAAACGGTCAGGAGAAAGCCAGCGTTCGTTGCAGCGGTGGTTGGAAAAGTGGGCCGAAGGCAAGCCGGGGGAATCTGTTAGAGGAGGGGCTGCCTAAACAGGTTAAAATTCGTCCACCGGGCTTCGGCCAATAAGTTTAGCGCAAACTTAGAGCCTTCGCTCCCAGGTTCTTGCTTTTTGAGCAAGAAATTTGAACGCAAACGGCGCTAAAGACGCTAAAGGGAAATTATTAAAAAAACATTTGCGCCTCTTGCGCCTTTTGCGTTAAAAATTTTTTGGCCGAAGGTGGCTCGGCCAGATTAGGGGGAATATCTATGCAAGCCGACACCGTTGTTCGCTCCACCTGCCCTTTTTGTGGGGTAGGCTGTCAATTACTGCTCAATATCAAAAACGAGCAACTCATCCGCATTGACGCGCCCTTCGACGCCGCGCCCAATTATGGCCGGCTGTGCGTCAAAGGCCGTTTTGGGACCGATTTTGTCCACAGCCCCAAACGGCTCACCGTCCCGCTCATCCGCAAAACGCCCCAGCAACCCGGCCGGCGCACCCCGGCCCAATACCCCGAAGACTGGCGCGAAGCCACCTGGGAGGAAGCGCTCGATTTGGTGGCCGACCGGCTGACGACCTGCGCTGGCAGTACGGGCCGGACAGCCTGACCTGCAACGTCTGCGCCAAAGCCACCAACGAAGACAACTACATGCTGCAAAAATATTTTCGGGCCGTGTTGGGCACCAACAACGTGGACCACTGCACCCGGCTGTGCCACGCCGGCAGCGTCAAAGCCCTACAGCTCTCGCTGAACACCAGCGCCATGACCAATTCCATCGCCGAGATGAAAAGCCTGGAATGTTTCATCATCACCGGCTCCAACACCGCCGACAACCACCCCGTCATCGCCACCTTTCTCAAGGAGGCCATCACGCACAACGGGGCCAAGCTGATTATGATTGACCCCCGCCGCACCGAAATGTGCAACTTTGCCAGCCTCTGGCTGCGCCAGCAGCCCGGCACCGACACCGCCGTATTCAACGCCATGGCCCATGTGATTGTCAAAGAAAAACTGTACAACCCGGCCTTCATCGCCGACCGCACCGAAGGTTTTTCCCAATACGTCGAAAGCCTGGAAGACAAAACGCCCGAATGGGCCGAGACCATCAGTGGCGTCCCGGCGGACGACATCCGCCAGGCGGCCCGTATGTATGCCCAAGCCAACGCCGCTGCCATTTATTGGGGCATGGGCATCAGCCAGAGCGTCCACGGCACCGACAACGCCCTGACCCTGATCAACCTGGCCCTGCTGACCGGCCACATCGGGCGGCCCGGCACCGGGCTGAACCCCCTGCGCGGCCAAAACAACGTCCAGGGCTGCTCCGATTCCGGCGGCATGCCGACCGTGTTCACCGCCTACCAGCCCGTCACCAACCCTGAGATTCGCCACAAATTTGAGCAAGCCTGGCACGCTTCTCTGTCCGGCGTCCCCGGCCTGACCACCACCGAAATGGTGGACGGCATTCTGGCCGGTCAGGTCAAAGGCTGGTACGTGATGGGTGAGGACCCACTGATGAGCGAGCCGGACCTCAACCACGCCCGTCACGCGGTGGAACAACTGGAATTTTACACCGCCCAGGATATTTTCTTCAACCAGAGCAACATCTATGCCGATGTCATTCTGCCGGCCGCCTCCTTTGCCGAAAAAGACGGCACCTTTACCAATTCCGACCGGCGGATTCAGCGGGTGCGCCGGGCCATGACCCCGCCGAGACAGGCTCGCCCCGATTGGGAAATCGTCCGGGAAGTAGCCAGGCGGACCCTTGCCAAAATCTGCCGGGACGCCGATCAGCACACTGACAGCCCGGCCCACAGTCTGGACCAGGTGATTTGCCAGAATGCCGAGCAAATGCTGACCAACTGGAGTTACAACCATCCCGGCGACATCTGGGACGAGATGCGCCACCTTACCCCCGACTTTTACGGCGCTACCTACGAACGGATTGAGCGGGAGGGTGGTGTCCACTGGCCCTGCCCCTCGGCGGACCATCCCGGCTCGCCCTATTTGTTTGAAAAGGAGTTCCCCAGCGGCCGGGGCAAATTCTTTGCCGTGGACTACACCAACGAGAGCGAACTGCCCGACGAAGCCTATCCCTTTATTCTCAGCACCGGGCGGCTGCTGTATCACTGGCACGGCGGTTCGATGACCCGCGTCTCCTCGCTGAACAACATCTGGCCGGAATGTACGGTCGAGATGCACCCGCACGATGCGGCCAAACTCAGCCTGGAAACCGGCGATTGGGTGGATGTATCCAGCCGGCGGGGGCAGATTACGGCTCGACTGCTGGTTACACAGCGCTCGCCCCAGGGCACCATCTTCATCCCCTTCCACTTCGCCGAAGCCGCCGCCAACACCTTAACTCACCACCTCCTGGACGAGCGGGCCAAAATCCCCGATTACAAGGTCTGCGGGGTCAAAATCGAACGCGCCGCCACCATTCCCACCGACCGCACCGGAGCCGACATTCCGCTGGAAGACCGGGGGACGATCAAGGATTTGACGGCAATGTAATCGGAGGAAGATATGAGTTTGACTAAAACGCTGGTAAACGTCAAAGAATTGCTCACCGCCGCTGATTTCTGGCAAATGGGCAGCCAGGGGGATAACTTTGAATTAGTAAGAGGGGAATTAATCGAAATGACGCCACCCGGAGGAATACATGGCAGCGCAGCGGTAAATCTTGGCTTTCTATTGCTGGGGTTTGTCAAACAAAAACATTTAGGCTATGTCATGACCGAAACAGGCTATAAACTGGCCTCAAATCCTGACACGATACGCGGTCCTGATATATCCTTTCTGTCTGCCGCAAAAATTCCTGCCGGGGAGCTTCCTGAAGGCTATATTGATGGCCCGCCCGACCTGGCCGCAGAAATTGTCTCTCCCGGCGACACCGCCTCTGAAATTCAGGATAAAGTGCAGGACTATTTGGCTGCCGGGACTCAATTGGTCTGGGTCGTTTATCCTCAACAGCGACTTGTCATCGTTCACCGCCCCGATGGCACCGCCCAAACCCGGCGAGAAGCAGATACTTTGAGTGGTGAGACAGTTCTGCCCGGCTTTTCCTGTCAGGTAGCAGATATTTTTGGCTAAAAATCTATTTCTGCAAAAAAACATTACCAATTCCCGATCCGCTCAACTGGCGCTTATTGCCGGCCTGAGCGGATTGATTTATTTATCGGTTTTCACCCTGCCTTTTCCCCTGCCCCGGCTCTACGCTACCATACCCCCTGTGGATTATACGAAGCTCACAAATTACTCTGTCTATGGCTTCATTGCTTATGTAGTTGGGTTGGGTGTGTTGTTTTGGCTCTACATGGGGGCTGTTCGCCTGACAGTACCCGCAGGGGGGCAGGGGGCAAGGGGCA
>JAAUSP010000449.1 GCA_012032575.1 Anaerolineales bacterium | reverse complement strand
GCTCGCGGACGCTGACCGTTGATTGCGATGTGATCCAGGCCGACGGCGGCACCCGCACCGCCAGCATCACCGGCAGTTATGTGGCGGTGGCCCTGGCCCTGCAAAAATTAATCAACGCCAATCAGGTATCGCCTGCCGTGCTGACCACGCCGGTGGCGGCGGTCAGTGTGGGCGTGGTGGGCGATGAACTGCTGCTGGATTTGTGCTACGAGGAAGACTCGGCGGCCCAGGTGGACTTAAACGTGGTGATGACCGGCGCAGGCCAATTTGTCGAAATCCAGGGTACGGCGGAAAAAACACCCTTTGAGCAGGAAACCCTGCTGGGCCTGCTGTCTCTGGCCCGCCAGGGCATCGAACAATTATTAGCCCGGCAAGCCGAACTGCTGGGACGGTAGGAACGTGATGCGTGATGCGTGATGCGTAAAAATCACGCATCACGCATCACGTTAATCTATCTTATTACAATTGAGGAAAAGTAATGACTGAAGATATAACCACCATTCCCTATGAAACCTTAATCAGCGAAGCGGAGCTACAGGCCAGGATTAAGGAATTAGGCCAACAAATCTCCGCCGATTATGCCGGTCAGGATTTGCTGCTGCTGTGCATTTTGAAGGGCGGGGTCTTGTTTTTAACCGACCTGATGCGCCAGCTTTCCATTCCCCACGAGATTGATTTTCTGGCCGTGTCGAGCTACGGCAAAGAAGTCCGGGAGTCAACCGGCGTGGTGCGGATTCTCAAAGATCTGGATAAACCGATCAAGGGCCGGAGCGTCCTCATTGTTGAGGATATTGTGGATACCGGCCACACCCTGACTTATATCACCAATATTTTCAACGCCCGCCAGCCGGCCAGTCTCAAAATCTGTGCCTTGCTCGACAAAATCGAGCGCCGCCGGGTCAATATCCCGGTAGATTATATCGGCTTCACCATCCCCGACAAGTTTGTTTTTGGCTACGGCCTGGATTTGGACGAAAAGCTGCGAAACCTGCCCTTTATCGCGGTGGCAACCGTCTGAGCGTTAGCCGCCCCAAGATATAGGTGGACGGCGGCGACAAGCGGGGTGAAAATCCTTGCCCAAAAGTCACATGAGGGGGGACAAAAGTACTTGTACCTTACCGGCTCAGCGAGGGTGATCGGTGTGGCAAAACTCAATGGAGTCGCCCGCCCAATCTGATTTTAGTTTTTACACCTATTTCAAACCTTGGGGCGGCATGCTAATGGCTAGCCAAAAATAATCCATTGACAAAGTTACCATCCAGATAGATTTCTTCAATCCGCTGAAACCCCTGCCGCTGGAAGAGCCGGGCTGAGCCGCACGGCACAATCAGCCGGGTGTGATGACCCAGCAGGCGCAGCGAGGGCAGGTCCAGATGATCATAATGGAGGTGGGAGGGGAGCACGGCATCAAGGTTTTGAAACCTGGTCTGGTCAATCGGCGGGCCGCGCCGCTTTAGCAGCGTCACCCGGTTACGCAAAATGGGGCGGTCAGGCTGCGCTGACCGTCTAACTCGATCAGCCGGTGGCGTGGCCGATACAGGTGATGGTTGAGGCCTGGATCATGGAAACGTTTCCCCAAATAATTAGGGCTGATGATAGTCGTAATTGGTGGATTCGCCAATTGGGTTTGAGGCAAAAAAGAGGAGTGCAAAAACTTTGCTTTTGCACTCCTCATAAATAAAGACGCGATGAAATGTGAGGCAAGGAGACGAAGAATTTTTCGCCTCTTCGCCTCCTCGCCTCCTCGCCTCATTTCGACCACGAAATCTGTTCGTCCAGCCAATCCCTTGAAAAATACGGCTCAACCACTTTGGGGATTTTATAAATGCCGCCGTCGTAGGCAAAAAGCTGCTGCCGCTCGCTGCCGTCGGCATGCATGAGCCAGAGGCCCCAAGTGCCGCCGGCATCCGAGAGATAGGCAATCCACTGCCCATCGGGCGACCACGAGGGCAGTCCCTCGATGGCGGCGTCGCTGGTAAGCTGGCGTTTGCCGGAACCGTCGGCATTAATCACGTACAAATCCCAACTCCCGGCTGCCGGACTTTGGTACACAATTTGCTCGCCGGTGGGCGACCAATCGGGTGGGCGGCTTCCGGCTCTGGCAGGACCGGCCCCAGCATATTAAAGCCGGTTTCCCAGGCTTTGGCCGGGATGGCTTTGGCCAGCCACAAGCCGCAGCGATTGCCGCTGACATCGCAGCCGCGATAAACAAAGCGCTCGTTATCGCTGGCCCAGGACGGCTGCTGCCCGGCAATACGCAAATCCTCTTCGCCGGAGCCATCGGCGTTGATGAGCAGAATGCGAATGATGTCGTCGCCGTTGCGCCCGGTGTCAAAGAGCAGCCGCTTGCCGTCGGGCGACCAATCGGGGTGGGAGTCTTCCCAGAAGCCGCCCATACCGCGCTGTTCGGTCCCGTCGAGGGTGGTGTTGGCCAGGTAGCGCGCGGGCAGAGGCTTGGCACAGTCGGCGTAGGGATTATCTTCGGTCGGTGGTTCGCCCCAACCGCGAAAAGCCAGTCGGGTCCCATCGGGCGACAGAGCCGGCTCGCTGACATTGTTGGGGACAAAAACCCGCCGGTTGGCCTGGCAGGCCGCCCCATCTTTGAGGCAGGCCGGCACGTCAATGATGTTGATCTCGTAGGTGCAGCGCTCCGGCGAATTGTTCCAGAAGCTAAAGGCAATGTGACCGGTCGGGCCGCTGGTCTGTGGGGTGGCGGCGGGGACAGCGGACTGGACGGGTTGAGCCACGGTGGGTGACGCTCCTGCTGCCGGAATCCATAATTTGGCTCCGGAAACAATCACGCCGGGGTCTTGGATCAGCAAAAAGCTGACGTCGGTGGCATTTTTGGCGTTGGTCGCTGTCACAATTTCGGTGAAACGGTTGCCGTCGCCCAGGTATTTTTCGGCCACTTTCCACAGGGTGTCGTCGGCCTGGATGATGTAAGCCTGGCCGTCGCCCTCCTGGGCCAGGGTTGCCGGTACAATGAAATAACTCGCCACGATGAGAACCAGTCCCCCTAAAACTGCTTTGAATGAAGAACGCATCATCTACCTCCAAAAAATATTCTGATTGGGTCTACTCTTTATACTCGATTCGTCCTAAAACCATCATCGCAGTATTGATAAAATGGCAGAAATTCACTCTTCACTTGCGTCTTCCTCATCCACCTCAAACGTCACCGCCAGTATGGCTTCCGCCTCCTCCACCAAGTCTTCCGGCACAAGTACCCTGGCCGATCCCAGCGGGCCGACGGTCAAACCCAAAACCGCGCCCAACGCCTCCTGCTGGAGCACCGCCGGAATACCTTCACTCACCAGGCGCCCCCGGATTACCACTGCTTCGCCGGGGCTGATATTGGCCCGAATCACAACCCATTTGGCCGGTTCGTCGCCGCCCGGCGTCGTTTCCGCCGCCCGCCCCAGCCAGGGTAAATTATTCGCTGTTGCTTCCATCAAGCCTCCGTTGTTTGGTGGAAGATTGGAAGGCTGGAAGGTTGGTATTTCTTCCAATCTTCCAATCTTCCAATCTTCCAATCTTCCAACTGGGTAGAGATAAATACTCCATTCTTATTTCTCATTTCTCATTTTGTAATGAATCTCGCTCATCACCCGCAGCCGTTCTGCCGCGCTTTCGGGGGTGATGTCGCGCTGGGGGCCGGCCAGCATTTCGTAGCCGACCATAAATTTCCGCACGGTGGCCGAGCGCAGCAGCGGCGGGTAAAAATGGGCGTGGAAATGCCAGTAAGGGTGCGGCTGGCCGTCGGTGGGCTGCTGGTGGAAGCCCATCGAATAGGGGAAGGAAATATTAAAAACGTTATCGTAGCGGGTGGTCAGCCGCTTGAGAATGTCGGCCAGGCCGTCTCGCTCGGCCTCGTTGAGGCCGTCTATCGAAGGGACGGGGCGGCGGCTGATCAGCAGGGTTTCAAAAGGCCAGATGGCCCAAAACGGCACGACAACCACAAAATGTTCGTTCTCGACCACCAGCCGCTCCTGGGCGGTTAGCTCCAGGGCCAGGTAATCGGCCAGCAGCGTGCGGCCATGCCTGGCCCAATACTCGGCCTGGGCGCGATCTTCTTGGGCCGGCTCGTTGGGCAGAATATGATTGGCCCAAATCTGGCCGTGCGGGTGGGGGTTGGAACTACCCATCATGGCCCCCTTGTTTTCAAAAATCTGGACATAATTGACCCACGGCAACGCGCCCAACTCAAGATATTGCTCCACCCACACCTCGACCACCCGCCGCAGTTCGCTCGGGTCCATCTCCGGTAGGGTCAAATCGTGGCGGGGCGAAAAGCAGATAACACGGCAAATGCCGGGTTCGGGTTGGGAGATTAAGGCTAAGACTGAGTCGGAGGCTGAGGCAGAGGGGTCTGGCGGGGGGTATCGGGGAGAAGGGCGGCGAAATCGTTTTGAAAGACAAAGGTTTGGCTGTAGGGTGGATTTTGGGCGTCGCCGGCCCGTTTGTTGCCGGGGCAGAGGTAGCAGGTGGGATCATACGGCGGGCGCTGGTCCTGCGGCGGTGTTTCGACCTGCCCCTGCCAGGGCCGCTGGGTCCGGTGCGGCGAAACCAGCACCCATTCCCCCGTCAGCGGGTTAAAACGACGATGCGGATGTTGGGTTGGATTAAATGAATTCATAATTTCTCCGTATACGGTAGTCGGTAGACAGCAGACGGGGATTTAGGAAACCGTGCAACCTGCTTGCAAGCTGGCTCCAATGCTCTGCGTTGGAGCCAAAGACAGGACGCTCAGCGCCCAGAGCCTGTGCCAACGCCGAGCATTGGCACAAGTTCGCCACCGTGCTACCTGTTAATTACTTCCAGGTTAAAAATCTCTTCAATACCGTAGTGCGTGGCGCATAACATAAATATACCACACACCCCGAAGTATCGTTTCAAAATTATCGGCCAAAACCCCAAAATGGGCAATCAGCCCGCCACATTTTCCCCACCCTCCCAGCCAGAAAACGAGCCGATAAGTTTGTTCAAACCACTGCTCTATCTTATAATACCACTTCGTTACAGGTAGCAAGGTCGCAGGGTCGCATAGGCAGAATTGCGTTGTGGCTTGAAACAATGCTTTGACAAGCTCCCTGTCTACCGTTTACTGTCTACCGTCTACTTTCTTTACAGGAGTTTCACCTTGGCTGTATCTATTCAAGTCATTCAAATTATTATCTCGGTGGCGATTATCGCGTTGGTGCTGCTGCAAACCAAAGGCTCCGGCCTGGGCGGCATCTTTGGCGGCGATGGGGGCGTCTATCGTACCCGGCGTGGAATTGAAAAAACCTTGTTCCAGGCCACTATTGGCCTGACGGTGATCTTTTTCATCATCTCGCTGTTTTCGGTCGCGCTGGCCGTTTGAGTTGCGCCACCCGCAAACTTAACATCAATGCACAACAGAAGCATCCTGTTGTGCATTTTAATTGGTTGAGGATGAATTTTGGGACGTCACATTCGTTGGCAAGCCATTCTGACTTTCACCGGCATTGCCATGACCATGGCCTTTATCGGTTTCCTGACCTTCTCTCGTACCAGCGTTATCGTCCCCGATGTAGGCGGCACCTACGTTGAGGGTATCGCCGGTATGCCGCAGTTTCTCAATCCCCTGCTGGCCCAATACAATCAAGTTGACCAAGATTTAACCGCCCTGATTTTTAACGGCCTGGTCCGTTTCAACAGCCAGGGCGAAATGGAACCGGACCTGGCCAAAAGCTGGACTGTCAGCGACGACGGCCTGGTCTACGTATTCAAGCTGCGCTCCGACGTGCGCTGGCAGGACAACCGGCCCTTCACCGCCGCCGATGTTATTTTCACTGTCGGGCTGATGCAGGACCCCGACTTTCCCGGCGTGCCCTATCTGGGCAATTTGTGGCGCACCGTCACCGTCGAACAGTTGGACGACTACACCATCCGCTTTCGCCTGATTGAGCCGTTTCCGGCATTTGCCGATTTTACCACTATCGGCATCCTGCCCCAACACCTGCTGAAGGACATGTCGGCCGGCGAGCTGCTCAACCATCCCTTCAATCTCAAACCCATGGGCACCGGCCCCTTCAAGCTGGATGAAGTTAACACCGAATTTGCCCGCCTGTCGGTCAATCCGCTTTATCACGGCCCCAAGCCGCGTTTAACCCAACTGGAACTGCGCTTTTATCCCAGCTACCAGGAAACCATTGCCGCTTATCAGGCCGGCGACGTGTTGGGCATCAGCGTTATTCCGCCTCAGGCCATCCCCACCGTCGAGGCCATCGAGTCGCTCAATCTCTATACGGCCCGCCTGTCGGGCTACGAAATTATTTATCTCAATTTTGCAGGACCCGGGCCAATGCGCCCTTCTTTCAGGAGGTCGAAATCCGGCAGGCCCTGCTAGTCGCCCTTGACC
>JAAUSP010000016.1 GCA_012032575.1 Anaerolineales bacterium | reverse complement strand
GGCCGGCTAACGATCATGAGTTTACCGGCCTGCGAGTGGGCAATGATAATTCCATTATACAACCACTTCGCCAGCAAAGCACGGTTGAAAAAAGGCCAGGATAGCAAGTCGGGTACAGCGATTTGTTAGCCCGCTCTCCGCCTACCCATAACTTGGCTTGGTAATTGGGCGATGGTTTTTACTTCTCTTTCCCCAGAAGTGTAATAACTCACCTCCTTCTCGCTCACCCGAACAACCTTACCCATCCGTATGGCTTTGGTCTTAAACTCTGGATACTGAAGGAGCTTCCTCAATAAATCCGGTATTTCACCTACCCGTAAATCAGGTAAGGTAAAGCAGACCATACAAAAATGAGACGTTTATCACTACTTTTCGCCAAAAATCCTTCTCATTAATCGTTACAAAAGTCGGCTGATTTTGTTGCCGCAATAAATCGGGAATAGCCTCGTCTTTGACGACCGTATGAGGTCGCAATTCGTGAATAAACTGTATTCTGCCTCGATACCATCTGGCTATCTCTACCTCAGGTTGACGACCTAATAATTGTTCATCCAAAACTATCATCAGGCGAATTCTAATTCGGGGAGAGTTTGTAGAAACCGTAGATTTACCAAGTGCATTGCTTCGATAATTGCCTCACCTGGTACGCGGCCTTGATAGCCTTTGACTATTAACTCAATATTTTCGCCAGCGGCCAACCGTTCAAGCGTTCCGGTGATTTCAATCCGGGTATATTTAAATGTGGGGCGTTCCCCACAAACGCCAATAGCCCGAACTACATATTTACCGAGGGGGTAGTATTGATATGGTTCTCCGTCAAGTATTTCTGTAATAAGTTCAGCCATTTATCTATCTCCCAAAAGCAATTGAGATGATATTATGCCCCAATCTATTCTAACAAGCCAACAAGTTTCATACTTTCACAAGTTTGAACGAGATAACCGGCCAGCGGGCTAATAGGCGGCATAACCCGCGCACGGAGCAATTGCAAAGCCAAGCTTGGCTCTGCAATCGCTCCGCTTTTGACAACATCCGCGTTGAGAATGTGACGTGCTCCGCTTGCAACTCCTGCTGAATGCCTAACTTCAGCTTTGTCCCGGCGCGGTGATCACGCCCAACTGTTGCATCATCGCCATCTGGTCAAATAAGCGCCACGATTCGACAATTTTCCCCATCGGCCAGCCGGTCTATAATTATTTCTGACATCGTCACAGACTTGCCTGTCGCGGGGATACCCATCAGGTCACCCGTATGCGCGCCTCGAAAGGTGAGCCGGCTAACGACCTTGTCTCCGTCCGCAATCATATCTTTGATGGTCGACGTGCCACCTGTGAATGCGCTCGCCGCTGCTCCCTTACCTAAGAACCGGAAAGGATGCGCGATGCGTCCCCTCGTCCGGCTTAAGCCTCCCGTCATCCCGAAGGATGACCTGCGACCGTTCCGCTATCTCCAGGGATTTAGTTGCGTAGGGTGGTCGCCCCAACCTACTAACTGGTAGTCGTCATCGCCTTTCACAAGTTGTTGACCACTCGCTTGAGTGTGGGTACATTGTCTCCGACGCTTCACCCCTCACCGTTACCCGTGACGCATGGTCGGATACGCAAAGCGTACGGGTGGCAGAACACCAGGTTCGTCTTGGGCTTTACCCAGCCCGAACAGCTACTTACTCACCTTCGTATCGCACCCAACTGTATAACATCGGTAGGGCGGTTTTGGGGCTAAGACCTACTCCGTAATTCTTTTAATTTGCGTTCAATATGTTGACTCATTATCGTAAAGTGTCAGGCTTTGTTGATAGTATCCATTACCATTAAGTTCGTTTAGATCACAAGATGGTAACCCTTCAAACGCTTCACCAACAGTCATATATGTGTATGAGGTAAACAGGTCTGGTATTTCAGCATGAGTGGGGTTTGGAAGTAAAGCTTTGCCAAGTTCCTTTTTCGTACCAATAAAAATTAATCGCTTTCGTAATTGTGGTGCTCCATAATCTGCCGCATTTAGCAAACCATAGTCAACATTATAACCTAAGTTTTTCATCGTCTCTAAAATCTCTTTTAGCAGCCTGCCTTTATTTATACCTGCTAATCCGCGAACATTTTCCATGACAAAATAACGGGGAGATAGTTCCTCGACATACCGCAGAAACTCTGAAACCAGTTGTCCACGAGGATCTGTTATACCGCGTTGTTTTCCGGCTTGGCTAAATGCTTGGCAAGGGGGGCCACCATAAATTAGCCAAACATCTTCTTTCTTCACAGCCAACTTTTCAGAAAATGCAACAGGGTCAGCGATTGAATAAACGCTATTGTTAACAATTTCGGCCTCGTTTTTGCAGTACGCACTTAGAGTCTCGCAACAATCTTTATCAAGTTCAATAGAAGCATAGGTTTTCCATCTGGCATTAGGCACTTCGGCGGTAGATGCGGCAATATCTAAACCACCTGCACCGCTAAACAAACTAAGTGCGTAAAAAGTTTGTTTCTCTGGGGCAATCTTCTTGGCGTGTTCAAGAACCGTATGAAAAACTGCTCTACCCAAAGGAATTGGAACGGCATTGCCAACCTGCAATTGAACACTACCAAGTGTTCCTTTGAACTCTAATTCGTCAGGGAAACCCTGTAAACGAGCAGCTTCTCGCGGCGTGATGAAACGATTTTCATAAGGATGAACAAACTTATTGAAGATATATGCTGTAACCGTTAGAGACGGTTTATTAGGATCAAGCCTAATCATCCGCAAGTTTGGTCCACCAACTCTAGTGGGGTCTTCTTTGACATAAAAACGAAAACTTTTATGCCAAAGATGCTCAGGAAGGTCTTGCATTTTTTGACCGATCTTGAGCGTATCTATTCTTTCTTGCACCTCTTTCCCAACACGGCGAGGTTGATGGTTAAACACCTTAATCATGTCCATACTCTCAGAAATTGAATGTTGACTCTATCCATGAATCACGTGCTATTACTTCGGTGAGAGCGATTATACCATCAAACAAGTTAAAAAAGCGCGGTATCAGGTGGAAGTTGTGACGCCTGGATAACTTTGCCTGTTTCATCTCTCGTCCAAACAATATCTTTCAATGCCGTCAAGTATTCGTCAAAGTGCCTGACTGCATGAATATTGGATACAATCCCGACCAGATATTTTGTATCCTGTGATGGCTTTCCTTCCGCACCAAGTTTTAGCACCTGATAAATACTCTTCTTTATGTCGTCGGTTCTGTCCATGCCTACACTGGTTTTACTGTCGGATATGGACTCGTGTCCATCGCCTCTTGAACGTTTCGGCCAATCTGCGGGCCGGGGAGAAGGTTGACCGCAGGCATTTGTAAACCAGAAGACGGGCCTTAGTTTAGCTAAGGCGCCATAAGCATCAAAAGCCGCCAGCCAAAATTTACTGTAGTCTTGAAAAAAAGAAGGATCACTCTTGAGAAGATTTGTTAATCCGCGATATGCCCAAGCCGAGTCTTTCTCGTCCTCTTTATTGCCAATCGGGAAATTTTTGCTTACCCAGCCCGAAGGCATATTGGGGCTTTCAATTGGAACAAAGATTGAAGTGCTAGTTTTATACAGATTTATCATGGTCACTTCTTTGTGAGTTTGCAAAGATACAGCAGCTTGGTCTTCTTCAAAGGTCAGACGTTCAGTAGTCATTGCAAGAGGCAAAGTAACAAGAGGAGCGGACTTCACTTCAGCAAACAAATAAACATGGGGTTCTGTTGATTTGTCCAAAAATATAGAATCAACAGGTTCAGAACCTCTGAGGATTTCTAT
Source organism: Anaerolineales bacterium (assembly GCA_012032575.1). The sequence continues at coordinate 27,408 of JAAUSP010000016.1, read as the reverse complement.
CTTGCGCCCATGCCTTTCAAACAGGGCTTTCATAAAAACGCCCAACAGCCTTGAAGTTGTCGCTCCGATACTCCCTGATGACGGTTTATTGGCTTGATGGAAATAAAATTTACCATCAAGCACACAACGAGGGCATAGGCTTGTGTACGGGTAATAAGCCATAGGCTCTGAGCCAGGGATTGGGCAATAAACCCAACGGAGATGGCCCACAGCGCGATAATATTCTGCCGCTACCATCAAATCAAAGGCGGCTGCGAGTAATCGTCTTCTCAGTTTTTGGATTTCATCTTGGGATAAATCGGCTGGAAACCTATACCCGTAAACAGACTCCAGCAGAACATCAAGTAGGGCATTCTCGTCTGATACACTGAATATGGGATATGCGTTGGTTATTTTTTCGGCTATCCAAGTCATGTAAATTTCTTTTTCATTGAGAGATAAACTAATTGTAACATTATACCCTTTGAATAAAAATCTGGCACGAGTTGTTTATTTCTCGTGCCTTTATTTACAGAAATTATTGGGAGTAAAGAACCGGCCCAACGCCTAAGTTAAGCCGCACCGGGTCAGGCCCGCAGAAGTAGACCCACCCTGATCTGGGCCAGCAAATGAGGGTGGCCTAACGCCCCCCAATCAGCCGCCCGCTTTCATCGTCGGGGGAAACCAAGCCTTGCAATTAAAAACCAGATTGACGGGTCGGCTGAATTGGGCTTGGTGCGGCTCGTTCGCTCGAAACCATCAAAGATGATGGAGGATGAGCGGCAGCGGCGTGATGACCGCTGTAACTGTATGTTGATGATAGTAAGATGATACGACAGGAATGGCGAATTATCAAGTCTATCTCCCCAGGTGGTTGGGGTAAAAGCATCTCCCTATGGCGTGTGCGTGGCAATCGCAGGTCAGGAGCAAGGGAGAAAAGGCGATAAGCCACGAACCAGACGTGGTGACTTCGTTGAGCAGGTGGCTAAGGCTAATGAATGAAGGTATGTCGGAAGCGTCGTCAAGCAGAACCTGCCAACGCTGGTTAATAGGCAGGCCCAAACGGGAATGTATCCAGAGTTACGTAGTCAAGCGATACGTAATAACCATCTCGTCAGGATACCGGCGTAAAGTACCAGCCTAAGGCCACAAACCAATCAACATACGGAACGAGACAACCTCCCTAGCTCTCAACAAGGAAGTTGAGCAGGCCGCCAAGCCGCAAGCGACGGGAGAGAAGGATGACCCAAGAAGCAAAAGCCTTGGGTAATACCAGGGATAGGCTGACGTGGGTCCGGTTAAGTGGAAGATAGAGGGGTGAACGGAGGTTGTATCTTATGGCAGGTGCTTTAGGGCATACTGAAGATTGGCGACAGTTACCTTGGTCGGAGATCGAGCGTAACGTCTTCCGCCTCCAGCAACGCATCTATCAAGCCGCGAGCTGTGGCGACGTCAAGCGTGTCCACAATCTGCAACGTCTTCTTTTAAGTTCCTACAGTGCCCGCCTATTGGCGGTGCGCCGGGTAAGCCAGGATAATCGGGGTAAACGGACACCGGGTGTGGATGGCGTAGCTTCGCTCACGCCACCCGAACGGTTTGCTTTGGCCCAAGACCTGCGTCACCTGGACAAAGACCCGCAAGTGGTGCGTCGAATTTACATTGACAAACCCGGCAGCGATGAGAAAAGGCCGTTAGGGATTCCGACCCTCTCAGACCGGGCGCGCCAAGCTTTGGTGAAACTGGCTCTGGAACCGGAATGGGAAGCCAAATTTGAACCAAACAGCTACGGGTTCAGACCGGGTCGGTGTGTTCACGATGCTATCGAAGCTATCTTCAACTTCATTCGCCTTAAACCCAAGTATGTGCTAGACGCAGACATCGAAAAATGCTTCGATAAAATCTCGCACACTGACCTTCCCCCGGTTTAGTAGACATAAAGGAGATCGAGTATACTAAACCGTGAGGGAAGAATGACAAAAAAACAACAGAAATACAGTAAAGAATTCAAGATGGAAACACTGGAGTTAGCCCGAAGCAGCGGCAAGACGGATAGCCAGGTGGAACGGGAATTAGGGCTGAGTCGCGGCTGCCTGTACAATTGGCGCAAAGATGTGGAACGGGAGGGCAGCCAAGCGTTTCCAGGCAAAGGTCGCTTAAAGGCCGATGACGAGTATGTGCGGGGTCTGGAACGGGAGCTGGTCATCGTGCAGCAGGAGCGAGAAATCCTAAAAAAAGCTTTGGCCATCTTCACGCGGAGCCAGCGGTGAAATACAAATTTATCGCTGCCCACCGGGAGGAATTTGAGATCACGGTGATGTGTCGGGTGTTGGCGGTCTCGCGCAGTGGTTACTACGCTTGGCTGAAACGTCCGACCAGTGCGCGGAAGATGGCCGATCAGGAACTGACCCAACAGATCAAGGACATTCATCAACAAAGTCGTCAAACCTATGGCAGCCCTCGTATTCAGGCCGAATTGGCCGAACAAGGGATCAACTGCGGCCCCAAACGGGTAGCCCGGTTGATGCGCGACGAAAAACTCTTTGCCAAGCAGAAACGCAAATTCAGAGTGATTACGACTGATAGCGCCCATAATTATCCAGTTGCTCGTAATCTGCTTGATCAAGACTTTAGCGCCAGTCGGCCTAATGAAAAGTGGACGACGGATATTACCTACATCCCGACCGCTCAGGGCTGGCTGTATCTGGCGGTGGTCTTGGACTTGTATTCGCGCCGGATTGTCGGTTGGGCCATGAGCGACAGCCTGGAACGTCACCTGGTCATCGCCGCCTTGCACATGGCCATTACTGGGCGCCAGCCACCGGCGGGCCTGCTGCATCATTCCGATCGAGGCAGCCAATATGCTAGCGATGATTATCAAGCTTTGTTGACCCACCATCAGATCCAGGGTAGTATGAGCCGCAAAGGCAATTGTTACGATAATGCTCCCACCGAAAGCTTTTTTGGTACCTTGAAAACAGAGTTGGTTCATCATTGTCACTATCAGACTCAAGCGGAGGCTAAAACAGATATTTTTGAGTACATTGAAGTCTTTTATAATCGGGTCAGGCGGCACTCCGCTTTGCACTATCTAAGTCCGGTCAATTATGAAAAGCTATCTTTAATCGATTAACTCCCTGTCCACTAAATCGGGGGAACCTCAATGCATACCATAGGAACAATAGTGGACAGAAGTCGCTACAAATTTACTGATCCCCACTTTATGACCTGCACCGTATTACATTGGATCCCGGTATTTACCCGCCGGGAAACCGTGGCGATCTTATTCAATTCGTTCCAGTTCTTGATGGATGAGGGCTTAAAAATCTATGCCTATGTTATTTTAAGGCAGAAAATCGAGTATATCCATCAAAATCCGGGAGAGCGGGGCTATGTGGATAAGTCTGAGCATTGGCGGTATTCAAGCGCCAGGAATTAGGTATTCCCACGCTGGAGCGTGGGAACGAGAAATTAGGCATTCCCACGCTGGAGCGTGGGAACGAGAAAGGTAGGTGTTCCCACGCCGGAGCGTGGGAACGAGAAACACAAAACAAAACCGCAACTTTCAAAGGGCATTATCGTAAAGTATTCTGAAGTTCAAATCAATGTTGTCGAGGAGAAAAAAATGAATACAAACGATAAGACTGCCCCTATGGACCTGAAAGTAAAGCTTTCAACCTTATGGATCGTGGTCATGTTCAACATGGTGTTTGCGGATATTCTCGGCTTTATAAATCCCGGCGCACTGGAGGATATTATGACCGGGGCGGTGGGCTTTGAAATCACCCAGGAATTACTGCTGGTGTTCGCTGTATTGCTGGAGATTCCGATAGCGATGATTCTGCTGTCTCGTATTTTGAAAGACAGCGCCAATCGCTGGGCCAATATCATTGCCGGGGTGATAACGAGTTCTGTTTGTGATCGGCGGCGGCAGCGCTTATCTCAGTTATATCTTTTTCGCCACCATCGAAGTGGCCTGCCTGTTATTCATTATCTGGTCTGCCTGGAACTGGCCCCAGCAAGAAGCATCCGGCAATTACCTCTTTTTAAATCCCGCAGAAGTAAAGTAGCCATTTTCGTAACGACTCAGCCATGTCATTCGACCGAAGGGAGAAATCTCCGAGGCCGATGCAGCGTAATAGGGATTTCTCGGCCTACGGCCTCGAAATGACATGAGGGCTGAGTAGTTACTACCCCGTTCGGTTTAAAGGAGATCCATAATGAAAGTATTACTGCTTGGTGCCAGTGGCGCAACCGGGAAACTGGTAGGTTTACAACTGCTTAAAAAAGGCATTAATCTCAAAGCCGTTATTCGACAGAATTCAGTATTGCCGCAAGAGCTATTGAATACCTCACTCGTAGAGATAATAAGAGGAAACATAACCGAATTTAACCCGGCTGAAATTTCCGGTCTTATCGCTGATTGTGAGGCGGTGGTTTCCTGTCTTGGTCACAATATTACCCTGAAAGGAATGTTTGGGCAGCCCCATTTTCTGGTATCAGATACCTTAAAAGCGGTAAGCCAGGCCATCACCGCCAGAGCCAATCATAAAACCAAGCTAATTCTCATGAGCACCACTGCCTTTACGAATCATGGGGCGGGCGAAAAGAATACCTTTGGAGAAGGGGTGATCTTTTCGATCCTTAAAGCCGTTTTACCGCCCCATCATGACAATATGAAAGCGGCTAACTATCTTATTAATGAGATTGGCGATAAAATCGAATGGGTGGCGGTACGGCCAGACTCTCTCTTCAATGAGGATAAAGAGAGTCCGTACACGGTGGTTGGATCACCCACCCGGAGTCCGCTCTTCAATGCCGGACGAACCAGCCGGATTAATGTCAGTCACTTTATGAGTCAACTGCTGACAACTGCTGAATTGTGGCAGGAGTGGAAATTCAAAACTCCGGTAATTTATAATGAAGAATCATGGAAAAAATGAAAGCTATTATTTGCCCTAAGTATGGTCCGCCAGAGGTGCTAAAAATCGTCGAGTATGAAAAACCTGTCCCCAAAGACGATGAGGTTTTGATAAAAATATATGCTACATCTGTCACCAATAGTGACATTTTTATCCGCAGCTCAAATGTTCCGCTAATGGTTTTTATTCCCTTGCGCTTGATGATAGGTATAACCAGGCCCCGAAATAAAATTCTGGGGGAAGTATTTTCAGGCGAAATTGTACAGACCGGTTCAAAGATAAAACGTTTTCGGGTGGGTGATCAGGTGTACGGGCTGACCGGATTTTCGTTTGGCGCTTATGCCGATTATAAATGCATGAAGGAAACCGATTCAAAACAAGGGTGTCTGGCCTTAAAACCAAAAAACATCAGTTTTGAAGAAGCCACTTCAGCCGCTTACGGCGGTCTCTTAGCCTTGCAATTTCTTGAGAAAGGAAATATCCAGGCCAACCAAAAAGTTCTTATTTACGGAGCCTCTGGAACCTCTGGGATAATAGCCATACAATACGCCAAACATCTGGGGGCTGAAGTTACCGGGGTATGTGGGGCAGAAAAGACTCAATTTGTAACATCATTAGGGGCAGATAAAACGCTGGATTACACAAAGGAAGCTTCAATTTCTCAACTGGAAACCTATGATTTGGTGCTAGACGCTGTTGGAAAAAGAAAAACCTCTAAACTTAAAGCAGCATGTAAACTAGCCATAACCAATAAAGGCAAATTTATCTCTATTGACGATGACGCCTTAATTTTAAGCTCAGAACGTCTTAATAACATCAGGGAACTTGTCGAAGCAAAAATAGTTACCCCCATTAATGACAGATGCTACCCTTTTGAACAAATCATTGAGGCTCATAGATATGTAGAACTGGGGCATAAAAAGGGAAATGTAGCCATAACCGTAAATAAATAACCTGCAATCGCTTCAACCGGACTCACGGGACAAGCCCAAGTGGCTCGGTTCTTTTTCTATTGCCCAGAGAAGTTTAGCCTTGTACTTGTTACAAACATATGATAAAATTGGCTTGTAAGTAATTCGACAATGTTAAATTAACATAATGTAAAAATGGTGTATCCCATGTCATTCTGAATGCAGCGCAGCGGAGTGAAGAATCCCTATGAGGCTGCTATTAAACCCCCTTCGGCTGGAAACAACGCCAATTGCTGTTTTTGCCAAGGAAATCGCCTCTTCAGCCAAGGTATCGGGGATTCTGAGCGAAGCGAAGAATGACATAACTCCTGTTTTTCACAGAACATTTGTGTAACTTAACATTGTCGAAGTAAATACAAATTCCCCAAACCGGAAACTGAGTGCTACTCACAGGAAGCTTACTGATGACTGCCACTAATCAGTCCTCGATAGATGTATCTACTCGCCAAAAACAATTAGAAGAACTCACTCAAAACCTCAATATTCTCCGAGAGCGTGAAGCTAAATATGGCGACAATGTTCCCCTAGAACTCCTCCATCAGATCAGAGATCATTACCAGGCTATTGACCTTATCAAACGGGGTCTCGCTGGTCAACTTTCCGCAGCCGAATTGGACGAAGCTCTAAAGCCGTTACTGCTAGCTTTGCCCAATGGACAGGTTGTTAATATCACTGCCGAAACCTATGTAGCTGGCAACCAAACAGTTAGTCATGTCACATTTGGAGACATAACTGGCGGGATCCATAAGTCAATTATTGCTGGGCGCGATGTTATCATCGAACAGGCGCTCACTGCTACTGAGGAGGCATTAAAGGCGCATGAAATTGCCTCTCAGCGGCTAGCTGAGGGAGTCATAGATTATACTCGAAGACTGGGGGAACGCCGATGAAAATGATGCCTCTGTTGGTGGACCTTACAAAGAGTTGTCAGCCTATCGCCTGAGTGATGCTGAACTTTTTTTCGGCCGACAACGCGCCATCACCGAATTGATCCGGCATCTCGCTAGAGATCGTTTAACTATCTTGCATGCCGAATCGGGTGCAGGTAAAAGCTCACTGTTACAAGCCGGCCTGATGCCCCGACTGTTAGGCCAGGGCCACTTGCCAGTCTACCTACGGTCTGACATCTCACCAAGCCTCGCTATAAAACAGGCCTTTGTGCCCGACCTAGCCGATGTACCCGAACTACATAAAATCTCGTTGCCAGGTTTTCTGCGTCAAGTCACGGCTGTATTGGGACTAACCACTCATCTATACCTGCTACTGGATCAATTTGAAGAGGTTTATACCTTGCTCAACGAGACCGAGCGAGCCAGTTTTCTCGATGAGTTGGGTAAATGCCTCAACGATCAAGCACTCAGCAGGGTTCACTGGGTCCTAGCCGTACGCAGTGAGTTTTTTAGTAATATATCTGACCTATATTAATTGACTTTAGATAAATAAAGACAAAAGGCGGCTTGTGAGTTGCACAAACCGCCTAACGGTAGAAGATATAGGGTATGCCTACCAAAATCTATCTACCGCCAGACAGCTTAACAATTTAATTGAGTTTCGGCAAACGGTGTACGAGCAAATCTTGACCAAAGGACGGGATGCCCAGTTCGAGTTAATCGATGCACTGCTGCTCAATGACCATCCTGGTTGCTTGGCGGAGTTGAGCCTTTCGCCGGTCTTTCGGCGGGAGTGGCCGAGTGTGTATGAGGCCATTGAAGCCGGGGAGCAGCACGAGCAGCGGTTAAGGCAAAGTTTTTTGCAGCAAGTGCCGCGACAAGGGGTGCAAGTCTTTCCCTTAGACACGACGGTTTGGGCGCATCCGAGTGCCCGCACCCTGACGGGGTTAGTTTATGCTCCCAGTCCGACGAAAGCCTTGAAACGGCATTCGATTGTGCAAGGACACCTGTATTCGTTGTTGACCTGGAGTCCAGTTCCGGGGCAGAGTTGGTCACCGACGATTGACAGCCAGCGGCTTAAGCCTGAGCAAACGGCGATTGAAATCGGAGCGGCCCAAGTGAAGCAACTGTGTCAAGCCCGACCTGATCCCGACCACCAAGGGCTAGATGTGATTGTCGCCGATGGGCACTATGGCAATCATCTCTTTTTCCGCGCCTTGGACGGGTTAAGTTGCGCAGCCTTGGGCCGGATGCGCTGTGACCGGGTCTTATACCAGCCACCGAAATCCTATACCGGGCACGGTCGACCCGCCGTCCACGGTCCCCGCTTTGCCTTCAAAGATCCCAATACCTGGCCGGAACCGGTCGAACAGACCGAGTTTAGCCACGACCGCTGGGGCCAAGTCCGCTTACGACGCTGGACGAACCTACACGCCAGAGCAGATGCCGACACTACTTTTGTGGTCATCCTGGCTGAAGTCCACCGAGAACGAGCCAAGCCGCCTCAACCTTTGTGGTTAGGCTATCGACCGGGTCACACCCCTTATCCCCTGCGGGAGGTCTGGTCCTGGTACGATTTTCGTTGGCCCATCGAACCCAGTATCCGCTTCCGCAAACAAGCCTTACTGTGGACCTTGCCCTACTTCCAGTCCAGTGAGGCCTGTGATCGCTGGAGCCACCTGGTCGAAATTGCCAACTGGCAGGTCTTTCTGGCTCGACAGTTGGTCCCGGATCAACCCTTGCCCTGGCAAAAAGCGCAAACCCGTTTGACCCCCGGTCGGGTTCGCCGGGGTCTGGCCCTGATTTTTAGTCAGATTGGCACACCCGCCCAGCCGCCCAAAACCCGCGGAAAGTCACCTGGTTGGCCGACTGGTCGGCTTCGCCAGCGACCTGAACGGTATAAACCGACCAAACGGACCAAGAAAAAGGTTAAATCGACCTGATTTTGCCGAAAAACTCAATTGTTAACGTACTTAACCCCCTGACTTCAACCTCAGGGTAAGTTCGAGTTGTCTAAAGTCAATTATTTTTGAACCATCAGCTTTGCGCTGGAGCTTCAGCCGGGGTACGCCCGGTTAGCCGTCGGAAGAAATTGCCGATTTCACCCGTTTGCCACGAAACCAGGATAGGCACAGCATTAAAAATAGAAGAATAGGTGCCGCTGATCACCCCAACAAAGATGATGGCGACAAATTGGGTCACCGTTGCTCCACCGAACAGGAGAATGGATGTGACCACAAACAACGTTGTGATCGAGGTGGCCAGACTACGATTGAGCGTTTCCAGAATACTGCGGTTGCAGACTACTTCATAGACTTCGTTACGATGGCGGGGCAGATTCTCACGCAGACGGTCAAACACAATAATGGTATCATGAACCGAGTAGCCGATGACGGTCAAGATGGCGGTAAGGAAGAGGGCATTGACCTCCCAGCCGAGGGTTAAGCCGGCAATGGCAAACAGGCCGGCCGTTACCAAAACATCGTGGAGCATTGCCACAACAGCCGCTACGCCGTAGCGGAAGGCATTGGGCACCGAGCGGAAAGCAAAAACCAGAAAAAGCAGGATGGCAATAGCGGCCGCAACAATAGCGTAACTGGCGGCCTGGCCTACCTCCCGGCCAATCGTCGGACCCACTGAGTCAAAGCGCAGTTCTTTGAAGTTGCCCAGTTGACTCCGTATTTGTTCCTGAACCAGCGGTTTGGCTTCACCTTCCAAAAATTTGGACCGGATCAAGATCGTTTCCTGCCCCAACTGGTTGGCTGTGGTGACAGCGGTATCCCCAAAATCCTGGTCATTGTAGGTGAAATCGGCAAAAATTTGCTGTACCTGGGCCGGTTGAACCGGCTGGTCGAACTGCAATTCCATCAATGAGCCGCTGGTAAAATCAATACCCAGCTTGAGCGGCGTTCCAAACTGCACCTGAGAAAAAATCATGCCGATCAGTCCGGGGATGATGAACGCCAGCGATAAAACATAGTACCATTTGCGTTTGCTAACGATATCAAACAACCAGGTAGCCCAGCCCGGCGCCGTCCGGCGTTCCTGGCGGACATTAAACCCTAACAGGAACGAATTGTTTTTTAACCCCTCACCGCCAACGCCGACCAGAAGCCGTAAAAGGGCGCGGGTTACGGTGATATTGGTGAAAATATGAATTAACTCACCCAAAGCCAGGGTGATGGCAAACCCTTTAACTACCCCGGCCCCAAAATTGGTACCAAACCAAAACAGAATCAAACAGGTAATCAACGTGCTCAGGGCCGAGTCTCGGATGGAAGGCCAGGCCCGATTAAAGGCTAATTCCATGGCCATTTTCAAACTGCGTCCGGCCCGTAGTTCTTCCTTGAGACGCTCAAACACCAGAATATTACCGTCTACGGCAATACCGACTGATAGAATAAAGCCGGTGATAGCCGGCAGTGTCAGGGTGACAGGTACAATTTTATAAAGGGCAAAGTTCATTAGCCCGTAAACTGCCAAAGCCAGAACCGCCATCAGGCCGAGTGTGCGATAGTAAATCAGCATGAAAAGGGTGACAATGACCAGCCCAATTGTCCCGGCCTGAATACTTTTCTGCACCGAGTCCTGGCCGAGGGTAGGGCCAATGGTCCGATTCTCGACCACTTTGAGGGGCACAGGCAACGCGCCGTATTTCAACTGGATAGCCAGGGCCTGGCCCTCTTCCAGACTGTCGCCGCCCAAAGAAATAGTGCCGCTGGTGTCAATCCGGGCATTGACGGTGGGGCAGGATAGGACGGTTTTGTCTATCACAATACACAAGTAGTTGCCGACATTAGCTCCGGTATAATCGCCAAATTTTCTCCCGCCTTCGGGTTTAAGGCTGAAGTTGATTTCCACTACCCGCCGGTCGGGGTTAAAGCCGGCGTTGCTGACCTGCCCCAGATCGCTGCCGGTAATGATGGTGGGATAGATGGTGGCGGGTGGAGCAGCGGCTGCGCCGGTAATTTCAGAGGTAGAGGTGATGGACTCGGCTGGAGCAGTTTCAGCGACGCCGCCCAGGCTGGTTTGGATAATGGTCCCTTCGGGGACCGGCACGCGGCCGGCATCCACAAATTCCAGCAACCCGGTTTCGCGCAAAGTGCTGATAGCCAGTTCGGGGTCAGAGATGCCGGGCAGTTCAACAATCATGCGGTTGCTGCCTTGAAGTTGGACCAGCGGCTCGGTTACGCCCAAGCCGTTGACGCGGTTATCCACAATCACGCGGGCCGCTTCCATAGCCCCTTCTTCCAGGGGCTGACCTTCGGGCAGGTCGGCTTCTAGCACTACCTGTAGACCGCCCTGCAAATCGAGGCCCTGATGAACGGTAATGCTGCGCTGCTGACTGCCTTGCCAGGGGAGCAAAGCCACCCACCACGGCGCAGCTTCCGTCGTGGCAGTATCGGTGGCCTCGGGATAGGTGTATTCCAGATTGACTGTATTGATCCAAATCAACAAGGCTGCCAGCAGCAAAATGCCGATGACAACGGTGATGTTATGCTGTCTCATAAATTCAATAACGCCTTTAAATGGTTTTCGGCTTTATTTGGGCCGGGCTGAGAGTTTTGTCCAAACGTTCCGATTATAGTCCGCAGGTAGGGCAATGTCAAATAAGCTCAAAATCTGCGGTTAGTTCGGCCTGGCGAAAACCGCCGTCCAGTAATGGCCGTAGGTTCCGCCGGTGACGTAGCCCAGGCCAATCTCGGTAAAATTGGGACTGAGCAAAATATCACGGTGCCCCGGACTGTTCAGCCAGCCGGTCAGCATAGCGGCAGGGGTGGTGTAGCCGGCCCCAATTGTTTCGCCCACAGTACTGGCTGAATAACCTGCGTTGGCTACCCGGTCTCCCGGATCCAGGCCATCAGGATTGATATGACTAAAAAAATTACGGTTAATCATGTCCTGGCTGTGCGCCTCGGCCGCCTGGGCCAGCAGCGCATCGAAGGCGAGCGGCGCTAATCCCCGGCTGGTTCTTTCAGCATTGATCAAGAGGCGGAGATCCTCTTCGGGATAGGGGGCCTTGACCACAAGCGGCAGATAGACAGTCGCTACGGCAGACGCCCGGATCACGGCGGCGGACGGGGGCTGGGCCGGCGCGGCCTGAGCCACGAGTCTGGCCGTTGGCAGCAAACTCCAATTCAGCACAAAGAAGCTCAAAGCCAGAGCGACACTGGCGGTTAACTTCCACAAAGCATTGTTCCATTTCGACGGCATCAACGGGTCTCCTATCTGTTTTTCTGACCAGAGACCGAGGACCGGAGACCGGGTAGTGCTCAATAAACTGCTCCGGTCGCCTGTCTCCCGTCATCGGTCATTTTTGCGCCCCGATTGTACAACATTCAGCCCGTCATGTTAAATCGAGATGAAAAGCTTTTCTCAATTGTCATTTTCGTTTATAATGGAACCAGGCACTTGACGTAAGTAAATTAATTTCGTCCAGCCTTTACAATCCAAGTTTAACAAAGTTATAATGGTGAACGTGTTGCGTGTTGCGTCTTCGGTTTAGATTACGCAACACGCAACACGAATAATGAAAAGGTAGCAGCAATATATTTATTACCCCTGTCTACCGCCTACTGTTTCTAAGGAGTATCCCATGGCTGTTCCAAAAGAAGAGTCCCCCTTCATTTACGGTATGCACGACCGCGGCGGTGAGCACTTGATGCTGGTTGACGGTAAAGCCAAAGGTTGGGTGCTGGTCACCGAAGAAGTCCGGGCCAATCCCGGTGATATGGGCGGCAGCAACTATACCGACCTGGCCGATAAGGGCTTTGGGCTGATTGTCCGCCTCAACCACGCTTACGGCTCTGATGGCACCATTCCCCTTTCCAGTAAATATCAGGACTTCGCCAGCGGGTGGCTAATTTTGTCAGCAAATCACCCGGCGCGCATATCTGGATTATCGGCAACGAGATGAACCTGGAACGGGAGCAGCCGCGCAAACCCGGCAGCAATGAGGCCGAACCGATCACCCCCCGCCGCTATGCCACTTGTTACCGGCTGTGCCGCGATGCCATCCGCCGCCTGCCGGGGCATCGCAAAGACCAGGTTATCATCGGCGCGATTGGACCCTGGAACCCCGAAACGCCCTACGACGCCGACCCCGAAGGCCAGTACCCGGCCAACAAAATCGCCGGTGGACCGGGCCATTACCCATACTTTGGCTTTTTTGGCGATTATATCCAGTATCTGCGCGATATTTTGCGGGCTATTGGCCCGGATAACTGCGACGGGATTGCTATCCACGCCTACACCCATGGGGTGAATCCTGACCTGGTTTTCAGCGATCAGAAAATGGGGCCACCTTTTGAAAAGTACAATTACCATTTCCGCACTTACAAAGACCAGATGGAGGCCATTCCCCGCACTTTTCGCCATCTGCCGGTCTACCTGACCGAAATAGACGAAGATGAAGCCTGGGAAGACGCCAACCGAGGCTGGGTAAAAAATGCCTACAAAGAAATCAACGATTGGAACAAAGCCGGCAACCAGCAAATCCGCTGCGCCATTCTGTATCGCTGGCCCCGGCACGACAAGTGGCACATTGACGGTAAGCAGGGCGTCCAGAATGATCTCCGCGATGCCGTCGCCTTCAATTACCAGTGGAACCCCGACGCCGGCCAGGTTGAAATTTCAACTGCCACAACCACGCCGACGCCGTTGCCGGTTGAAATTGTAACCCCGGCAGTGGTGGTTGAAAATCGGCCCGCCTACCGGACTCGCTATACCGGCCACAACACGCCGACCACGGTTCCGGCGGGTCAAACCCTCAATCTGAGCGTGGCCGTCCAAAATGCCGGTAGTCTCACCTGGACCCGGAGCGGGACGACGCCTGTCCAATTGGGCTTTCAATGGTATAACGCCAGTGGTCAGATGGTTGCTTTTCCACCCCCGCTTGATTTCCACTCCCCTTTGCCGGCTGATGTGCCGCCGGATGGCGGCGTGCTGATTCAGGCCCGGCTGCGCACCCCCGACGCTCCCGGCGTGTACCAACTGCGCTGGGATATGATCCAAGAGGGGGTGACCTGGTTTACTACCCAGGGCGATAAAGGGTTGCTGATCTCGCCGGTCAGCGTGACCACCCAGCCGGTGCAAATAACGCTCACCCCCGTACCGGCTCCTGCGCCCACGCCGGTGGCCTTGATTCAGGTGCAGGATGTCAGCGCCAGCCTGCCGCGCAGCGCCACGCAGCAGTATCCCCCCCCGCGCCCGTGCGGTCATTCGCCGGATCATTCTCCACCATACCGCTACCCCGCCGGATGTGACCATCACCCGCGTGGCCGAATTTCAGGTGAACAATCGCAATCTGCCGGGCATTACCTATCATTACTGTATTACGGCCCAGGGTCAGGCTTTTCAAACCCAGCCGCTCGAAACCACAGCCAACCATGCCGGCAATTTCAGCGGCGACAGCGTTGGCGTTTGTCTGGTCGGCAACTTTACCGATGTTGCACCCCCGCAGGTCCAACTTGACGCGGCGGCGGCCCTTTTAGCCCAACTGGCCGTCCAATTGGCGATTCCGGCCAATCAAATTGTTGGGTACAGTGAATTGGTCAAAACGGGCAGTCCCGGCGCGACTTTCCCCACCTGGAAAGGTCCGCTCATGGTCAAAGTTCAAAGCTTGATGGCCGGAGGTGTGGTTGCCCCGGTTGTCGTGCCGACGCCCATACCCACCCCAACTCCTCAACCGACGCCCCAACCCACGCCGACTCCAACACCTACGCCAACACCCACCCCAACGCCTGCTCCGGCAGCGGCCAAGACAATCGAGCATTACGTGCTTTTCTGGCATCATGGGGCCGGAAATTGGGCCAAATGGGATTTGCTGGGCGCTTTCACCTATCTTGATAAATTCCCGGCGACCATCGGCTTTTCCATTGAAGAGGCCAAATCGGCTCGCCATGTTACTATTATCGGTGGAGCGGGCGGGGTACCGGCCCAGGCCGAGCAAGTTTTGCGCGCCGCCGGCTGCCAGGTCGAGCGGCTGGCTGGAGCTAGCGAAACCGAAACCCGCCAAATGCTGGAGCAGCTCGCCGCGCAGGGTCGGCGGTATCGCACACTGCGATAGCAAGGTAGGTCGGCCCTCGGCGGTCTTTTTATTGTGCTAATCATGGAGGTAAGATAACGATGCCCGACAAACTCCGCTGGGGACTTTTGTCCACCGCCAATATCAACGATGCGGTGATTGAGCCAATCCGCCAGGCCAATCGGAGCGAACTGGTGGCTGTCGCCAGCCGCGATAAAAGCAAAGCTTTGGCTTATGCCGGCAAAAAAGGGATTCCCACCGCCTATGGCAGCTACGAAGAATTATTAGCCGACCCGAACATAGATGTCATTTACAATCCGCTGCCCAACACCCTCCACTGCGAGTGGACGGTCAAAGCTGCTCAGGCCGGCAAACATGTGTTGTGTGAAAAACCCATCACCCCCACCCTGGCCGAACTGGATCAGGTGGAAGCGGCAGCAGCAGCCAATAAAGTGACTGTGTTTGAAGCTTTTATGTACCTGCATCACCCTCAAACCTTGCAGGTCAAGGAGATGATCCGCGCCGGCAAGCTGGGCGACCTGCAACTGATCCACAGTTGGTTTGCCTATTACCTGCCGCCGGAAGACAGCCACAACATCCGCCTGCACCCCGATTTGGCCGGCGGCAGTTTGTGGGATGTGGGCGTCTATCCCAACAGCCTGGCCATTGTGATGGCCGGAGCGGGCGTGCCGGTGGAGGTTTGGGCCAGCCAGACCAAAGGCGAAACCGGGGTGGATGTCACCTTTACCGGCCAGATGAAATTTGCCAACGGCGTCATCGCCCAGATTTCGTGCGGTTTCCGTTCGCCGTTTCGGGAAGGGGTGCATCTGGTGGGCGATAAGGGCATCATCCAGATTATTGAACCGTGGAAACCGGGGGTGCAAGGCAAAGACAGCCACCTGGTTTTCCTGGGCCGGGACGACAGCCGCGAGAATTTGCTTGTTCCTGCCGCCAATCCCTACCTGGCCGAAGTCGAAGCGATGGAAGCCTGCGTGCTGGATGGGGCAGAGCCGGTGGTTCCCCTCAGCCTCAGTCGCCATTTTCTGCGCAGCGTGCTGGCCCTGTACGAGTCGGCGGAGACCGGGCGGGTGGTGCAGTTGTAGCTGGCCGCTGGCCAAAGCCGCTCGATGAATGATTGTCCAATCTTTCTAATCGTGCTACAATTTTGGGCGAACACTGGGTTCGCCCATTTTTGAGAAAACACAGGAGCGTTATTTTGACAACCCTCTCCCCGCCCACCAAATCCTGTATCGTCGCCGGGCACATTTGCCTGGATATTATCCCTACCTTGCTGGGGACCGGTGATTTCGAGTCTGATTTCCGGCCCGGCCGGCTGCTCGAAGCGGGGCCGGCGGTGATGTCCACCGGCGGACCTGTATCCAATACCGGCCTGGTTTTGCACAAACTGGGCATCAATACCCGTTTGATGGGCAAAATCGGGTCCGACCTGTTTGGGCAGGCCATTCTCGACGTGGTCAGGAGCTTCGGCGAAACCCTGACCGAAGGCATGCAGATCGTTCCGGGCGAGGCCAGTTCTTATACCGTCATTCTCAACCCGCCCCAGGTTGACCGGATTTTTTTTCACTGCCCCGGCGCTAACGACACCTTCGACGCCGGTGATGTGGATTATGCCGCCCTGGAGCAGGCCGACTTATTTCACTTCGGCTATCCGCCCTTGATGAAACAGATGTATCTCGACGACGGGGCCGAACTGGTCAAGCTGTTTCAACGGGCCAAAGCCACTGGCGTGACCACCTCGCTCGATATGGCTATGCCCGACCGGCCGGTCCATCGGGGCAGGCGCGTTGGGCCGTCATCCTCCGGGCAGTGCTGCCTTATGTTGACCTGTTTGTGCCCAGCCTCGAAGAGATGCTGCTGATGCTTTATCCCAATCTCTTCAAACAGGTGTCCAGCGGTGCAATGCCGATCACCCCACCCCTGGCTTCGCAAGTGGCCGCCGATTTGCTGGAAATGGGGGCAAAGGTGGTCATGCTCAAAGCCGGACACCTGGGTTTATATCTACTTACCTCTGCCGAAAACCGGCTGACCGAACTGGGCCGCGCCGCCCAGTGATCTGGCTCGCTGGGCCAGGCGCGAATTTTGGGTGCCCATCTTTCAAACCAGGGTGGTCGGCACCACCGGCGCGGGCGATACCACCGTCGCCGGTTTCCTGTCAGCTTTTCTGCGCGACCTGCCGCCCGCCGAAGCCGTGACGATGGCCGTCGCCGTCGGTGCGTGCAACGTCGAGGCTGCCGATGCTACCAGTGGCATCCGCTCGTGGGACGAGACGGCAGCCCGCATCAAAGCCGGCTGGCCACGCCATCCCCTTAACTTCGCCGATACCCCCGGCTGGCGCTTCGACCCGTCTCGGCAGTTGTGGTTGGGGCCGAACGACTCGACCCCATAAACTCCAGCGGCAAAGCGCCCAGGTAAACGTTGATGAATATGGAATTTTTTATTTCTAATTTTTTATTTCTAATTTCTTAAAATGACTTTATCTCCTCTTCTTTTAGCCCTTGATTTTGGCGGCACTAAACTGGCCGCTGCCCTGACTCATCCGGGTGAGCAAACCTGGCTGGCCCACCGGCATTTTTCTTTGCCCACCGGGGTGGATGGACGTTATGAATACGATACCATGCTCGATCTGGCCCACGATTTGATCGAAGAATGTGGGCGACAGCCTGTCGCCGTCGGGGTCAGTTTTGGCGGCCCGGTGTATGCCCGGCAGGGATTGGTGCGGCGGTCGTTCCATACCCCCGGCTGGGAGAATACCCCCCTGGCTGAGTGGTTAGCGGCTGAATTAAACGCTCCGGTCGCCGTTGACAACGATGCCAATGCCGCCGCCCTGGGCGAGTTTCGCTTTGGGGCCGGGCAGGACTGCCAGCACCTCCTGTACGTAACCATCAGCACCGGGATTGGTGGCGGCTGGATCATCAATGGCCAGCCTTACGCCGGGGCCGACGGCATGGCCGGTGAAATCGGCCATTTGACCGTCCAGCCCGGCGGCTTTCTCTGCCCCTGCGGCCGGCAAGGCTGCCTGGAAGCCGAAGCCAGCGGGCCGGCGATGGCGTATCGAGCCAGGTTATACCTGGGCAAGAAAAAGGATAAATCAGACCCGAAGCGGGACCAGGGCAAACGGCTGCTGCAACTGGCCGAGGGTAAGCCGGAAAAAATCACGGCGCAGCTCATTGCCCAGGCCGCGACCGAGGGGGATAAACTCAGCCAGCAGATTATTCGTGAATCGGCGGAACGGTTGGGATTGGGGCTGGCCGGGGCGCTGGCATTGATGAACCCCGACCGGGTGATTCTGGGCGGCGGCGTCATCAAATCGGGCGAATTGTGGTGGCAGACGGTGCGCGACACCGCCCGCGCCCATACCCATGCCGAAACCAGTATAGAAATTGTGCCGGCTGCCCTGGGAGATGATGCTCCCTTGTGGGGAGCCGCTGCCCTGGCTAAAGAAATGATGCGATGAGGCGAAGCGGCGAAGCGGCGAAACCAAACTCCCCCGTCCTCGCCTCCTCGCCCCACTAATCCTCGCCTCTTGAAAGGTGAATTCTATTGACTAGCCAAAATGGTCGAACCTATCTACCTAATACCCATATTGAAATTATCAGCCCGCGTTTACCCTGCGCCCGGCCGCGGCACGTCCTGTTTGATTTTGACGGCACGGTCTCATTGATCCGGGAGGGCTGGCAGCAGCTTATGATTGAGCTGATGCTTGAATTTTTGCGGGCCACCCCCGAAGCCGAAGATGAGCAGACGCTTTGTGACAAGGTGACTGACCTGGTGCTTCACTCGACCGGCCGCCCGACGATTGACCAGATGACTTTTCTGGCCGACGAAGTGGCTCGACGCGGCGGTTTGCGTCACGATCCACACATGTATAAACGGCTTTTTCTCGACCGGCTGCTAGCGCGGGTCAATGAACGGCTGACCAGCTTGAGGCGCGGCCAGTTCGAGCCGGCTGACCTGACCGTGCCCGGCGTGATGGAACTGCTGGCCGAACTCAAACGCCGCAAGATCATCTGTCACCTGGCCAGCGGCACCGAAAAGGAAGCGGTGGTAGAGGAAACAGCCGCTCTCGGTTTAGCCGCTTACTTTGAAGATCGGATTCATGGCCCCCAGGATGGCAGCCCTGGTTTTTCCAAAAAACACGTCATCGAAGGGATTTTGGAGGCGTATGGACTGGCCGGCTGCGAACTTGTTTCCTGCGGCGATGGCAAGGTTGAAATCGAGTACACCGCCCAGGCCGGCGGCATCGCTGTCGGCGTTGCCAGCAATGAAGTCGAGCGGCAGGGGATCAATGAAACCAAACGCCACCAGCTTATCCAGGCCGGGGCCAATCTCATCATCCCTGATTTTCGGGAAGGTGAGGCGTTGATCGCTTATTTGATGGGCGGGGATGAGGCGAGGCAAGGATGACGCGAAGAGGCGAAGAGAAGATCGGTCTAAACTCTCGCGTCCCCGCGTCCTCGCCTCATCCCCGCCCCACCTCCTCGCCTCCCTCGGCCCGGCTGTGGGAAGTAGACACCCTGCGCGGGTTCGACATCATCCTGATGATTATTTATCATCTGATCTGGGACCTGGTTTATTTTGGCCTTTATCAGGCCGATTTGCTGGGCAGTTCCTGGCAGTGGTTTCCCCGGCTGATTGCCACCATCTTCATTTTTGTGATGGGCCTTTCCCTGACCTTGAGCGATACCCGCGAACGCCAGCGCCGGGGGCAGTCGCCCGGCTTTAAAAAGTATTTGTGGCGCGGCGGCAAAATCTTCGGTCTGGGTTTGATTATCACCGTAGCCACCTATTTCTTTATTGGCCGGGGGGTTTGTCATCTTTGGGATTTTGCATTTATTGGGCGCGTCCATTGTGCTGGCTGCTCCTTTTCTGTGGGTCAATCGTTGGGTCAGCCTGGCGGCTGGCGTACTGGTGATTATCGCCGGAAATGTGGTGGGTAAATTGGTGGTAACCTATCCCTGGCTGATCTGGCTGGGGGTCAAACAGGCCGGGGTGTATATGGTAGATTATTATCCGATATTGCCCTGGTATGGCATCGCCCTGCTGGGGGATTTTTGCCGGGTACACCTTTTACCCGGAGGGCGTCCGCCGTTTTATGCTGCCTGACCTGTCCGGCTGGCCTCTCATCCGGGGACTGCGCTTCTTGGGCCGGCATTCCCTTTTGATTTATGTGCTTCACCAGCCTATTTTGATTGGCTTGTTGATGGCGCTTGGTTTTGGCTCTTTTTAATGCCTCGAAATTCGTCGGTCGTCTTGCGTAAATAAACGGAACACGCAACACGTAAATCTGGTTTGCAAAATGTCTATCCACACCATTTTGAGGATACCAAATGCCTTTTCCTGTGTTTGACCGGACTCAACTCAAACTGAAACCCCTGGCTGAGCGGGTTCACGATATGGGCCTGCCCCAAATCATCAACCTGGACGACCCCACCCCGCCTTTCGCTCACCCCGATTTGGCGACGCTGGCGCAGCGTATCTCCGCCGCGCACCGGCAGGGCGGGCAGGTGATTTTGATGATGGGCGCGCACATGCTCAAGGTGGGCCTGTCCCGCTTTATCATTGATCTGATGGAGCGAGGGATTGTCACCCACGTCGCCATGAACGGGGCCGGCCCAATCCACGATTTTGAGCTGGCGCTGATTGGCGCGTCCACCGAAAGCGTGGCTCGTTATATCCAGGCAGGGCAGTTTGGCCTGTGGGCCGACACCGGGCGGATCAACGATGCCATTGTGGCCGGGGCCAAAGATGGGATTGGCCTGGGTGAGGCGGTCGGGCGGGTCATCGAGGCGGAAAAGTTTCCGTACCGCCATTTGAGCGTGCTGGCAGCCGGCTGCCGTCTCGGCATCCCGGTGACGGTTCACGTGGGCATTGGCTACGATATTATTCACGAGCACCCCAACTGCGATGGAGCAGCGCTGGGCCAGACCTCCTATCACGATTTTTTGGTGATTACCCACACGGTCTCGAAACTGCAAGGCGGGGTGATGCTCAATTTTGGCACGGCGGTGATGGGGCCGGAAGTTTATCTCAAAGCCCTGGCTATGTCTCGCAATGTGGCCCACCAGCGCGGCGAGAAAATCAATCAATTTACCACTGCCGTTTTTGACCTGCTCGATTTGGGGGCAGTGGACATCCACACCGAAGCGCCCAAAGACGACCCGCGCTACTACTATCGCCCTTACAAAACCATCCTGGTCCGTACCGTCCAGGATGGCGGCGAGAGTTTTTATTTTCGGGGGGACCACCGGGCGACCTTCCCGGCGTTGTATCGAAGTGTGTTGGGGGAACTGGGATCTCCTTAAAGGGAAATATCATCAATGCTAAATTTGGTCAGTAGACCGGATGAAACCTTATTAACCCGGCAAAAGATTGCCCTAAGTGAGATTGATGCGCTTGATCGTGACCTGGCGCAGCATTTCAAAAGTAAGTTGGTGCTGCAACCGGCTTTGACCCGTTCGCTGGTGAGTTTCCAGGCCAATAAAATCCGGCCTGTTTACCGTTGGTATAAATATAAAGAAGCATTTTCGGCCTCGCTGATTGAATATCTTTTCGAGCGATATAATATTTCCAGCGGCCAAGTCTTGGACCCATTTGCCGGGAGCGGCACAATGCTATTTGCCGCGAGTGAGATGGGTGTAGCGGCTGAGGGTATTGAACTATTGCCAATCGGTCGGCAAATTATTGCAACCAAGAAATTGCTAGAGTCAGATTTTACCGCGCTTGATTTTGCAAGATTAAAACATTGGTCAATAGTGCAACCCTGGAACCAATCGAAGGTCCGGCAACCATTACCGGAATTGCGAATCACTAAAGGAGCCTATCCAGAGCAAACCTTTGCTGCCATTGAAAAATATTGTGGCGCGTGGAAACAGGAAAACGAGCGTGTTCAGACTGTGTTGCGGTTTGCTCTATTATGTGTCCTTGAGTCGGTGAGTTTTACTCGCAAAGATGGACAATACCTTCGGTGGGATTACCGGTCTGGTCGCCGGCAAGGTCAAAAACCCTTCGATAAAGGGCCAATTCTGAATTTTGAGCAGGCTATCTGTGCTAAAATAGATGAAATTGTTCAGGATTTGCAGGGGGATAAGGTCCAGCTAGAGCTTTTTCCCAATGAAAACGCGGCCGGAAATATTCATCTTTATGAGGGATCGTGCCTTGAAATTATGCCGACCTTGCCGGATGCCTCATACAATGCAGTGATAACTTCACCACCATATTGTAACCGCTATGATTATACTCGTACCTATGCTCTTGAATTAGCCTTACTTGGTGTAAACGAACAAGAATTAATCCAACTCAGGCAACAAATGTTGAGTTGTACCGTTGAAAATCGGGCTAAGGATTTGCTAAAAATTAATCCGCGTTGGTTGTCGGCTATTACTGCTGCTGATCAACAGATGCTATTGCAGGCTATTTTGAAATACCTGGATGACCAAAAGACCCAAGGGGTATTGAATAATAATGGTATTCCCAGGATGGTAAGGGGCTATTTTTATGAAATGGCCTGTGTCATTGCCGAATGTTCACGAGTGATGAAATCCAATGCCCCGCTCATTATGGTCAATGATAATGTGCGCTATGCCGGGGCGAGTATTTCAGTAGACATGATTTTGTCGGATTTGGCACAAAGTTTGGGCTTTGAAGTTGAAAATATTTTAGTCTTGCCGGATGGAAAAGGTAACAGCAGCCAGCAAATGGGTGAACATGGACGCGAAGCCTTACGTAAGTGTGTGTACGTTTGGAGAAAACTTTAGTGACCGAAAAACCTTATCTCCAGCATTTAACCTCAAGTAATGACCTTGTTACGCCTTACGAGGCTGTCAGGGCGGGATTTGTGGCGCTGGCCTTCGAGAAAAACAGACGTGCGACCCCTTTTGTCGCCCAGGCACGAGCACTTAAAGTTTCTGCTGCTAAAGCCAAAACCCCGGCCGAATTGGTCCATATTGAAGAAATCCAACAGGCGTTGCTCACGGCGGCTGGTGTATCCGATAAAGCCGCCAGACATCTACAGCCTCAAGATAAGGCAGAAGCAGTTCAAGGGCTTATCCAAAACTTTCTTGAGCCAGCCGGGACAAACTTTGTCGAAGAATTGGTTTATAGATTTCTTTTGACAAGGGGTGACACATTGGGCGGCTCGATGCGTAATATTGGCGGAGTATTGGCCCAAAGGAAATTAAGCCGTGCGCTCATTTCTGTGCTGACAATCGCTGGCAAATCCTATCAATGGCTTCATTCAACCACAAATACCTGGATACAGATGTCTGATGATGACTCCGATATCGAATTAAATTTGAGAGGCTTGAGTTGGCAGAGAGGTAATCAGGCTCGTACGCTCATCTACAACCTGACCGTACCAATGGTGAGAAACAATGTAGATTTGTGTTTGTTTGATTGCAGCCTCGATGCTTTTTCGCCCGTTGTTTATAAATCGCCAGAACGGTACATTGCACTTGGAGAATTAAAAGGAGGTATTGATCCTGCCGGAGCTGATGAACATTGGAAAACCGCTCGGACAGCCCTAACCCGTATTCAAGAAACTTTTTCCAGTTTTAGCCTCAAGCCTCACACCTTTTTCATTGGGGCGGCCATTGAAAAGAAGATGGCCGGCGAAATCTGGAGTCAACTGGAAGTCGGCATTCTTGAAAATGCGGCCAATTTAACTGCCGATAATCAAATAGTCTCTATATCAGCCTGGCTGTGCTCTCTTTAAAGTTTATGAAACAAGCTAGATTGAATGAAATTTTGGATAAATTCCCCTCTCTCCACATCCTGGTGGTGGGAGACTTCTTTCTCGACAAATACCTCAGCCTCGACCCGGCTTTGAGCGAGATTTCTCTGGAAACCGGCCTGGAAGCCTATCAGGTGGTCGAAATCCGGCACAGTCCCGGCGCGGCGGGGACGGTGGTTTCAAATCTGCGGGCGCTGGAGGCGGCGGTTTCGGTGGTGGGGGTGATTGGCCTGGATGGCGAGGGCTTTGATTTGAAGCTGGGCCTGGCCCGGCGAGGGGTCAATATGAGCGGCCTGCTGGAAACCGCCGAGCGTTTTACCCCCACCTATACCAAACCCATGCTCCGCTCAACCGCTCCCGGCGGCCCCGAGCGAGAACTGAACCGGCTTGATATCAAGAATCGCTGCCCGCTGCCGGCTGAATGGGAAAGCGCCGTGATCGCCCAGTTGGAACTGCTGGTCCCGGAGGTGGACGGCGTCATCATCGCCGACCAGGTACAGGAGCGCAACTGCGGCGTCATCACCGCTGGGGTGCGGGCGGCGCTGGCCCGCCTGGCCCAACAGTACCCGGCCAAAATCTTCGGCACCGATTCGCGGGTGCGGATTGGCGAATTTGAGGGGATTATCGTCAAGCCCAATCTGCACGAGGCGCGGGCGGCGTTAGGCGTTGGAAGGCTGGAAGGCTGGAAGGTTGAAGGTAGTTTTGAGGAGGATGAACTGGCCCTGGCTGCTGCTTGTGGGCAAGCGCTGTTTGAGCAGAATCAGAAACCGGTATTTGTCACGTTTGGGGGCGCGGGGAATTTTAGCGGTCACGGAAGCCGGTGCGACTCACGTGCCCGGTGTGCCTGTCTCAGGGGAAATTGATGTGGTCGGCGCGGGGGACAGCGTTATGGCCGGGCTGGTCGCCAGCTTGTGCGCCGGCGCGACAACAGCAGAGGCAGCCTTTATCGGAAATATGGCTGCCTCGATTACCATTCAACAATTGGGTACTACGGGTACCGCCTCACGGGAACAGTTGCGGCAAAGACTGAAGATTGTAGATAGTGGATAGAAGATTGTAAATGGAAGAGAGTTTCTATCCACTATCCACTATCCTCCATCTTCTATCCTCCCCCCTCAATACCCCCACCGGGCGCGATAGACTGCCCCGGTGGCTAACAAGAGCAAAATTAGCAAGCCGCCCCAGAAGCGGCCATCCTGCATCAGGTGCGGAGCATCGCCGGTGCCAGTCGTCGGCAGGCCCTTATCAATCATGGCATCGCCGCTGGTGGGGGTGGCGCTGGAAGAGGTGGCTCCACTGGTTCCGGCCTCTCCGGCGCTGGTTTGGACCGGTGCCGGGGCGGTTGAAGGACCGACCAGGCTGAAACTGTCAAAGGTGTATTGGCCCTCGCTTTGGTCGGGCCACTTGTTCCAGCCGCGCACAAACAGCGTGATTCTGGCCGCAGCCGGCTCAATCGTCGTGGTGTAGCTGTAGAACTTGGTCACAGAGGCGTTGATGGGCTGTTCATCCCAGGGTAGTTCGACCCACTCGGCTTCGGGCACGTTGGCCCAATTTTTGAGACCGGTCTGGCTGATGGCGTACTGCATCCGGTAGCCAAAGCTGCTCTGGTTGACATCGCCCACAACGCTGCGTATCTGGCCGTGCAGGGTCAGAGTATAAACCTGGCCGGGGACAACCTCGACCTGCTGGTAAATACCGGCATAGCGGCTGTACTGGGTCGCGCCGACAATCGTCACCCGCTGCGCGTTGGAACCGGACTCGATGTAGGGGAAGGTTTCATTGGCATAGATGGCTTGAAAACCGTCATTTCTGAATGGCTCCCATTCCAGGGCTGCCCCGCGCTGGTCAAACCCGGCCTCGAAATCCCCATTTTTGAGCAGATTTTTAACTTCGACCGGCTGCTGCTGCACTGGGACACCGCCTGAAGCAGCGGGTGCGGTCGAGGCAGCGGCTTTTCGAGTTGGCGTGGGCGTTGGCTTGGCCGGGGTAACGGTTGGTTTAACCGCTTCCTGGGCTTCCTCGGTCTCTCGGCCTCGGCGGTGGGTGTCGCTTCGGAGAGAACGCGGGTGGGCGTCGGCGTGTCTGCTGCTGCGGGTGAGGCTGTCGCTGTGGGTTCGGTGGTGGCCTCGGTGGTGGCTGGGGGCGTAGGTCCACCGGCTACTTGACTATCAGGGCCAAAAAAGATATTAAAAATAAGATAGGCCACCAAGCACAGGAGCACCAATAATACCAACCGATCAGAATCATGCGGCGCGGGTTTTCTCTAAAGGCTGCCATAGGAGCGTCTCCCGAATAACGTTTGAGAGCTGACAGGTCGGTCAGACCTGTCAGCTCTTAAAGATTTTTTACCAACTCCACAGAGGAATGCCCAAGACCTGCCCCGGCGTCAGGCTTTGGCCTGCGCTCAAGCCGTTGGCGCTGGTCAGCGTGCTCGTTGACAGGCCACATTCATAGGCGATGCTGTCCAGGGTGTCGCCCGACTGCACTTCATACACGTTGGGGCCGGGCTGGATGACGCCGCTGGGGATAAACAAACCCTGTCCAGAAATTACATAATATTCCGGGCTGACCCCATTCACTTCGGCCAAATCCGGCACGGAGACCCCAAAGTTACCGGCAATACCCGAAAGGGTGTTGCCCGGCTGCACCCGATAGCAGAAGCCCATCGTGCCGGCGCTTGGCTGACCGGTGGGAGCCGCCGTTGGTTGGGCGGTAGCGGCGGGTGTACCCGTACCCGGCGCGGGCGGGGTTGGGCCGGTGACCGTCACCTGAATTTTGGCCTCGGCGGTTGCGCCGCAGTTATCGGTCACGGTCAGGGTCACTTCAAACGTGCCGGTGCTGCTGTAGCCGTGGGTCACACTTTGGCCGCTGTCGGTTTCGCCGTCGCCAAAGTCCCATTCATAGGTGTAAATGGTCCCGTCGGCATCGCTGGAGCCGCTGCCGTCAAAGGTCACAAAGGCCAGACCTTTGCCCATCATGGCCGGGTCGGGAGCGCCCGCGTCAGCGGTAGGCGGCGTGTTGGCGCTGCAATTGGCCTGGGGCGTTGTGCCGGGGGCGGGGGTAGCGGTGGGGCCGGGCACCGGCACGGTGGTCGCGGTCGGCTCATCGGTGGGCGATTCCTGGGTCGGTTCGACTGTCGCCGGCGCTTCTTCGGTGGCGGCCGGCTCTTCCGTGCCTGTCATGGGTTCTTCCGTGCCCCCTACCGGCTGTTCGGTGGCAGGAAGCTCGTCGGTGACAACAGGGGGAACCTCTTCGGTGGCGGGAAGCGGTTCACCAGTCCCGGTGACAGGTTCGGTGGGCACGGGTTCGGTCGTATCCACGAGCGGTGGTTCGTCGGTGTCGCCCGGAGGCACGGCGTCGGTGGCCGGGGCTGCCGGGGTGTCAATGGGCGCGGTGGTCGGAGCCGGTTCGCCGGGCGAGAGGCCCGGAATCGGCAGGGCACCGAGCAGGCTATTGCCCAGTAATTGTGAACCTAGATAACAGATTACACATAATCCAACCAGAGCCAGGAGTATCAACAAGATCAGGCGCAGAGGATTGCGTCTGCGAGGAGTTTCCTCTTCCTCTTCCTCTAGCTCTTCAACTTCCTCGTCATTAATATCGCGGTTAGTCATGAGCACACTCCTCCTATGACTACAGGCTATAAAGCAGGATAATTTTTAGTATACCATAATATTGTAAATTATGTCAACAGACTTTGAAAAAGATGAAATTATGCCGGTCAGTTTGCATTTTAATTGCCCCTGTAGGGAGGACGTGGTAACATGTTGAAGTGTCAAATGTTGGGGTGTCACGTTTAAGGCAGTTCCAAAAAAATAACTATCCCAATCTTGTGAAACGTGATGCGTGATGCGTGACGATTTTTTGCCTAAAA
>JAAUSP010000448.1 GCA_012032575.1 Anaerolineales bacterium | reverse complement strand
GTATCTCCCAGACTTCTACTAGGAATAGGGGTGTAAATAACTTATGCATCTGGGAGATTGGGAGATTTTTAGTCGTAATCTCCAATCTCCTAATCTCCAATCTCAGGCGAAGCGCACAAGTTATTAAATTCTCATTTGTCAAAATATTAGGCAATTGGTTGCCAAAACCGACCAAAATTAGTCCTACTTTGTTTTGATAAGGTAGCTCCAAGAAAATAATTACTCAAATATTCGTGTTGCGTCTTGCGTCTTGCGTAAGATCAAACAGACGGAACACGCAAGACGCAACACGTTTTGGTTAATTTAAATCTTGGGGTTGCCTAACTCCTCCTTTACCAACCAAACACTCATGATTATCCTAAGAAAATAGTAGACGGTAGACGGTAGACAGGGAACAATCATGCGACCTTGCTACCTTGCGACCCTGCTACCTTTTCATCATCGGTGGCGTGCTCTGGCTCGTGAACACTCAACGGGCAAAGGCCCGGTAAGGATTGTCGTGCATGAGGTGATGGATGGTGGCCTCATCCACCCCGGCCGTGGCCAGTTTGGGCATGAACTCCTCAAAAAGGTAAGTAAATGGTTTGGGCACACCGCCGCCTGGCTTGGCCGGATCATACCAGCCCCGGTCGTGGCTCAGCATCATTTGGTCAACCAGGCCGGCATCCAGGACCCGTTGAATGTGTTCCAGATAGTACTCGTCATCACCTGTGCCAATTCCGTCGTACTCCAGCCAGGCCCCGCGTCTAGCCATCTCCAGGTGCAAGTTAAAATCCGGATCGGATTGGGTGTGGATCCAGATAAAGCGTTCGGCCGTATATCCCGCCGCCTCGATAATGTTGAGCTGGTCGCGCACCACCCGGCCTCGCTTGGTGTGAACCCCGATCACGGCGTTGGTTTCTTTCCCTGCCCTGGCCGCCGCGCGCAGGATTTTGGCTTCGCAATCCGTTATGCCGTCATCGCCAACGCTTAACTTGATCCAACCCGCTTGCACCCCACTGCCTTCGATTTCGCCCTGCAATTCGCTCAACATCCACTCGGTCAATTCGGCTTCGCTCGCGGCCTGGCCCCAGGCCGGCACCCACGGTTCACGATAAATTCCGGTGGGCGCTACCAGGGGCATTCCCGTGGCCTCGGAGACTGCCATCAGGGTGTCGGCCCGCCGACCCACCCCAACCGGGGTGCAATCGACCATAGCGGTGACGCCCAGGGCCTGGACCTTCTTGACTTCGGGGGCCATCAGCGCCACTACATCGGCCACTTCGGCCACGGCATGGCCGGGATGGTCGGGGGGCCGGAACTCTACAAAAATGTGTTCATGGGGCAAAATCAGGCCTAACTCATCGGCTGTTTTGGGACCCAGGGTCGTAATGAGTTTTGTCATAATAGTTCTCCTTGTATTGTTGGAATGTTAGCCTCATTACATCTTGATGCCGGATGAGGCAATGCCTGTGGTGATGTGTCGCTGCAAGAAGGCAAAAATAATTGTGATCGGCACAAGGGCCAAAATAGACATGGCTAACAAGTATTGCCACTCAATGCTCATTTGACCCTGGAACAAGTGTAAACCCATGGGATGGTAAACTTCTCGGTGTGAGTCAACACAATCAAGGGCCACAAAAAATCATTCCAGCGCCACATCATTGAGAAAATTGCCAGAACGGCAAGGGCCGGGGCTGATAACGGTAGAACAATTTGCCAATAGATGCGCCACTCCGAGGCGCCGTCCATGCGGGCGGCCTCCAGTAATTCATCCGGTAAAGTGAGCATGTATTGTCGCAGCAAAAACACCGCGGTGGGTGAAGCCACAGGCGGTAAAATAACGCCTAATAAATTATTGGTCCATCCAAACATTGTGATTAGCAGAAAGTTAGGAATCAGAGTCACAGTTGTCGGGATCATCAAGGTGCTAATGGTCAAGGTAAAAATCAGGGTGCGCCCCTTGAAATTATATTTGCTCAAAGCAAAAGCCATCAAGCTGTTGATAAACAGGGTGATCAAGGTTGCCGAAATGGACACGACAACGCTGTTTTGAAAAGGTAAAGAACTCGAATCGCTCTAAGGGCAGGCTATAGTTTTGCCACTGTACGGCAAAGGATCTGACCGGTTCTGTTTGATCCCCCCGAACTTTGATGAGTTTATCCGGATGAGCCGGATCAATGAATTGCGCTTCAAGGCCAACCCGTCTCACCTGGGCTAACTCGGCCACCGTACCATCAGCTCTGGTAACTTTATAAACGGACAATGGCCGATCATATCCTTCCACTTCTACAGTTTTATCCGCGTAGGGCAAAAAGGAAGGCGGAAATCTTTCCAGTTCTGCCGGGGTTTTGAATGAGGATACAACCCCCCATAACACCGGCCCAAACATCAGGATGGTTCCCAAGGTCAAATAAGCATACATAAAGATATCGGTATAATGTAGCCATTTGTGTCCCCGAGTCCGAAACAGAGAGCTAACTATTTGATCAAGCATAATTTTCTTCCTCGCCGTTACCAGTCACCCGTAATTGGATGAAGGTCAGCACCAGCAAAAGCAGACCTAAAATGAGAGATGCTGCGGCGGCCAAGCCCAGGTTTTGCGGTTGACTGGAAAAGCCCGTGTTATAAATGTATTGCACAATATACTGCGTGGCGGTGCCGGGACCGCCGCCGGTCATCACAAAAACGTGGTCAAAAACCTGCACCGAACGAATAAAGGATAAAACGAAGACAACCACCAGTGATGGTTTCAATAACGGCAAGGTGATATAGCGGAAATCGGCCCACGGACCGGCTCCATCGATTTTGGCGGCTTCATACAATGAGCCTGGAATCGCCTGTAAGCCGGCCAGCACAATCAAGGTATAGAACCCTCCATTGACCCAAATACCAATAAAGATGACCCAAAACCTGGACCAGGCTACACTGAGCAAAAAGTTTATGGGTTCTAAGCCCAATTCTATGAGACCTGCGTTGAGGATTCCTTCGCGTTGCAAAACCCATTTCCACAATAAGGCGACCACCACCGAAGAAAGGAGGGTGGGGTAAAAAAAGACACTGCGGAAGAATCCGCGCCCTTTGATATGTTGATTCAGAATGAGGGCGGTAACTAAAGAAAAGAGCAATATCCCACCTACCTCAAATAAAACGTAGCCGACGGTATTGTAAAGACCGCGCCAAAACAGATCAGCCCGGCAGGAACCGGGGTCAAGGTAGCTGCTGCATTGCAGTAAGATAGCAAAATTGTCAGCACCGACAAAAAAGCGATCTTTGGGAAGCGGCTTGGCCCCCCCGGTAATGGCATAATAGAAATTCATAAAAATGGGCAAAATATAAAAGGTGATGAGAAACAACAAGTTGGGAAACACAAAGATGTAGGCCATTCTTCGAACGCCGATGCGCTTCTGGATAAAATCCATAAGCAGGCCAATGACGTTCATCGGAAAAACGAACAGACCTATTAACAGTCCGGTGAGCCACTTGATCGCTTTTTGGGGTTGCATACTTATTTGTAATTGCCTGCTTAGCTCTGACATATTTGCTTTCAATCTAAAAGAATTCAATTGAGAATGAGGAGGTCTTCTTAAGACCTCCTCATTCTGATACGTTTTATTCTTCTGTTGCCGCTATGCCTTCGTCAATATCGGCTTGCATACGTTCAATGGCCTCGTCCAAACTCATTTCGCCAACAAGCGCCTGGGTCAGACGATCACGCATGGTATTCATAACGAGGTATCCATACAAATGATTCTGCAGTGCATAAGCAACTGGATCAACGCGGTTAGCCTCTTCGCCAAATACCTTGAAGGCTCGCAGCGTTTGGGGGAGCTCGGTGGCGTAATCAATACCTTTAGCCATCAATCCGGTGTGCTGGGGGATGTAGAGCGCCCGCGCGGCCCACTCATGGTAATTCTCCTCCGCAGCCAGGAATTCCATCACCCGGACGACTTCCTCCGGATGCTTGGTTGCCTTCAGGGCAGCCATAACAGAACCACCTGGCATACCCGTGCAAGCAGCCGGGCCACAAGGGTTGGGAACCACGTCCCAATCAAAGGCATCGCCAATTTTGTCGGTAAAGGGGCCAACGTTCCAAACACCACTCATCATAAAAACGAGATTACCATTCATAAACTCAGCGTTGGCATCACGGTAGGAATCGCCGCCGGCCCATACGTCGAGAGGCATGGTTTCATCCGCATGCCAATCCAGCATCAACTGGCACATCCGGCGAAAACCTTCGTCCTCTATGGCCGGATACCCCTTTTCATCAAAGAATTTTGCGCCCTGGCTGATGGCGGGGCCAGCCAGCCGATGACCACTGCGGTCTATGGCCATAGCAAAAGGTACACCCGTAGCATCTCTGACCTTACGGGCGGCTTCTGCCCACTCTTCCCAGGTGGCTTTGTCGGATACATCGCTGGGTACGGGAACATCGGCTTGCTCAAAAAGGGTGCGGTTAATAAACGGGCTGGTCATGGTCACGTCGGTATAGAAGCCGCTAATCTTATTGCCGCCATCGGGGTTCATATGCTGAATGGTCAGAGCCATATTTTCTTCCCAATAGCCGGGGTCAGACAAATAGGGGCGCATATCCAGGTAGTATTCGGACAATCCCGCAATATCGCTTACTTTGGCAATGTCGGGGCCTTCTCCTGTTTCCAGTTGTAAAGGCAGGACTTCCAGGATGGTGGGGTAGGGAACCACGTCAAGAATAACGTTGATATCGGGATTCGCAGATTCGAACCGGTCCAGCAGGTCTTCCATAACCACTTCGGCATTAATGGGGATGGCCATCATAATGCGGATGTCGGTCCGTTTTGCCGGTACTTCTACTTCGACCTCTTTAGTGACGACAACTTCAACTTCTTTTTCAACTTCTTTTGTAACTACTTTTTCAACGACTACCGTTTCAACTACAGTGACGGTTTGGGGCTGGGAGGCGCCGCAAGC
This sequence comes from Anaerolineales bacterium, assembly GCA_012032575.1. The sequence continues at coordinate 1,496 of JAAUSP010000448.1, read as the reverse complement.
CGCCATCAGCGATAGCAAGATTGCTGTGGTCACAAGCAGTATCAGGGTTGTTATCCCCTTGTGGATGTTCATAATTTCTGTTCTCCTTTGATAGATTTCAGATTAGGACAGCATCATATTTGATTGTTGGAACAGTTCAAGCCCTTCAGCCTTTCTCTCCTGCCCTCCTTTCTGATCAATCATCTGGTGTACAACCAAAACGGGCGAACCCTAACTGCACTTACTTGCGAGTTTTGCTGGATTATGTTACATTTTCGTCTAGTTCGGGAAACGCGAAAGGCCAGCCCGTTTTGCCAGCAGCAAAGGCAAGATGGCTGCCCTCAAGAGCAATCTGCTTCCGAACCGGAGCGGGGGCCCACAACTTCTTCGCGGGAGGTCGGGCCCTCGCTTTTTAATTTAGTCAGCAAACCTTCTCTCAGGAATCCGGGGGTTTACCACACGATTCCCGCTCAATCAAGTAGCTGCGCAGCGATAGATTGCCAAAGCATAAATGGTCGTTTTCAATTTGTCGTAGTAGCAGTTCAGTTCCCAGATAACCCACATCAAAATGGGAGAATCCGACGGTGGTCAACTTGGGAAAATCCGCCGGGGGCTGTTCAGAGTTATCCAGCCCAATGATTGAAATATCCTTGGAATTTCAAGCCCCGTAGCCATCACGCCCTGCATGGCCTCAATGGCTCGCTGATCGTGAATGGCAAAGATAGCGGTAACCCCTGGTTTTCGAGTCAAAAGTTCGCTCACCGCTTCAATGGTATCTTTTCCCAGTACAATCAACTCTTCATCCACCTCCTGGCCAAGTTCCTTCATTTTTTCACGATAGCAACGCAAACGAATATCATACCATTCATACTCCTGATCCCCTTCTTTCGCCACATAAGCAATCTGGCGATGGCCTAACTGAGCCAGGTAATCAAGAGCAGTTTTAACTTGTTGATGGTGGTCTTGACTCACGGTGCTAACGGGCAGGCCAGGCCAGTTACGGCCCAGCACCACCAGGGGGATTTGCAATTCCAGCGCCCGATGCAAGAGCTGGCTGTCTTGCCGAATGCCCTTGCCCATCAGGATCAACCCATCCATTGATGTTTTTTGATCTCTTAAAATGCGCGTTTCCAGGCGATGGAGGTCCCCCTTCCGATAACCGCCGATGGCCGTTATGTTGATGTTTGCCTCCTGGGCAAATGTCTGAATACCTTGCAGATAGTCGAGAAAGAGGCCATAAATATCGTCATAAGGCTCGTGCCCAACATAATGGATAATGGTAAAGTTCCGGTGTTTGGGTAGAGATTTTCTCAGCGGACGGCGTTCCGGCAGGCTGTAACCCAGTTCTTCGGCGGCCTGTAAAACAGTTTCTTTTATTTCAGAGGAAACACCCGGCTTATCGCTAAGCACCAATGAAACCGTACTTTTTGATACACCTGCTTGCCGGGCGACATCTTCCATAGTTGGAGGCATCTTTGCTCCTGTCCTCGAACAATCTTTGTCGAATAAACTCTGTC
>JAAUSP010000447.1 GCA_012032575.1 Anaerolineales bacterium | reverse complement strand
CGCTGTACGTGGCCGATACGGAAAATCATGCGGTTCGGGCGATTGATTTGACGAGCGGCATGGTTCGGCGGGTGGCAGGGACGGGCCACAAGGCGCATGGCCGCTTTGCCGTTGGCGAACCGACCGAAACCCCGCTGCGTTCGCCCTGGGCGCTGCTGGTGCTGGACGATATCGTTTTTGTGGCCATGGCCGGATCGCATCAGATTTGGGCTTTGTTTCAGGAAGAACAGATTGGACCGTTTTTTGGCAATGGCCGCGAAGCGCTGGTGGATGGCGACCAGATGCAGTCGAGTTTCAATCAACCCAGTGACCTATCGCTGGGGATGGGCCATATTTTTGTGGCCGACGCCGAAGCCAGCGCCATCCGGGCCATTGCCCTGTTGGATGAAAAACCCCGCGTAGTCACATTGGTGGGGCAGGGCTTGTTTGAATTTGGCGACGTGGATGGTATGGGAGGCATGGTGCGCTTGCAGCACCCAACCGGGCTGACATTTTATGAGGAGTTGGTCTACATTGCCGACAGCTACAATCACAAAATCAAAACGCTTGATCCAACCACCGGGCAGGTCAAAACGGTGATCGGCATCGGCAAGCCCGGTCAGGCCGACGGCCCCTTTGCCCGAGCTGAACTGTTTGAGCCGGAGGGGATTGTCGCCGGACACGGTCGGCTCTACATCGCCGATACTAACAATCACCTGATTCGGGTAGCCGATTTAGCCGTTGAGCGGCTGCATACTTTGAGGTTACGCGGCCTGGAACGGTTGCAGCCGGCGCCCACTCTTGAGTCCCGGCAGCCGGACCTGCGTTTCGATCCCCAGGTAGTGGGCGCGGGCCAGGTGACTTTTTACTTTGACTTCGGTCTGCCACCCGGCTACAAATTCAATGCCGAAGCGCCGCTGCTGGTGCGGGTAATTCAAAATGGGGTGAGCGGAGTCCATACATTTGAGCCGGGACAGGTTCCGGCAGTAATCCTCGACATCAATGCTGACCAGGAGCTGATCTTTGACCTGGCTCTTTATTATTGTGAAACGGGAGAGGAGCGCCTGTGTCTGATCCACGACACTCGGCTTGTTTTGCCCTGCCTCACTGCTGAGATTGGCCCATCCAGCCTACGTCTCCCTTATCAAATTGCGCGTTAAGCCAGTGATTGAGTAATATTAGCTGGCAATGGGCGCTACAGATGCTGCGAATAACTTTTCCTCATCGGGACGCAGCCCCGGTAAAAAAGACTCTTAACAAAAAAACAGGCATTCCGTTGCCTGTTTTTTGTCGAGACGGCGCTGTTGCGCACCGGCTGCTGTTATTCAGTTGGGGTAATGGGCTTACTGGCCCAGGTCTTTTTCAAAATCCCATCGTTTTTGATACAAGGCCCAGGCCAGGTCTTCGTGCCGGTAAGGTTTTAGCGGCCCGGTGTTGGTTCGAGTTTTTTTGCCCTGACCCCGGGTCAGTTGATTCAGCCGGCCATTCGAGGAGGCCAGCAATTCATCATCATTGACGAAACTATAAGGATTGAGTAATTCAAGCATAGACATAGAGTTCTCCTGGTTGTAGTGTAAGTAGTAGAATTGGTTCGTTAATGTATAATTTATCGGGTGGAGCTGTAAAAACTGAATTAAGAATTCATAAAATCTGCGTAAAGAATTGACTGGGAAATTGGTACGGCTCAGTTGAGCAGGCTGATCAAATCACCAGGCCAAACCCGGTGATGATGACCCCTGAGGCCCGGTTGACCCAAACGAGGCGATGGGTGGTAAATTGGGAGCGCAGCAGACTCACGCCGCCGCTTAACACAAGCCACCATAAAGCTGACCCCAGAAAGACGCCCAAAACCAAAACTCCGGCCGAGAGATAGCTGGCCTCGGCATTGGCCAAACCCAGCCCGGCAAAAATAGCGGCAAAAGAGAGGATCGTTGCCGGGTTGGTCAGGGTGAGAAAAAAAGTTGAGGCGTAAGCCTTGACAAATCCCTGCCCGTCGGTTCGAGCGGCTGTCTGGGCAGGAGCCGAGATAAATGTTTTGTAGCCCAGGTAACATAGAAACAGACCGCCGATCAAACCCAGCCAGAACTGCTGGCGGATTAGCAGGCCGGAGATTACCGTCAACCCAAAGCCGGCGATGCTGCCATAGACGGCATCGGCTGTAGCCGCACCCAAACCCGATAGCAGGCCGGTCAGGCGACCTTCGGCCAGGGTACGCCGGATACACAGCACCCCAATTGGCCCCACCGGCGCGGCAATGGAGAAGCCGATAATCAAGCCTTTCAATAAAATATTTGTTTCCATCTTTAAATTCCTCCCTGAGTTAGGCGATAAGGTTGACGCCATTTAGATTGGCGATTATATTAACAGTGAAATTTTATTGGGTCTGTTGGATGAGTTTTTATAAACGCTCGATTCGGCCAGAAAAAGGGATAACTCGCAGTTTTAGTTTATAAGGTATTTCTGGACGTGTAAATACAAAATCCAAGAAGAATGACCCTATACTTTAAATATTGTAAGGTGTATTTAGAAATGACTTTAGATTACACAAAAATACTTGATGAAACAGGGTGGAAAATCATCATGGCCTTGCAGGAAGATGGCCGGCTCTCTTTTGCCGAGTTGGGGCGGCGGGTGGGGTTATCGCTGCCGGCGGTGGCCGAGCGGGTGCGGCGGCTGGAGGAAACCGGGATTATCACCGGCTATCGGGCTGAGGTGAATATGGCCAAAATCGGCTTGGCAATCATGGCTTTTATCCGGATGAATACGTCGCAAGAGCAGTATCCGGCCCTGATGGCTTTGCTCAATCGGCTGCCCCAGGTATTGGAATGTCACCATTTAACCGGGTCGGAGTCTTTTATCATCAAAATTGTTGTCATGTCTATTGCCGATTTAGAGACGTTGATCGGCCATTTGGGCAGGTTTGGCCAGACCACTACTTCGATTGTGCTGTCGTCGCCGGTGTTAAAGCGGGTGATTACTTATGAGGCGATTGAAGTTAACATGTAACTTTTGAGGGAATGTATCGAAGTGGGTTGATTTTGCCAACAATAGAGCATACAGGTATAATTTTTATTCTATCAAATTAACAAGAAATAGAGGTTTTTTAGGGCAATGACCAAACGAACTTATCAACCCAAACGCCGCCACCGGGCGCGGGTGCATGGCTTTCGGGCGCGTATGGCCAGCAGTGGGGGGCAGCGGGTGCTGAAAGCCCGGCGAGCGCGAGGGCGCAAAGTGTTGGCTGTACAGCGAATGCATCCCAAGCATACCAATTGGAATGCTGACTGACGCTGGTATATTTGGGGAAACAAAGCGCAGTTTTTAGAGATTGGAGATTAGAGATGGCAAATCTCCAATCTTTAATCTCTTAACTTTTTTTGCGCCTTTTTTGATTTGATGAAGCGACAGTACCGTTTACGCCAAAACTCTGATTTTCAGCGTGTTCGGCGTGAAGGTAAATCGAATGCCAGCCCTTTAATGGTGCTGGCATTTCTACGAAATAAGCTGGACTATAGTCGCTTCGGTTTTGTAGTGAATAAACGGTTGGGAAAAGCAACGCAGCGTAATCGCATCAAGCGCCGCATGCGTGAAGCTACCCGATTACGGACGGCTCAAATTAAGTCCGGTTTCGATGTGATTTTTATTGCACGACAGCCGATCAATGAGGCCAGTTACAGCGACATTGAGCGGTTTTTAGAAAAATTGTTGAAAGAGTCGGAATTATTGGAGCCAGGTAGCAAGTAGCAGAGGAGCATCCTGAGCATATCGAAAGGGTGCTATTTGGGACGTAGTTACCAAATTAGAGTTGTTGTGTGCTGCTCAACTCGCTTTTTATCAACCTTGCTACCTGTTACCTTGTGACCCTGTGAAGTACTTAGTTTTAGTCTTGATTCGGTTCTACCAGAAATTTATATCACCGGCACTGCCGCCGGCGTGCCGGTTTCATCCAACCTGTTCCCATTATAGTTATCAAGCTATTGAAAAATATGGTCTGATCAAGGGAGGATGGTTGGCCGTTAAACGGATTGGCCGCTGTCACCCCTTTCATCCTGGTGGATACGATCCTGTGCCGTAATAATGACGTCCGGTTTTTTTGTTTAGGAGGATGGAAAGAGATTAGTTGTGAAATCTTTAAAGCTGTTAATTTTACCCCTGCTGATTATTGGACTTATTTCGTTTTTAGCGTTATTCAAGCCCGTAGTGGCTGCTTCTCCTGAGACGAAACAACCCGCCGCTTTAGGCTCTGTCGCTCAAGCCAGTGGGGTCACTCTGGAAAAGAAGGCCAGTTCCGACACGGTTCCATTAGGCCAGGTAGTTACTTTTACAGTCATAGTTGATAACAAAAGTAATCGGGCTATTGATTTCAGCTTGACCGATGCGATGCCAAAAGGATTGGCCCTGGCTTTGCACGGACATATTATTTCGGCCACTGTGGGCACATTTACCACTGCCAATAATGTGCTTTCCTGGTCGGGGAATTTGCCGCCCGGTCAAAAAGCCGACATCATATATTATGGCATCCCCCCTTCGACGGGGGCGCCGGGCGAAACCCTCACCAATGTGGCCCGGCTGGAATTTGGCGAAACCACGCTTGAAGCCAGCGTTGCCATTACCACCCAGCCTAAAGACCCTGGTATCTGGGGCGCTTTTGTTAATTTTATAGCCCTGTCCCTGATCTATTTGGATACCACGCTGCAAGATTGGGGTGTACCTTATGCCTTCGGCTTTTCAATTGTTCTTTTTACGTTGGTAGTCCGGCTGGCCACTTTTCCTTTAAATATGCAGCAAATTAAGTCTTCCAAGGCCATGCAGGATTTGCAGCCACGGATGAAGGAACTGCAAGAAAAATACAAAAATGACCGGGAAAAGCTGGCTCAAGAGCAAATGGCTATGTATAAAGAGGCCGGGGTTAATCCTCTGGGCGGGTGTTTACCTACCCTGGTGCAGATGCCCATCTGGTTTGCCCTTTATCAAGCGCTAACCCAACTTTCCAATGAAGGGCTGTTGTATGAAGGGTTTTTGTGGATTCCCAGCCTGGCTGGTCCTTCTGTGGCCGGGGGAATTGATTGGTTATGGCCTATGCCGCCTTCAATCGGCTGGGGACCTGCTTTGGCCTATCTGGTTTTGCCTGTCCTGCTAATTGTTTCCCAATATTACATGCAGCAAATGATGACTCCCCCCAGTTCCGACCCTCAGCAGGCGTCAATGCAGTCTATGATGAAAATTATGCCACTGATGTTTGGCTATTTTTCGTTGATTGTACCTTCGGGGTTGACCCTGTACTGGTTTACCAGCAACATTTTGGCTTTAGCCCAACAATACTTTACCCAAAATAATCTTAAACCGGCTACAGCTCCGGTTGGAAAGCCGCTCAGTGCCTCGGTGGTGACCAGCCCAATTGCAGCTAATGCGGAAGAAGAAAATAAAACCAATGCCAAATCAAAACGAAAGTCTAGACGTAAGCGCTAAAACGATTGATGAAGCTATCGAGCTGGGATTGGCCCAGTTGGGCCTCACCCGCGAACAAGTTGACGTTGAAATTGTAAAGGAAGGGAAACGCGGTGTTTTTGGTATTGGCTCTGAAGATGCTCAAATTCGTCTAACTCCTCGAAGCCAAACCCGGCTGGAAAAGGTTCAGCCCCCTGTTAGCTCCACGCCCCCTGTCGCGACCAGTACACCCGCTGCACCCCTTGAAACCCCTGCCAAACCGGTCCAACCGGCTCAACCGGAAGCCGACTCCGGTCATGTGGCCGAAATCGGCGAACTGGCCGTTGGCTTTTTAGCCCAGTTGCTCAAGTTAATGGGTATCCAGGCCACGGTAACGTATCGCCAGGGGATAGACTTGGTAGAGCCTGGTGAAGTGCCGCCCCTGGTTTTGGATATTACCGGCGGTGATCTGGGAATATTAATTGGCCGGCGCAGCGAAACCCTTCAGGCCCTCCAGGATATGGTCCGGCTGATGGTCAGCAAAGAGCTGAACAGTTGGCTGCCCATTATGGTTGATGTTGAAGCCTACCGGGTGCGCCGCCGCCAATCGCTGCGCCAGATGGCCGAAAAAATGGCCGAACGGGTGACTGCCAGCCGCAAAAAGATGGTGCTGGAAGCGATGCCGGCCCATGAACGCCGGATTATCCATATTACCTTAAGAGACCATCCGGCAGTGACCACCAAGAGCGTCGGCAGCGATGATAATCGTAAAGTAACTATTATTCCCAAGTAAGCATTTGTGTGCTTGCCAACGGCATACTCTATCTCCAAACCACCCCTGCGGTGGGTTTTGTGTGCCTTACCCAACTGAGAGAATCGAGTTGATATGATGACCCAAAATGCCCAGCCGCCTTACCTTTTGGTGGGAACCGTGACCAAAAGATTTGCTGCCCCATGATCGCTTTACCATGGTGGAACCGTAACCTACGCCGGTTCCGTGGTCAAGCGATTGGGCTGGCAGCCGGTC
>JAAUSP010000446.1 GCA_012032575.1 Anaerolineales bacterium | reverse complement strand
CGGGGTCCGGTAATCTACCATCAGGGCGGCGGGGGCACAGCCCGGGCCAATTGCAGAGCTTCACTTAACGCGACCGGCTCTTCGACGCCAAAATCATTCTCGGTAAGGATGGCGGCCAGGGTGCTCTGGATCTGTTTATCTTCAATGGCGATGATGGCGCTTGGTCCCCCTGGAATGGGCGGAGTTCTGACCGGGGCCAGCAATTTCTGGACCACTCTGACAAAGCGCCGCAAATCAACCGGCTTGGGTAAAAAGGCGTCATAAGAGAGAAGCTGCCACTCGGCGTTGGGGCTGGGCCGCCAGGGTTCATTATTGGCCGGAATGTTCAGGGCGCTGATCACCAAGATAGGGATGGGTGGATATTCACGGTCGGCCCGAAAAGATTTCCAGACGTGGTAGCCATCCAGGCCAGCCAGCAGCAAATCCGACACAATCAAATTGGGTCTTCTGCTCTGGGCCAGACGCAAAGCGGCATGACCATCCACGGCGACCAGGACATGATAGCCGGCTCGCTGGAGCGTTGTCTGGAGCTGCTCCAGGGTTTCCGGGTCTTCATCCATAATGAGAATTGTGGAATTTTTGCTCACGGGGTACGGGTTCCTTTGTTCTCTTCAAGCTGCAACGTGGGGGTCAGGGTGGCCGTCTGCGTGACCGGGGAAGTAGCGTCGGGCAAAGGGGTTAGGGTGTTGGTCAACGTTTTGGTTGGCCCTGGCGGCGTCATCGTTGCTCCTCCCGTAAGGGTAGGGGTGGCTGAAATAGTTTGAGTCGAACTCACCGTTGCTGTTGGCGTGATTGAACCGGCGCTGGTGATGGTACTGGTAGCAGTCAGACTGGTAATCAACGGCGCGGCGGCTACCCACTGTGGATGGCTCGCCTGACCGTCGGCGGTGAGTTGTTTGGGCGGGCTGCCGTTACTATCTATCATATACAAATTCCCGTTGTAAGTAAAGAGCAGCGTTTCACCGTAGGCCGACCAAACCAGTTCCGGCAGTTGCACGCCCAACTCTTCACGAAAGGGAAAAAGCTGGCGTTTGTTGCTGCCGTCCCGATCCATTAATTGAATAAAATAACGGCTGGTAGCCGATTGAAGCGGGTCGGTGGCCGCGCCAAAGGCGATGCCGTTCCGGCCCCAGGCCGGATTGGCCCACATGCCGGTCTGCCGGGCCACCCTGGCCGACAGCCCGTTAGCCACCCCGATGAGCCACAAATCAAAGGCCTGGCTCTCTTCAGCCGGCTCGTTGGCCAGGGGCGGGCCGTGAACCGCCGCCGCCAGAAATTGCCCGTCGGGCGACCAGCTCAAGCCGGGAACCCAAACCCACTCGCTAAAGGTTTGCAGCGGTACAAAATCAACCAGCGGGGTGAGGGTCGAACTGATGGGCTGGTCTCGATTCAGTTCAATCATCCCAATCTGGTCGGCGCGGGCATAAGCCAGACGGCCCCCATCGGGCGACCAGGCAAAGGTGGTGCCCCACCAGGGATATAAGCCCTGGGTGTTGGGCGGAATCACCTCGACAGCCTTGCGTCGGGCTTCCCCGCTGACCGGGGGGCGAGAAGGCGCAAACAGCCACAAATCGTTGTTGGCCCGCCAGCCGGGCGAACTGGCCGTGCGCTCGGCGGTGCTGTAGGCAATGAGCGGCTGGCTGATGACCGGCGACCACTCGGCATACAAAACGCCCTGCACCCCTACCGTAATGGCCTCTTCACCCACGATAGTGGTCGAAGCCAGCCACATTTCGTTCAGCGGCAGTTCGATCTCGTCGGTCAGGGCGCGGGTGTAGAGCAGTTGGCGGCCATCGGGGGCCAGGCTGAACACCCGCCCGTCGAGATCACCGGCGCTTGTCAGCGGGCGGCGGCTGCCGCTGCTATCACGCATGAGCCAGGCGTTGCCGTTAGAAATATAGGCGATGGTTCCGTCAATGGGGGTTGAAGGCAGTTCACCCTGCGGCCCCACCACCAAAATCTCCGGCACCGGCTGGATCACGGTGCTGCGTGAAATCTCAGTGCGACTTACTTCGACCCCGTTTTCATAAACCACCCGGATAGAAATTTCGTCTTCCCCGTTGACGCCCAACTGCGAGATGCGGGTTTCCCCGGTGGCCAGGGCTTCGTTGGTGACGGTCTGGCGCTCAAACGGGATCACCTCCCGCTCGATTTCGATCTCCTCTTTGACCCGCGTGACGACAATGACCAGGCCCGGTTCCAGTTGGGTGTACAGATCAGGTTTGACCCGATCCAGCACGCCCACCTCGACTTTGGCTTCGGCCAGCGCCTCGCGCACGGTGGCCGCCTGGGTGGTCAAACTTTGCCGCCCGCCATCCACCTCGATAAAAATTTGATTGGGTTGAGTCTGGCAGGCCAGCACTATCCAGGCCGCCAATCCCAGCCAGATTAAATTCATTCCCCAGCGCAGCCAGTTCAAATTAACTCCCCGGCTGCGATCATTTGAGCAAGCCCCCGTGCCCCAGCGCCACCAGATCGCGGCGGGTCAACCGTTCGCCAGCCGCCAGACGGGGCAGCACCATATCTACCACGTTATAGCTTTGGCTTTTGGCGCAGCCCGGCGCGCCGACAATCGGCACATCGCCCCGATAGGCCAAGAGCATCAGGTTGCCCGGCTCAACCGGCATGCCATAATGCACAATCTCACCGCCAATGGCCTTGATGGCCCGTGGGGTTATATCATCTTCATCCATAATCGAAGTTTCTCCGGCAATCAGGATTATCTGCGCGCCGCTGCTCAAGGCCCATTGCAGCGCCTCGCTGATTTCGGCTTCATCTTCGGCCACGTAAGGGCCGGCGCTGAGTTCGGTGTTGTAGCCGGACAGCCGGTCACGCAGGGCCGGCGTGAAACCTTCGGTTACTTTTTCCCTGGCTTCGGCGCTGCCGGTGGTGATGAGGGCCGCCCGGCTGACCACAAAAGGCTTGACCGTCGCCAGTTGCGAGTCAATGGCTATGGCCTCAGCCGTGGTCACACTGGCCTCCGGAAGGCCGTAAGGAATAATTTTGATGGTGCCCACCATTGTTTTTGGCTGGACGGTGGTATTGGTCGGCAGGGTGGCCAGGGTGATACCGGCGATATCGTTAAACGCGAGTAGCTTTCAATATTGACCTTGAATAATCCTTGGGACGTGGCCATAAGATTGACCCGGCCGGTGGTGGCGTTAGAGACGGTGAGGCCATCGGCCAGTATCGCGTGGCCCAGGCGGCGGGCGGCTTCGTTTTCGTCGAGGTCGTCGCGGTCCAGGACCGCCACAAAAACCTGCTCGCGGCCCAACGCTTGCAGCAGCAAAATATCAGCAGGGGCCAGACGCTGGCCTTTTTTCAGCGCTTTTCGACCGTCCGGGCCGGCGTGATTATGGAGCAGAATATGTCCAACGGCTTGCTGTAGGGCAACTTTGACAACCTTCATGGGCAAAATTATAGCACAACTCTGTCAACTTGGCACGATTTTGTTGAAATTTGTGGTCAGAAAAAAATATTCCTTTTGGTTGGGAATAATCTGTGCTATAATTGCGCCTTCGACTTTAATATGATTGAGGTAAATTGTGACCAGACTTATGAATGATACAACACTTGACAGCCGGGCTTTTCGGAACACTATTGGCATGTTTGCCACCGGGGTAACGGTAGTGGCAGTGGAAGTTGAGGGCGAGATATACGGGATGACAGCCAATGCCGTTACCTCTGTTCTTTGGAGCCAATGCTGGTACTGGTGTGTGTGCAGAAAGAGGCCCATCTGATGGCCCATCTCCGCCAGGCCGAAAGATTTTCGATTAATATTTTGAGCGAAACGCAGCAGGATTTATCCAATTATTTTGCCAACCTGTGGCGCGAGCCTGAACCGCCCCCATTTAGTTTTAGCCCCTGGCAGGATACCCCCCGGCTCGATGGCGCGATTGGCGCTATTGCCTGCCGCTCTACCGAAATTTTGGAAGGCGGCGACCACTGGATTGTGATGGGCCAGGTGATTAGCCTGTATCGCCAGGAGAACCCGACTAACCCGCTGTTGTATTACCGGGGCCAGTATCGGCGCATCTTGGATGCTGCTTGAATTGTTCCAATCGTGTTGCGTGTTCCGTTTATCTTTACGGAACACGCAACACGGCCATATAACGTACAACTCAAGGTAGAGTAATCAGCCAGATATTTTGATCGGTGCTGCTGACAAAAACTACCTGCCGGCTATCGGGCGAGATTTCCCAATCGCCGTTGGAGATAGAAAATGGCAGTTCGGCGGGGTCGGTCAGGGGTTGAAGCTGATGGCTGATGGCGTCAACGGACCATATCCGCATGCTGGTTTCATCAGGGGCACGCATGGGAATGTAGAGCAAGGTATCGTCATTGCGCCAGGCATACGCGCCAAAGCCGGGCAGGTCGAGCTGGCGTTGAGATGTTCCGTCGGTGCTGACCAGCCATAGGCCGTTTTCGGCTGGCTCGTCGGCAAAAGAGATAAAAAAGGCCACCCAACTGCCGCCGGTCGAAATTTCGCCGCCGCGCAGTCGTTTGTGGCTAAACAAGTTGGTCCGGCGCTCATTGACCAGATCATACACAAACAAAGTTTGTTTTTCTTCGTTGGGGTCATTCCGGCCTGTGAGCAGAATGCGCTGGTTGTCGGGCAGCCAGCCGGTCAGCCCACCCCCATACAAGGTGAGAATAATCCGGGCATTGCTGCCGTCCAGATTAGCCAGCCAGACGTCGCTCTGGCGGCGGTCGTAAGGGCCTTCGCGGTCGGTGGCCACCCAGACGATTTGGCTGGAGTCGGGCGAGAACGTGGGCCAATTGCCGCCGGTGTTGACCGTCCAGCTTTCCCCGCTAACCTGATCAGTGAAGCGGACCTCTTCTCCTGCGGGCGCCGCCACAATTGTTCGCTCAGAATTCCAAAACCCAATCGTTGGATTGACCAGCACTGGCGCGGGCTGGGGGCTGGCAATATCCACGCCGTAGATACCTACAGGGGCGGCGGGGTCGGGTTTGTCAATGAATAACACCTGCCGGCTGTCGGGCGAAAAAACCGGCTGGACACAACAGCCGCCGGTGGTCAACTGGCGCAGCGAAGGCGCGGGGGTAGGCGTCGGCGGCAGAGTGGGCGTGGGGCTGGGTGTCGGTTCAGGGGTGTTGGTGGGGGCAGGGGTAGGAGTCTCAGGGGAAATGGTGGGAGCTGCCGGAACTTCGGCGAGGCAGCCGGCGGGTAGGCGTGGGCGGGATGGGGGTGATTGGGCAGCCACGACGGGTTGGGTAGCAGTCAGAGTCGAGCTGGTACAGGCGGTAGCGTGACCACGCCAGTAAGATGAGTACAACCAGCAGGGGACGCGGGGGAGGAAGCAGGGGGCAGAGGACGAAGTTTTTACCCCTGATCACCCCTGCACCCCTAGCACCCCTGCTCTTTTTAATACAGGGCACCGGGAAAACCATCACCGTCCTCCCGGCTCCGGCGGCCAGGGGTTGGCAAATTCATTGAGCAGTGCGCCTCCAAACAGCACGGTGGGCTGGTCGTAGATGGTTTGCCACTGGCGCGGATTGCTCAAATCGCGCTCGAAACCGCGACTGAAACCGCCAATGAGGGCCAGGCTGTCCCAATCGGCCTGGATCAACGGGACGGGGTTATAGGCTTTGTTATGGTAGTTGTTGCGAATTTCCAGGTGCAGGTGCGGAGCCGAGCGGCAGGTCTCGAAGGAGTCGCCGGACAGGGCGATGACCTGGCCTTGCTCCACCGCCGTGCCGGGGAGCAGGCTGGGGGTTTCGAGCAAATGGCCGTAAAACGAGCTGTAGCCGTTGGGGTGATCAATCATTAAACTGTGGGGCGGCGAGCCATGCTTATCAATTTCGGCCACCACCCCGGTGCCAATGGCGATAATCTCGGTGCCGCAGGGTGCGCTGAAATCCAGGCCAAAGTGCAGCCCCTGTCCGGCCTGATAAAAAATAGTCCGCTGAATGTACGCGCCGACAGTGCTGCCATAGGGTTGGCCCAACAACCAGGTATCCGGGCCGGGCGGCGCGGCAAAGGGCAGAATAAAAGGCGGCTCGGCGGGCAGTTCGGCCAGTGGTTCGTAGGCCGGGTTGCCGGCGTGATTGACTCCGCTGCTTTCCTGGGCGCTCAACTGGGCTGGAGTGAGCAGGAGGAACAGGAAAAGGATGAAGAAGGAAGGATGGAGGATGGAGGATAGAGGATGGAAGATGGAGGGTAGGTACTTTTTTATACGTGGATTCGCCATTCGCTTATTCGCCATTCATTAATTCATTCGCCGCGCTGCTTGATTTGCTGCACGATGTCCTGCAAGGCTTCAAGCGGCTGTGCCCCGGAGATGAGATATTTTTGGGCGATGATGGTGGCGGGGACGCCTTGCAAGCCATAAGCCTGGGCCTGCCGGATGTCGGCGTCTACCGGGGGGCATAAGCGCCGCTGGTAACGGCGGCCAGAAAATCGGCCCGATCCAGGCCGACTTCGACG
>JAAUSP010000445.1 GCA_012032575.1 Anaerolineales bacterium | reverse complement strand
AATCCACTCCACCTCCGCCGCGACTTGTGGCTCGGTCAGTCCCAGCCCCGTGGTCACACCAACCGGATGCAGCGCATCGAACGCCTCAAAGGTTTGGCCGGACGGGGTGCGGATAAAAGCGTGACTGCACCGAAAGCAGCCGCGTAAATCGGCGGCTGCACCGAGGGTTTGCAGGGCATGGACCGCTTCTTCGCTCAGGTGGGCGCTGGCTTCGTCGGCGGCGGCGAGGGCGAGGAAGGCTTCGGGAGGCGAAGAGGCGAGGAGGCGGGTCAGGGCGGCGGAAGCTGCGGGGTCGAGATGGGTGTCGAAGTTAGCTGTATGGAGCGTACCATCCGGCTGAATTATGGCGACATTATAGCCGCGCTGGTTGGGCGAAACGTCGCGCCCGTTGACAAAGATGTGGCCGAAGTCGCCCACTTCCTCCCCGGCGCTTAAAACGGTTATCTGGGGCGTCTGGATGGGAGTCGTCCCGGCAAAATGCAGCCACACGTCATTCAAGCCGGGCCGGGCGACACCCGCAGGCAGTTCAAATATTAGCTCCTGCCAGTCTGCGCTCACAGCCTGGGTCGGCGACTGCCAGCCGTTCAGTTCCAGGGAAAGCGACTGAACCAAAGTCCCGATTCCTTCGGGCAAACGCAGTCGCAGGGTGATGCGCTGGGCGTCGCCGGTGAGGGGCAGCAGCAGCCGGACTGCTTGACGTTGGGCGGTGATGGATTGGCCGGGAGTCAACAGTCCCCACCCCTCACCGAAATACAATGGGGCCAGGGGCGACGCAGAGTCGATTTGGAGGTTGGCTTTTCGTTCGGACTCCTCAACAGAGGTCACGCGATAGATTTTGATTGCCGCCTCGTCGTGTATCTTTTCGACCGGCAGCACACTCTCTATGTAGGGAATGACCGCCTGTTCGGTCACAGTGATATTTTGCTGCCCGTCGAAGGTATCGTATTGGTAAGGCCGGACGACGATATATTTGATGTTGAAAAAGGCCAGAACTTCGGCAGCGATGGCCCGGTCAGTCCCCTGCTGTTCCGGGGGTAAAGGGTGGCCCGTTTCCAGGGCCAGCAGGGAGTCAATGACCGGCGCGTCGGTGAAATATTGAAATTTAAAGGCAGGATTGCGGCTGGTGTTGCCTTGCAGCAGCCGTTTTTGGTGGGTGGTCTGGTAGAACTGGCCGAACATAAACTGGGTGGTCAGCGCCCCGGTGATGCGAAAGCCGTTGCGCCAGGCAAAAGGAATATCCAGCACGGTGAAGTCGCCCGGCGCGGCGGCGATGGTTTGATAGGCCGGCGGAACCCGCATATCGGATTGGGGCAGGGGGGTGGAGAGATGTTCGAAGAGGAAGAGGAAGAGAATGACAGCGAATAGAGGATAGTGGATGGTAGATGGATTAGGGGTTGTTGATCGTTGATTGTTGATTATTGACCACTGATGATTAGCCCACTGGCTGAGTTGAACCAGCGCAAACGCGGCCACAACACTCAAACTCAGGAGGAGCATGACGCTGTACCGGCTGGGATAGCGATTGCCTTTGAAGAAGGGAAGCTGCTGGAGCAGACTGAACGGGCCGGGCAGGCCGGTCGCGTAGCCATCAACCGTGATAATCGGGCCGAGGCAGAGCAGGCCAAAAACAGCACTGGCGATCAGCCAGAAACGCAATTCGGGGCGGCGGTAGCCGGTCGGCAGGGCTATCAGCAGCAAGCCGAGCAGGACAAAACCGACAAAAATATGCTGCCCCTTGTCGAAGGCTTGAATGTTGGTCTGGTGAATAAGCTGGCCCAGCCAGGGATGGTGCAGGGTGGGGATGACAAAACCCAGCGCATCGGCGCTAAAAGCGTCGGCAAAGCCGCTGCCTTCCACCAGAAAATCGCCTTCAGCCTGCATGTCGGGCAGCATTTGGGCCAGAATCGGACTGAGGCCGAGGAGGATGAGGAGGAGTAAGATGAGGACAGTGGATAGTTGATAGTAGATAGCAGGCAGGGAGCTTTTATTACTTGATATGTCTTTAAATCGTAAATCGTAAATCGTAAATCCGCCGAAGGCACGCACAGCGAAATCGTAAATCCAGTAGAGGGCGATAAATACGGCCAGGAATGAGGCATAGGTGAGTTCGGACCAGGCCTGGAGGGTAAAAAAAAGGCCGGCTATGACGGCGTTTTTAAGTTGGCGCGGGTGGCGCTGCATCCGCAGGATATACAACACTGCCCAGGGAATCCAATGGCTGCTGGCAATGTTAAATTGGCCCAAAGCTACGTAGAACAACTTGCTGCTGGCAAAGGCGTAGAATCCGCTGGCCAGGGCCGTGCTAAAGAAGAGCAGAGGGGCAGGGGGGCGGGGGAGCAGGGGAGAAGCCCCCCTGCCCTTTAATGGGTCGGCAGTCGTTAATACATACCGGGTCAGCAAAAACGCGCCGTAGCCGCCGCTGACAAAGGTAAAGAGGGTATGCAAATTGCTGGCGGCAATTACGCCCAGGTTAAGGGTCAGCGGGAGGGCGATGACGGCGTTGAGAACGGTCAGGGTGTAAAAAGCCAGGTTGATGCCGAGGGGGTAAAAAAGAAAGTCGCTTTGAAAGGGGTTTTGGGCCAGGGTGAGCAAAGCATGTTTGAGCCACCAAAAGTTCCAGGCAATAGCCGGATCATCGCCGCCGTCGCCGGGCAGGTGGGTGGTCAAATGGGAGAGGGTGGGCCAGGTTAAAGCTGCCGCCAACAAAAAGTAGACCAGCAGCAACAGCAGGTGAGAACGAAGCCGGGAATTAATTTTGAGGTTTTCAGGCAGAGCATTAATGGTCAAAAATTTAAATCCGCCAATGGCTCCAGGACGAAATCTAACTTCGAGCCGATTGTACCATTTGCACAGGGGCACGGCAATTATCAAACCAGGCAGTTATGTGGTATAATTAGCTGAAATGTTAAGACGGATCCAAGCGGTCTGACCACAGCGCCAGACCCCCATTCAATCAACCAAACCTGAAAGGAGACCGTACCGTGTTAATTGTCGAAGAACAAAAAAAGATTGCTACGCTCATCAATTCCATTATTGATATCCCCCTGGTGTCCGAGGAAATGGAGCAGACCATTTTCGAGCATGCGGTAGCCATCATTGACGCCGCTCTCGACGACATCCTGCCCGAAGTGTTCGCCGGCCTTTTGCGGGATAACGCCAAAGGGATTGACAAAGACCACGCCCGCGCCTTTTCCCAACGGCTGGCCGAAGCTGTCAACAAAAGAGTCAACTTGCCTTATCTCAACGAAGAACAGGAAGGCCGGCTGATTCAAACGGTGATTGACCCCATTGTCAAAGCCATGATTGATGGCCGGAAACTTGAAGAGGTTTTGCCTCTTTATGCTTCGCCGGCTTCGTGAGTTTGGCTTGAACCTTTCTCGCCGGATTACTAGCTCATGTCATTTCGAGTGACGAAGGAGCGAGAAATCCTCAGAGCGCAACACGTAAGAGTAAGGTATCGGGGATTTCTCCCTACGGTCGAAATGACATGGCTGAGCAGTTACCTCGCCGGAAACAAAAAAGGCGCTTTTCCCCCCCGAAAAGCGCCTTTAAAACTGGATGTATTCGTTAATTAGCCGATCAACCTGGCGTTCAATACAATTTCCGGGCCGGCCAACGCTTTGGAAACCGGACAGCCTTTTTTGGAGGCCTCAGCGTGCTCCATAAAGCTGGCTTCGTCCAGTCCGGGCACTTCGGCCTCGGTATTGAGTTCAATTTTGGTGATGGTCGGCGCGTTATCTACCCGGCCCAGATGTACTTTGGCCGTGGTGTGGACCCGTTTGACTGTGTGACCCGCCCCGCTTAACACGGCGCTGAGGAACATGGAGAAGCAGCCGGCATGGGCTGCGCCAATCAACTCTTCCGGGTTGGTGCCCGGTTCTTCTTCGAACCGCGTTTTGAAACTGTACGCTCCCTCAAATGCGCCACTGCCCAGTTTCATGGTGCCGTGGCCCTCTTGTAAATTGCCTTCCCAAACCGCTTCAGCATTGCGGACTGCCATATTGATCCTCCATAAATTTGTAGAGAATTCTCCTGGTTGAGAGAACTCGGTTTCAATTTTGAGGCTGTTATTATAGCGCTCCCGGCGAGCCGGTCAAGTGAACAAATGTTAAGTTTGTTTATTTGGACAGGCAGACATTTAAACTCTAACAAATATCGGATATAATCAGAGGAAGATACGGGAGACAAGGCTTCGGCGGGGGGTAGAAACACACTTATGAGCAAAAAACATGTCCTGATTGTAGATGATGCCAAGGACATTCTTTTCCTTATTATGCACAGCGTCAAAAGATTGGGGCCGGAGTATGAAGTAACTACGGCCAATGACGGGGCGACCGCTCTGGAATTGATTCGGAAACAGAAATTTGATTTGATCATCACCGATTACATGATGCCCGGCATGACCGGGGTAGACCTGGCTCAGGCGGCGCGCAAAGTTTCGCCCGACACCCAGGTGGTCCTGATGACGGCCCACGATACCAGGGGCATGCGCAATACGGTTGAAACTTTGCAGCTTGGCGGCTACGTCGGCAAGCCTTTTACCGTACCCGAAATTCTGGAAGTGGTCCAGCGGGCTATTGCCCATACCAGCCAGGCGGCGGATACGACTCATCCTGCCGCGCCGGCGTTGAGTCTGGACCGTGCCGTTCAGGAACGGCTGGAGGCGCTGCGGAGTAAAACCGGCGCTCATTTTGTTTTATTGGTCAGCGCCAGTGGGCACCCTGTCCGGGTGGTGGGAGAAACCAATCGAACCAAAATTTCCCGCCTGGCGGCTTTTGTGGCGGCTAATTTTCTGGCGGTCACAGAACTGGCCAGTCTGCTGGGCGACAATGAGTCAGTCTTTAAATCTAGCTATCACGAAGGGAATAAATATAACATTTATGCCTATGACATCAATGGAGAATTTTTGCTGGCCGTAGTTTTTGGTACGCAGGGTAAACCAGGCACCGTTTGGTTTTACACCAAACAAACCGGGGCAGAACTGGCTGAGTTGTTAGCCACAATCTCCCCCAAAACTCCCCCTCAGGATGCCGCAGACCCTCACGTGGCTAATGACTTTGCCGATATGTTTGGCTCTCAGAAAGACAGCGACCCTGCATGAGCAAAAAACGGGTTCTGATTGTTGACAATGATAAAGACATCAGCCTGATGCTGCAACATAGCCTGAAGATGTTGGGGCCGGAATACGAGATTGTTACCGTTACGGATGCGGTCACGGCGATCAGTTTGATTGAAAAGGAGGCGTTTGCCGTGGTTATTACCGACTATATGATGCCGGTGATGACCGGGGTAGACCTGGCGATGGCGGTGCGCCGGATTGCCCCCGAAACCCAGGTGGTGTTGATGACCGCTTACGGCACCAGCAACCTGCGCGACACCAGCAAATTCCTGGGTCTCGACGGCTATTTGGATAAACCCTTTCCGCTGGAGCGAGTCCAGGAAGTTGTCAAACGGGCAGTAGCCCAAACCCGCAGTGAAGAAAAACCTCTGCCCCCGGAGAAACCACGCCTGTCGCAAGCCGTTTATGAGCAGTTACAGACGCTCCAAAACAGCGCTGGAGTGCGCTGTGTGCTGCTGATTACCGCCGATGGCCGGCCCATCCAGGTGGTCGGGCAGACAGCCGGCTTTGAAGTTGCCAGTGTCAGCGCCCTGGTTGCAGCCAATTTTCTGGCGGCCGCCGAACTGGCTGTACTTTTGGGCAATCAAGCTATCTTTAAATCGAGCTATCATGAGGGTGAAAATTACAATATTTATGCTCATGATATTAATAAAAAACTGCTCTTGGTGCTGGTTTTCGACGCCAAGCAAAAACCTGGCTCGGTCTGGTTTTATACCAAACAGACGGCCGGCACTCTGGCTCAACTCTTAAACCAGGCTGCCTCCTCAGTCGGCCAGTCGTAAGGGACTGTATTACCTCCCCAAAACTTCCTCACAGCTATCATAAAAACCACAAGCCGCACATTTTCCGGGCTGCTGGTGACTGCGGGCCACCGTTTTGGCCAGCCGAGCCTGGCGCATCTGGCTCATGGTATCGAGCAGTTCGCGGCGGAGTTCCCGAGAAAAGTCAACCTCGTAGAGGGCATCGGCGTATTTAAGCAGGCCATGCGGGGGAGTCAGTCCGCTGGTTTCTTCGATGAGCAAACAATAGGCGGCCAGTTGCAAAAGATGGCCCAAATGAGGAATTTTGGGCGCGGGTGAGGACTTAACCTCAACCGGGATCACCCCGGCTTTGGTTTCGACCAGATAATCCGGCTTGCCAACAAGCTGGTAGGTTTTGGAAAAAAGCGGCTGGGGGACGGAGCGCCACTCGGCGCTGTCGGCGTATACCAGCCGGCCTGTGGGCAGGCCGCTCTCCTGGCGCAGCCGGGTTGAGCGAGCCAGCGCCAGCCCACCCAAAAAAGTAACGCAATGACAGCGCCAATAGCCAGAGCATGAAGAATAATTGTCAATGGTGAAT
>JAAUSP010000444.1 GCA_012032575.1 Anaerolineales bacterium | reverse complement strand
CGCGGCGTTCCGGCCCGGATGACCTCAGCCTGGGTTTTGGGTCAGGTGGGCGATGCCGCGATAAAGCTCGCCTTCAAGGCCGGCCCGCTGCTGGTGTTGGCTCAGCGCGGCGGCGTCCAGCGGCCCGAAATGAGCCGGGCTGCCGTCGCTGAGAATGACATCCATTTCCAGCACGTGATCGGCGGTCATGCCGTACAGGATCGAGTGGCTGCCGGACGCATTGTTGCCGACAATCCCACCCAGCGCCGCGCGATTGCTGCTGGCCGGGTCGGGGCCAAAGTGCAGGCCCAGCGGCTTAAGCTGGCTGTTGAGTTCGTCCAGCACCACCCCTGGCTGGACTCGCACCCACTGCTCCTGGGCGTTGATTTCCAGCACTCGGTCGAGATGGCGGCTCACGTCAATCACCAGCGCCTCGTTGACGGCCTGCCCGGCCAGACTGCTGCCCGCCGCTCGCGGCAGGATCGGGATTTGGTAGCGGGCGGCCAGTTCCATCGCTGCCTGAATGTCTTCCGCCGTTTTGGGGATGAGCACGCCGTAGGGCATCACCCGGTAATTGCTGGCGTCGGTGCTGTAGAGGATGCGGCTGTAGCGGTCGGTGCGGAGGTCGCCGGAGATGCGGGGGCGGAGGTCGTTGAAGAAGTCAGGCAGGGTTGAAGATAAATTCATTCTATTTGTCCCATCATCGTAACCACTCAGACATGTCATTTTGACCGAAGGAAGAAATCTCTGCTACCTGTATAGCACGGTAGGGACGCTTCACGTCGGCCTACGGTCTCGAAACCTGTCCTGAGAACTTCCTGAGCTTGTCGAAGGGCTTGTCGATGGATGACATCAGGATTGAGCAATTACCCATTTCTTGCGGCCTCCCGCTCGAAATCGCCGTCGGGCCAGCCGGAGCCGTGGGGACCCAACAGGTGCGGATAGCCTTCAACCAGCGCGGCCATCACCTGCTCGAAGGGCAGGTCGGCAAAATGACCGTGATGGCGCAGGTATTCCATGTGCTGCTGGCCCTGGGCGTCGAAGGGGTGGAAGAGGGAGTCGCGCTGCCCGTCAAACTCCAACGGCAGCACGCCGAATTTCTGGCACAGCGACAGGTTGAAGGTCGGCGTGGCTTTAACCCAGCGTCCGGCCAGGAACAGCTCGGTGTAGCCGTGACAGATAAACACATCAGTCCGCATCAGGTTGAGCAGGCGTTGGGTGCTGAGGTGATTGCGCACATCGGCAAAGCCAAGCCGGCTGGGAATACCGAGCACCCGCGCCGCCGCCGCCAGCAGCCCGGCTTTGGGCATACAAAAACTGATCTTTTCCGCGAGGGCGGTGCTGGCCTTGAAGATGTATGGTTCAAAGACGATGCCGTAGATGCGGTAGCGGATCTGATCGCGCACGGCGTAGTAAAGCTTGACCGCTTTTTCGATGTCGGTTTGGCCGCCGGCGGCAGTGGTGTGAGCAAATTCGATGATGGCGGGCGAGTCGCTGTCTATAAAATAGGTGGGCTGCAAATAAGGCTGAAAATCTGCGGTGGGTGATTTCATGTAGCCCGTACTCCTGTTCATGGTGTTAAAATCTGCCGGGCAGTGTAGCATGAAAAAGGCTAATCCTCAATTGCCGGCAACAAAATGGGGATTGGTGGTTTCCGTTTTCCCCTTTTTCACATACAATAGCAGCGTAGATTGACCGACAGTGAAGCGTGCGGAGATTTTTTAAATCTCTCAGCGGTTAATTTGAGCCATAAGGTTAAATTAGTCAATTAACCAGGGTTCAAAGAGAAATTTTGACTTGGGATTGAGGCTTGATGACAAACCAAAAATTCACCGTGGCAGAGTTTGAGCAACTGGTCGGGCAGGCGCTGGATGATTTGCCGGAATTCTTTCGGCAGCAGTTGCAGAATATTGAGGTGGTGGTGGCCGATTGGCCGAGCGAAGCGGAACGGCAGTCGGTGGGGCTGAAACCGGGCCAGCTTTTGTTTGGTCTGTATCATGGTATCCCTCTCACCAAGCGGTCGAGCCATTACGGTATGGTCCTGCCCGATAAAATTACCATCTATCGCCTGAGCATCGAGCAGGTATGCCGCACCCCCGCCGAGGTGATCCAGCGGGTGCAGCATACCGTCAAGCA
This sequence comes from Anaerolineales bacterium, assembly GCA_012032575.1. Next base: position 4,381 of record JAAUSP010000444.1, on the reverse strand, counting down.
CGAAATAGCCCACCATTTTGGCATCAGCGACGACCGGCTGCGCGATTTGGGCGCGTACTAATTGTGAATTGTGAATTGTCAATTGTCCCAAAGGGATACCCTTGCGGTATGAATTGTGAATGAAGATGGCGAATTCATCCAAAAATAGTAAATTGGTTTATTCGACTCGTAGTGGGGATGAACGTAAACAACCCGATATACCGATGGGGCGACGGAGTTCGTTGCCGCCGCAGCAGCAAAACCTGAAGGTGATGCGCGATAAAAAAGGGCGCGGCGGCAAAACGGTCACGAGCGTCTCCGGGTTTGCCCTGACCGAAGCGGATCTGACCGAACTGTCCAAAACGCTCAAAGCCTTGTGCGGCGCGGGCGGCACGGTCAAACAGGAAGAGGGCCAACAAATTATCGAAGTCCAGGGCGATCATCGGGATAAAATAGCCGAAAAACTCAAGGCGCTGGGGTATAAGGTGAAATTGGCCGGCGGATGAAGAAGGCTGAGGCTAAGGCTGAGGCTAAGGCTGTCATTTCGAGCGTCAGCGAGAAATCCTCTTGTTCGTGGTAACATCTTGGGCAGTGGTAACGAAGATTCCTCCCTGCGGTCGGAATGACATGACTTCCTCAGAGGTATCTGCTACGGAGACATAGTTGGTCTGAGGCTCTTTAGTTCAACCTCAGCCTTCCCCACGGAGTCTGAATTTGTTTGTCGTCATGAACCGCTTTTTTGTCAAGCCTGAATTTGCCGAGCAGTTTGAAACCCGGGTAAAAATCGGCCCCGCCAGGTGGATCAGCAGCCGGGTTTTCGGCGGGTTCAACTTTTGCGGCCCGGCCAGCCGGGTGATCCCTATATTGTGTTGACTCTCTGGGAAAGCCAGGCCGACTTCGAAGCCTGGGTCAAGGCCGATACTTTCACTGCCAAACATGCCGGCCCGCGCACGCTTTCAGCGGAGATTTTTGTCCGGCCCAATCAGGTTGAAACCTTTGAGATCATATCAGAAAAAGATTAGTCCTTAAGTAAGGCTTATAAGTTTGGGTCAAATGGGGTAAAATAGGGACGATGAAGACCCTGCCACGTCTCGCAGTCCTGTTCTGCCTCGTTCTCATTCTGGGTATCGCTCTATCTTTACCGTTGATGGTGTCGGTTCAGGCCGAAGCCCCCATCACCAGCCTGGATGTCAGCCCGCCTGTCTTGTTAAACCCTGTTCAGGGGGCTACCGTGGCCGATTTTAAACCCGGTTTTGACTGGACTGATGCAGGCCCAAGCCCTATCAGCTACACCCTGGTCATCACCGGACCGGTGGAAACCCTGGTTATTACCACAACTGAGTCATCTTTTACCCCCATCACTTATTTATCCAATGGTATCTTTACCTGGACGGTACGAACGATTGACGCCGCCGGGAACGCCAGCGCGTATGCCAGCCCGGCGTTTACTTTTACCATCCAGGCAACCTGGTATAGTTACCTGCCGCTGGTGCTGAAATCCCCGCCGCCGGTTTGCCCCGTTACCTCCGACGCTGTCTACAGCCTGATCCCGGTAGATGGCAACCCTGCCAACCACCCCGATTATCTGCACGGCGATCTGAATTTGTCGCTGCGGGGCTACAATCTTACCGCCGGCGAGCTCCGTCTGGTGAATTACAACGGTGACACCGACCCGGTCGCGCCGCAGTTGGCCGGCCTGTTTGAGCCGAATAAATTTCCGGGGATCAACGCCGTTTATCGGGTCAATAATTGGGATTGGGCATGTGGTACGCATGGCTGTCCTGGCCTGCCTATTACCAATCCAGCGGTCACCTTCATGAGTTTGAAAACTACGCCCGGCGATCCCATTTACATCCCGGAACGCAGCGCCGATATTTACGGCGGCGGCTATAGAGCTTTGGTGCTCTACGCCGAAGAACAGCGGATTACCCTGAGCTACATTCGTCAGGATACGGTGGCGTTTGGTTACGCGGTTCACATTGAGAATATCTGCGTTGACCCCAACCTGCTGGCGCTGTACCAGAGTCGGGTCAAAGCCGATGGCATGCGGGTCGAGCCACTTAACCTGCCGGCGCTGCGCAACAATCAAGCCCTCGGCACAGCGTTGAGTACCGAAATCGGCGTGGCCATCAGAGATCGCGGCGCTTTTATGGACCCCCGTTCGCGCAAGGATTGGTGGCAGGGCTACTAAACAGGCTTCCTGCTTCCCGACCTGCCATTTTTATCTTTTCCTCTCGGCCTTATAATTCCGGTCAGGATGAAATTAAGCCCCCAACTATTGCTAAAGAGCTATCGGACAATAAGAATGTTTGTTCCCCCAAGTAACAGCGGGTTTCTACCATCTTCTGTCCATTCTCGACATACAAGATAGCCTCAACATTTAGCCGTTCTATCAGGAAGCGGCGGTCGGTAAAGGTTACGTCTGCCAGGTCTAAAGCTTCTCCCAGGTCGGCTTTAAGCTGTCTAAACCAGTCTAAAGCGGCCTGAATATTCCGGGCCTGCGTGGTGGCTATCTCGATTCGTTTATCCATTTCTTGTTGCAACTTTTCCAGCCCGTCAAGTTGCGCTTCGATTAGTTCAAGATCGGATAGGATTTTAGCCAGGGTCCGTTGAGGTGGATTCTCGCCCAGCAGCTTCAGCGCTTTTTGATTATCGGCTAAGTCCTGTTCTTTTTCGGCTATGGAGCGGTCAATACTATCTCTTTCGTCCAACAAGGGCTTGACCATATCGGCTTGGCGTCTCTGATAATCGGCTATAGCCTCTCTCAAAAATTCCTCATCTTCAAAAAAGCCTCTAACCCATTTCCACACAATAGCGTCAATCTTGTCAGCCGGGAAATAGGGGGCGGCGCATTTTGAAACCTCGTCACCACGCCGGCCAGGGCAAGCATAGTAAGCATTTTTTCCGGTCTTTCCAGCACACTTATGCTTGCACAATCCGCATGTAATACGTTTGCTCATCAGGTATTCGTGGGTAGGATTTCGGCCCTTTTTTGCCGGTTATGGGCGGCGCGTTTTTGGGCAATCTCAAACGTTTTTGGTCAATGATAGCTGGGACTGAGACGGCGATTAACTCTCTTGATTTGTTGCGCTTACCATAGCGCCATGTGCCGACATAGGTTTCATTTTGCAACATCGAATTGATTACAGACCGATACCACTTATTTGAATCCTGCCTTAGTGCCACCAGGCGCTCACCTGTTTTACTGGCAGTAGGGACTCCCATCTCGTTTAATTTTTTCTGGATACTGCCAAGTGATAAAGGTATGCCATTGATTCCCACAGTGTACCATTGAAAGATCATCCGAATCACTTCGGCCTCATCGGGTTCAATTTCCAGCTTAAAAAGCCTATCTTCTTTCACTACCTTGTAGCCATAGGGCGGGCGGCTAAATACCATCACGCTGCCTTGTTTCATCCGGTGCTGCTTGCCATCGGTTAGCCGTCTCACAATCTCGTTACGGTCCTCTCCAGCCTGCCAACCTTCGATAGACTGCATGAGCGCTTCAACCGGATTACTCAGGTTAATTTGTCGCCCCGATTGGCTATAGTGAAGTTCAACCCCCAAGCCCTTTAGTTCTTGCAGCAGGGCCAGCAAATTAACCCCCCACTCAGAGCGGTCAAGCCGGTTTGTCTTGTAGGCTATCAATACATCGGCCTGGCCGGATCGAAGCATGGCCCGGACTTTGTTTAGCTCAGGCCGGTCTAAGGTAGTGCCGGTGTAATCCTCTTTGAAAATGCCAGCGATAACCATATTGTGAGCGGCAGCATAGGCCACGGATTTTTCAACTTGGCTATCTATACTCGTGCCGGTTTCGGCTTGATCGTCTGTGCTTACGCGGGCGTAGATTATGGCCCGCTTGATGACTGTAAATTGCTCCAACTTTGGTTTAGATTCTATGAACTGTGTACTCATAATCGTCATTCCCTTCATTTTTATCTTTTAACAGGCCCAGGGAGGACAACATGGCGTCGGTGCGGGCAAGGTTACTCATAAGGTGTAAATTCATCAGTTTACCAACCGCGTCCCGCTTCCCCTCATCTTTGGCCCGTCGAATTGCTTCAACCAGTCTGAGGAAGTCGGTAATTTCGTCTGGGTTGTCGGCCAGGGCTTCAGCGGCCTTAAACTGATGCGTGTAAAATTTCGCAATCTCGATAATACTCATCGGTTTAGGGGTCATTGCTCATTGCTCCAATTCTGAAAAGATACCATCTTCAACCGACAAGAATCCCCCCGGCGCTGCCTGCGCTGGCAATCTGGCGGCCTGGTTAAGCTGTTGCATCAAAGCTTGATTTTGCTTGTTCTGAATCGATTGCATAGCGCCCATAATGGCTAGATTCTCACGGGTGTTAGCCATAAAAGCCCGTTGCTTCACGAGCGGCGGCTGAACGCTGTTGAACAA
>JAAUSP010000443.1 GCA_012032575.1 Anaerolineales bacterium | reverse complement strand
CATCACCAGCGAAGACCAGCCGCTCGGTCTGATTACCAGCAACGATTTGATGGTTTTGCACAGTGCCTCGTTTTTTTCATTACCCGCGAGATCGAGCGGCAGACTGACCCCGCCGGGTTGGGCCAGGTGCTGGATCAGGCCCAACAGACTATTCCTTTATTATTGCATCAGGGGGTGAAGGCCAGCCAGATTGGCTGGTTGATGGCCGATATTAATGACCGGCTGGTGAGCCGAGTTTTGGCGTGGACCGAAGCAAGCCTGGAGCCGTCCCCGGTGCCGTACTGCTGGCTGGTTTTGGGCAGCGAAGCCCGGCGGGAACAAACTTTTAAAACCGACCAGGACAACGCATTAATCTATGCCGACCCGCCACCGGAAACCGGTTCATCCGCAATTTAAGTGAAAAAGGCAATAGTTAGGTAGCCAGAACTCGTAGACGCAGCAGATCAAACTTGGCTCGACCATACATCTGGCGCTTAATCAACTTTAATCGGTTGACTTGGCCTTCGGTCTGACCCTGACTCCACGGCAGCGATAACGCAGCCGCGACAGCGGTTTTATCCCGCTCTAAACCAGCGGCAAAGGTTTTTAAGGGAGCGAGGCCGCTCTGAGTGACTGCTTGCAGCCAGGGATCGAGCGCCCTGGAGAGACGACCCCGAACAATCCGCCCAAAAGCCTGAGCAAAGTTGTAGGCCCGCTGAACCTCTGGACTGGTTTGTAACATCCGCTCAAGGGCTGCTTTCTTCTCGGCTGGTAACAGTTCGGGATCTTTAAGCAGCAGCCAGACGGCATAACCGGCTGACCAGGGCCGCTGGACGATAGGCTTGGGCGGTTTGGGGTCGGTTTTAGTGGCGCGGGATCGTTTGCGTTCCCCACGCCGCCCAGCCGCCCACAAGCTGACCATACCCGGGCCACCGGAGTAGCCCTGCGGCTTAATCTCGCGAAAGAGCTGACTGGCGTTATGCTCACCTTCGTGCCAACGTTGCTGGAGATAGGGCAGGTACCGATCCAAAATGCTGCGGCCTTTGCGGCGTTGGGCCATTTCGGGAAATGTGCCAGCATCAAGATAACGCTGGACGGTGCGGGAGCCCAACCCTAACTGGCGGGCAATAGCGCGACGGGATAGACCCTGTTGCTCCAATTCAAGTACTGCCTGGTAGCGGGCCAGGCGTCTGTCGCGGGTGGTGGCTTGGCGTTTTTGCTGAGCTTGAGTGAGCACAGGCGACGAGGGAGGTGGGGGAGTGTCATTAGCTTGAGGGCGGGGAGGTGGTTCAGGGTCAAGGATCGGGGTCGCAGGTTCATTAGCCGCGGCATACAGACAAGCCGAATGCTGATCCAGCAGTCGTTCCAGGGCTTCCCGCAGATTTTGTAACAAGTGCCAGCGATCAGCGACCTGTTGGGCTTGGGGCGCTCCCTGCGTCACCCCGTCAATGTATTCTCTGGCCCGGTCTCGGCAGACAATCTCCACCCCTGGATGAGCTTGTAACCAGGCCGCCAGACTGTCAGCCGAGCGATCGGCCAACAAATCAATCGGACGATGGCATTCCAGGTCGACCAAAATGGTCCCATAGCGGTGACCTTTAGCCCAAGCCCAATCATCTACACCCAGGACACGAGGACTTTGGACGGCCACGGCTGGCATTTTGCGGATGAGCCGCAGCAAAGTGTCACCACTGGTCGTAATCGTCAGGTGCGGCACCAACTTGGCCCCGGCTTCACCCCCCAGGGCGTAGGCCGTCTGTTGTTGTCGAGTAGCCAACCGAAGGGTTCGGCGAGCATAACGAGCCACTACCTCGGCAAATCTTTCGGCAAACGTCTTGTAACGACAAGCAGGGTTATCACAGAAAAAACGTTGGACCAGCACTTTAAGATAGACCGGCCACTCGGCCCAGGGTAAATCAGCGACCGTACGGGTATAGTGACTATGAACCCGTTTGGACCGGTGCGTACACCCTGGACAAAGGGCTTCAGTTTGACCTGAACTGACGTGGAGCACAATCATATTTGGCTCAGTAACAACTTCTTCCAGACAAAGATGTGCTGATTTGGGTAGCAGAATTTCGGTGAGCATCTGAACTTCTCCTTCTTTAACAGCAAAATTAGTCCGAAGTTCATATTGTACTCACTTTTTCACTTAAAGTGCGGAAGAGCCTCTTTTGGCTTGAAAAAAACACGCCAAGGATGAAACTCCAATAGCCTCATTGTATCACCCCTTTTTTCGCCCTGACAAGCTCCAAAACGGGCGAAGGGCGTTTCAAACGTTTACCTGTCCGCTCCTTGCCGAATTTGGCAATCCAGGCTGAACGTAGGGAAGGTTACAGCAATAGACTAAATCTACCAGATGGCGTGCAGCGCCGGCGGTTTTCTGAAAACCAGGCCGCGCGGGTGGGCGGTTTCGGGGGGCTGCAACTGTAAACCGGGCATCACGTATCAAACCCTACCTGCCCTGTCTCCGGGACCGAAACAAAAACTTTTACCCGGCTTTGCCCCAAGTAGTACCCCCTTCCTAAATTCCTCAAACTATTTTCAAACATCAGTGATGTATACTTTACAGTGTTAAGGGCTGTGCCAAAAAGTTGGCACCGCCAAAATAATTGGAGAATTCTAACTTTTGTGATAAGCTAGGGCCAAAGTGACCCTAAATAAGGTAGCGGGGTAGCATGCAGCAAAACATCTGCACCCTTGCGACCTTGTTACGCTGCATCATGCCACCTGTTTTAACGGCGAGAGCTTTTCTGTACCCTATAATGAAGGATAGAATGTGTTATCTGATCCCATGATATTACCCAGTCAGGCCATTTTCCCGGTGGGCATTGCCATTGCTTACCTGGCTCTGGGCCTGTTTATGTTGTCCAGCCGCCGACCAGAGACTCCGCTCGACCGGCTGTTTCTGGCTTATCTTTTTTTAACCGTCGTCTGGATGCTCGATCTGGTGCTGGTCATCAGCCAGTTTACCACCCTGCTGCCTAATTTTACCTGGACTGATCTGGCCCCTTATGGGTTGATTATTATGGGCGTCGTCTATTGGACCTTTGCCCGCGCCTTTTTGCACCACGCCTGGCAGTCGGTGGGGGCCTGGACGATGGGGGGCGTCGGACTGGTTCTCACGGCCACGCTTCAGGCCGGCTGGCTGGCGCTGCCGCCGGAGTTGTTTGGCTGGAGCAACGGCTGGGTTCACCCCGGCAATATTGCCTTTGGGCTGGGCGCAGGCTGGTGGCTGGCTTATATGGTCGTGGCTGCGTACAGCGGCGTTATCCACGCGGTTCACGCCCAAACCCCGGCCCACAAAAACCGGATTCAATATCTGATTATCTCCACTTTATTACTCATCGCCGGCTACGGGCTGTATCTGACCTTGCGCGACCCCTCCTGGACCATCGGTTTGATTGTCATTGGGGTGGGCGGCGCTCTCGCCACCTATACCGTTATGGTCGAAAACCTGCCCGATTTGGGTACAGGGGCGCGGCGGGTCATCGGGGTGATTATCGTTACCCTGATCACGGTAGTGGTTTACCTGTTTGGCATCTACCTGGTGCGAACGGTACTGGGCGATTTTCTGGCTCAAACCCTGGCCGGCTACCTGGACCGAACCCTGGCTGTAGCCGTGGTGACCGCTATGCTGCTGACCATTATCTACAGCCCTATCCGGCAGGTCAGCCAATATCTCACCAACCGACTGCTGTTCGGTCAGCATTACGATTACCAGGAGGTCATCCAGAAATATACCCAACTGATCAGCAACCGGCTTTATCTGGGCGAGCTGGCCCACCTGGCTATGAACCAGATCAATCAGGTTTTGGGCCTGAACCGCAGCGCCCTGTTCATCCTCGACTCCGAAACAGACGAACAGTTGAACCTACGCACCCTGCCGGCCATGGGCACCAACGGCGTGCCCAAAACGATTACCCTTAAAAAAGACACGCCTATCATCCAGCGCCTCAGCGTCGAGCGGCGACCGCTGGCCCAATACACCATTGACATCTCGCAGCAGTTCAAAAGCACCCCGGAATACGACCGCCAAACCCTGCGGGCGCTCAACTACGAGTGGTTCATCCCCATTTTGAAAGACGCCCAACTGATTGGGGTTTTTGCCCTCGGTTCAAAAAAGTCGGGCCAGCCTTACAGCACCCAGGATATGCGCCTGCTCAACACCCTGGCCGATCAAACCGCCCTGGCCCTGGAAAACGCCACCCTCTTTGACGGCATGCAGCGCAACCTGGCCGAAATGACCCACATGAAAAATCTGATGGCCAACGTGTTTGACAGTATGGACAACGGTGTCATCACCACCGACATCCTGGGCAAGATTACCCTGTACAACCGCGCCGCCGAAACCATTCTGGCCGTGCCGTCGGAGCAGTGTGTCGGCCTGCCCTACAGCGAGGTTTTGACCGCGCTGAACAACACCATTTTCCCCAACCTGATTGCCAATGTGGCCCGGCGCGAAAATCACTACTCCGATTACGAGATCATCTCGGAACTGCCGGGCCGAGGCCGGGTGAACCTGAGCCTCAATCTGGCTCCGCTGAAAGACGCCCAGAACCAAACCCAGGGCGTGACCATTGTGGTAGACGACGTGACCGAAACCAAGCGGCTGCGGGCCGTCCATGATATGTTCCGGCGCTACCTGTCGCCGGCGGTGGTGGACCGGCTGCCCTCCAACCCGATTGACCTGCAACTGGGCGGCCACCGCCAGGAGGTCAGCATCCTGTTTGCCGATATTCGCGGCTTTACCAGCTTCAGCGAAAAGCTGCCGCCCGAAGAGCTGGTGGACACCCTCAACGAATACCTTTCGATGGCGGCCACTTCGATTTTGATGTTTGAGGGTACATTGGATAAGTTTATCGGCGATGCGGTGATGGGCATCTTTAATGCCCCGCTGGAGCAGGCCGACCACGTGCTGCGGGCCGTGCGCGCCGCCGCGACCATGCAGCGGGTTATCAGCGATTACCACCACAACATCGGCCAGGAGCGCGGTCTGTCCTTCGGCATCGGCATCCACATGGGCGAGGCCGTGGTGGGTAATGTGGGTATGTCGGATCGGATGGATTACACTGCCATCGGCGACACGGTCAACGTGGCCAAACGCATCCAGGAGAACGCGCCGGGCGGCAAGGTGCTGCTGAGCGAGGCGGTTTACCAGATAGTGAAGGACTCGGTCAAGGCGGCTTTCTATCAGGAAATGCAGCTCCGGGGCCGCACCCAGACCGTTAACACCTACGAATTAATCAGTCTCGATTAACCTGGCTTTTCTCCCCTCCAACTGTCGTTCATCCCAGAGGATATTAAAGTCGGCCTGCGGCCGTCTGCCCTGACAACTTTGCTTTAAGGAAACGCCGACTCAGGCTCCAGAAAAAAAGCATACCTAACAGATCGCTCGACCAATCGAGCAGACTGGCGGTGCGTACCGGCGACCAGGCCTGGGCTATCTCTTCGGAGGTGGCGGCCAGCAGCGGCAGCAGCACGGCCAGCGGGATTGACCACGACCCCACCCGAATGGTCCGCCCTTCCAGCCAGAGGTTCAGCCAGAAAACTACCAGCCCAAACAACACAAAATGCATAATTTTGTCCATCGGCGCATAGGTTAAGATGCGGAGCCGGATCAGGTCGAGGTAGGCCATCTGGGTGATAACTAAAACCAGGGCCACCTGCGGCCACAACAGCCAGCGCCACGCCATCTGCCCCGGCGGCGAGGCCAGCACCAGGCCGTAACTGGCCGCGCCCAGGCCCCGCCCCCAAAATCGCCCCGCCGAACACATCCGACGGGTAATGCACGCCCAGGTAAACCCGGCTCAACGCAATCAAGCCCGCCCCACCCAGAGCCAGCAGCCAGCCGCGTTTGCGCCGGTAAGCCAGGCCCAGCACCATCGCCACGGCAAAGGCCATCGCCGCATGGCCGCTGGGGTAGGCTGGGAAATTGGGAGTAGGGACCAGCAGCCGGACGGCTTCGGGCCGGGGTCGCAGGGCCACGTATTGAAACACAAAGGTAACCACCAGGCTGACGGTGATCGCCGTCAAAATCGCTACCCCCAGCTTCCGCTGCTGCCCGAAAAGCAAAACTATTCCCCCGGCGGGCAGCAAAGCCAGCCCGCCATAAGTCAAAATCAGCATCAGGACATCCACAACAGGATGCGCCAGGGTTTGATTGAAGAAGGTGAGTATCGTTTGATCCATTGGTAAGACCTCATTAAAAAGAGATAACTACTCAGCCATGTCATTTCGACCGAAGGGAGAAATCTCCGAGGCCGATGCAGCCCGATAGAGACGCTTCGCGTCGGCCTACGGCCTCGAAATGACATGAGGACTGAGCGGTTACAAAAAGAGAATTTGTAGAGGGTTGAAAGTTCAAATATTTCTAACCACAGACGCAAAGCGCACAGATTTCACAGTTTTGATAGGCTTATGAATCGCCCAATCCCGGTGTCAAAACACCGGCTGAAACGTGGGGGCGGGTGACTGGGACTGCCGGGAGATGAACCTGTCGCTGCATATCCACCGGGGCATTGTT
>JAAUSP010000442.1 GCA_012032575.1 Anaerolineales bacterium | reverse complement strand
CATACGCCACAGCGGTTTCGCCGGTTTTGGCCGGCGGCCAGCAGCGCCTCACACAAAAGCGTCGTCATCCGCAGAAGAGGGGCGTTGGTGTCGCGACCCCAGGGCCACCCCTTTTGGCCCCGGTCAGCGTGGCGATGTCAATCACCGCCGCCGGCTTGAGTTCGCCGGCGTAGCACAGCGCGTCGGCCAGGATGAGCCGGCCCTCGGCGTCGGTGTTGGCAATCTCGATGGTCAGACCGTTTTTGGCGGTGAACACGTCGGCGGGCTTGTAGGCCGTAGCGCTGATCATATTTTCGACCAGCGGGGTCAGGCCGATCACCCGCAGGGGCAGTTGCAGCAAAGCGACCGCCCGCATCGCCCCGATCACGGCGGCAGCCCCGGCCATATCTGCTTTCATGCCCAGCATGCTGTCCGCCGGTTTGATCGAGTAGCCGCCGGTATCAAAGGCCACGCCTTTGCCCACCAGCACTACCGGCGGCTGGGTCAGACAGCTTTCGGGGCAGTGTTCCATAACTACAAATTTGGCCGGCTGGTCCGACCCCTGAGTAACGGCCAGCAGTGCGCCCATACCTTCGGCTCGCAGGTCCGGCTCGTCCAGCACCCGGCAGATCAGGCCGGTCTCGGCGCACACGGCCTCAGCCGCTTGAGCCAGCGCCGTCGGGGTGGCAACATTGCTGGGCTGGTTGACCAGCGTCCGGGCCAGAGCGACGCTCTTGGCGATGATTTGGCCCGCTTTGGCCCCGGCTTCCACCGCGCCGATTTTGGCCGGGTCAAACTCGACCAGAATCAGCGAGTCCACCGGCCGTTTCGTCGTCGTCTTTCTTGGCGCAGGGCGCGTCGTAACGGTAGAGAGCCGCAAACTCCCCTCGACCACGGCCTGGGCGGCCTCGGTCAAATCCAGCCCGCCCGCGCCGCCGCCGTGAACCACTGTCGCCACCGTAGCCGCGCCGACCTTTTGGGCCTGTTTGATGGCGGCTCCGGCAGCCTCGCGCACCGCTTCCAGGTCAAACTTGTCGGGCTTGCCCAGGCCGACCACAATCACCCGCCGGGCCGGAACAGCCCCGCGCGGATAGAGCACCACCGTCTCGCCGGCCTTGCCGCGCACATCGCCCGCCGCAATCAACTCGCTAATGGCCCCGCCGAGGGCCTGATCCACTGCGCCGGTCGCCCCGCTGGGCGCGGTCACACCTTGAAACAGATTGACAATAATCGCATCGGCGGCCACCGCCTGGATGCCGCCTTGTTGGATGGTGATGTTCAAAAGAGTCTCCTAAGAAAATAGTTTGGTTCATGTCACTGCGAGACCGTAGGTCGAAGCAGTCTCCCACCTCGGAGCAGAGATTGCTTCGGCCTTACGGCCTCGCAATGACAGCTCATCGGCCGGCCTGTTACGCCTCGATCTCAAACGAAGTCTGAATTTTAACTTCGTGCTGCAACGTCTGGCTGACGATGCAATATTTGTCCTGCGACAGATCAATGGCCCGCTGCACGGCGGCAGGGTCAATGTTGTCGCCTTTGATGACATATTTGATTTCGATGGTCTGATACGGTTTGGGGTAGTCGTTGGGCTGGTGAGCGGCAATAAAGACTTCTACCGAGTGGAGGTTCAGCCGTTTTTTCTGCAAAATACTGATCACATCCATGCCGGTGCAGCCGGCCAGCCCCAGCAGCAGCAACTGCGACGGCGAGACATTCTCCCCGCCCATTGGAATTTGGTGGCCCTTGTAGCTGGTCCCGATAAAGTTCATCTGCTCGCCTGTCCAGCGAGCCGAAGCATTGACAGTGCCCATAAGTTTCTCCTTTGAAGGTAATTTGGATTTGTGAGACGTGGTGCGTGGTGCGTGGTGCGTGACACCTGACACCTGACACTTGATACCCGCCCCCCCCGACAGAGGGATTATAGCAAAAGAGAGGGTTTTAAGCTATCTGGGACGACAGGGGCGGGTCAGGTCGGCTAAAGTTTTCTTTTCAATTTCAACAGCCGCCGCGCCGCTTCTGCCAACGTGGCCCGGCTTTTGCAGAAGGCGAAGCGGGCCAGGCCGGCTCCGTCGGCGGGGTTGAAATAGAAGGCGCTGGGAGGGATGGCGGCCACGCCGATGTCGGTGGTCAGAGTGCGGCAGAAGGCTACATCGTCGGGAAAACCGAGGTGGCTGATGTCTACCATGATAAAATAAGTCCCCTGGGGAATGATCGGCTCCAGGCCGGCTTCGGCCAGCGCCCCGGCCAGGAAATCGCGGTTGGCCTGGTACATGGCGGCCAGTTCGGCGTAGTAATCGTCGCTGCTTTGCAGGGCGGCGACGACACCCTCTTGCAGCGGCGCGGCCACAGAGTAGGTGACAAACTGGTGGACCCGAAAAACGGCCTGACTCAGCTCCGCCGGAGCCACGGCCCAGCCGACTTTCCAGCCGGTCATACTGAAGGTTTTGCCGCTGCTGGAAATGGTGATGGTCCGCTCGGCCATACCGGGCAGCCCGGCCAACGAGACGTGTCTGAGGCCGTCGAAGATGATATGCTCGTATACCTCATCCACTACGGCGATGACATCGTGCTGCCGGCACAACCCGGCGATCAGGCTCAATTCGGCCTCGCTGTAGACTTTGCCGGTGGGGTTGTGGGGGGTGTTGACCAGGATCAGTTTGGTTTTGGGCGAGAAGAGCGCGGCCAATTCGGCGGGATCAATGCGCCAGTCGGGCGGACGGAGGGTGTAAAAACGGGGCACACCGCCAGCCATCTGGACCGAGGGCAGATAGGAGTCGTAATAGGGTTCAAACAGGATGACCTCGTCGCCGGGGTTGACCAGGCCCATGATAGTAGCAAAAATGGCCTCGGTTGCGCCGCTGGTCACGACGATGTCGGTGGCCGGGTTGACCGCCAGATTGTAATGGCGGGCCATTTTGGCGGCGATGGCCTCGCGCAGGGCGGGCCGGCCGCTGCCGGGGGCGTACTGATTGATGTCGGCCCGGATGGCCGCGATGGCGGCCTCCTTCAAAAATTCGGGGCCGGGAAAATCGGGAAAGCCCTGGCCCAGGTTGACCGCGCCGTGCTGGTTGGCCAGGCTGGTCATTTCAAAAAAAATCGTCGTGCCAAAATTGCGGACACGCTCCGCCAGATAGGTCATGCCGAATTATCCTTTCAAACGTCAGAGGTTGCCTGGGGTGGTCAACTGCCGGACAAATCAGTTTATCTGTCGAACTTATTCAAAGGTCGTAGAGCAGCCGTAGTTTACAAATCAATCAATTTGTGGTAGAATGTTACGTAACAGAGCCGAATAGTGAGCCTTACAACCCATTCGGGTCTACTTGTCAGCAGCGTCGGGTTATTTATTATTGTACCATCACCGCCGTTTTCCAAAAAACAACTGAATCCACCATCAATCGAGGGACGTGCTGGCAGTCAGGTTTTCTGGCAGCCATCTTGATTAATTATCGGTGCAACTTATAATAGAGCTACCAAATTCTTTAAAGCTGTCAGGAAAAATAATTGTTGGCAAAAATTGAACTGCTAGACCTCGCGCCGGTTCTGCCGGGCCGAACCCAGGAACCGGAAAACTGGTACACTGAGCCTTTTACCAAACGCACCGGCTGCAAAACGCCGGGCCAATGCGGCGGCGATTGCAACTGCGGCTGTCCTTACAACACCATGACCGAAGTGGAGCGCCTGCCGTTGATCGAAGATATCGCCCGTATCTTCCCCAACGAGTGGCTGGCCTTTATCATTTCACCAGCGGAAGATGAAGAGTTCGAGCCGCTGCATGGTAAATTGATCGCCCACAGCCTGAACCCCGATGAAGTTTACGATGCGGCCAATGCCGTATTGTGGAACCAGCACCTTTACATCTATTTTAACGGCAGTTTCGAAACGATGCAGGCCAGTTATGGCTTGGGTTGGACGGAAAGTACACCCGTAGCCAGGCGGATGCATTCGGGGCCTCAACCGGCTCCGGCTGAGCCGCTGCCTGAGGAATTGGGCCGGCTTGTCACCAGCGCGTTGGATCAGCTCTATCAAACGCCCCGCATCAACGAAGCGATTCGCCGGCTGCGCCTGGCCCGGGTTAGAGCGGCTCAACAGAGCCAGCCGGCCCTGATGGCGGCTCTGGATACGGCCCTCGACAAGCTGGAAAGACCTCTGCCTTTTGTTGACGAGGTAATCTGGCAGTTGGAAGAAGCGCTGGTCGAATTGGAAATTGTATGAGACCACTTTTCGGTTCAAATGAATCCTGGCGTAGTTCTGAGTGGATCATTTGAGTAGTTAGCACAGCCATCCTATTTTTACGCCGAAGTTTCCAAAAATCTATAGCTCGACTACGGACATCCAAGGGGGGATATTTTTAGCGAGTTGGGGTGCTCCATGGTCTGCTCCGTGCGCCAGATTTTACACATCCAGCGTCTGGCCGGAACAAACGCCTCGGTTCTCTGTTTTATGCTGCATTAATCAAACCCTGAAGTTGCAGCCAGAATTATTGCTCTAAAAAAGGAGGCCCACATGCTCAATATTTGTCATCCGCAGTGGTTTGGTCAGGTAGAATATGAAGCAGCGCTAAGCTTGCAGAAAGATTTAGCCGCTCAAAAAGCCGCTCAACAAATCCCCAACACCCTTTTGTTAATGGAACATCCCCATACCTACACCATAGGAAATGAAGGTCATCGGGAGCATTTGCTGGTGAATCAGGAAGAACTCGCCCGGCTCAAGGTGGCTTATCATCGGGTGAGTCGGGGAGGACCGGTCGCTTATCATGGGCCGGGCCAGTTGGTTTGCTATCCCATCCTCAATCTCAAAGAGCAAGGACTGGATTATCACCGCTACCTCAAAATGCTGGAGAGCGTTATTATTCGGGCGCTGGCTACTTTGGGAGTGCGGGCATTTCGCCAGCGCGGTCAGCCGGGCGTGTGGGTCTACATTGACAACACCATCCCCCACAGTTCCGAATGGCTGCCCCCCGACAGCAATATTGCCCAGATTGCCGCCATCGGGATCAAGCTTGACCAGAATAACGTTACCAGTCACGGCTTTTTTATCAATATCAACCCCGATCTCAGCTTTTTCGATTTGATTGTGCCGCGTGGGCTGAACGGCTGCCGGGTGACTTCGCTTACGGAAGCGTTGAAGAAGCCGATTGAAATTGGTTCTGTCCTGGAGCCTGTGATACAATCCTTTTGTGAAGTTTTTGAAATGGAACCGGTGCTTGTCGAGACCATTCCAGCAAATTTATTTTTTAATTCAGCCGCAGTACCGGCATAACGTAACCCGCCGGGGCTGCGGCGGGCCAACGATGATAGGATAATGATTAGAAATTTAATTGATCCCAACAGCATCGGCTTGCAAAAGGAACTGCCCCAACGCAAACCGGAGTGGCTTAAAGTCCGGCTGCCGGCCGGCAATAATTACAGCCACCTCAAAAATTTGATGCGCGAACAGGGGCTGCACACGGTGTGCGAAGAAGCCATGTGCCCTAATATTGGCGAGTGCTGGAACCGGGGCACGGCTACATTTTTATTGATGGGTGATACCTGCACTCGCTCCTGCGGCTTTTGCCATATTAAAACAGGCCGCCCCCAGGCGCTCGACGAGGATGAGCCGCGCCGGGTTGCCGAAAGTGTGCTGGCCATGAATTTGAGCCATTGTGTACTCACTTCGGTCAACCGCGATGAACTGCCCAACGGCGGCGCGCATATTTTTGCCAACACCATCCGCGGGATTCGCCAGCGGCTGCCCCACTGCACCATTGAAGTGCTGATTCCTGATTTTAAGGGCAACCTGGCAGCGCTGCAAGAGGTGATGGACGCCCGCCCCGAAATATTGAATCACAACACCGAAACCGTGCCCCGGCTTTACCGGACGGTGCGCCCGCAGGCTAACTATCAACAAACGCTCAAGGTGCTCTCGAACGCCAAAGTGCTGGACCCGGGCACAACCACAAAAACGGGGATTATGGTGGGCTTGGGTGAAACCAAAGAGGAAGTACTGGCGGTTTTGCGCGATTTGCGGGAGCATGGGGTTGATATTTTGACCATTGGCCAATATTTGCGCCCTTCACCCCTGCATTTACCAATTTATCGCTATGTTCACCCCAGCGAATTCCAGGAATTCCACGACGTGGGCATGGCGTTGGGCTTTCGCTGGGTGGAGAGCGGGCCGCTGGTACGCAGCAGCTACCACGCCGAAGGCCAGGCCCAGGCCTTAGCCATCCCGGCGCGTTAAATGTTGAAGGTTAAACGTTCAACCGTTTGAACGTTTAACCTTCAACCTATTCTTGTTCCAAAACAAAGCCCGCTGCTGCGACACGCTGGCCCAGTGACTCTAAACCCACCGTATCGGGCAGTTCCCAGACCCGCGCCTCACCGTTAAAACGCCGGCCCGGAATGCTTTTGACCAGGGCCAGGATAGCTTGAAACTCGCCCCCGCTGACCACCAGCGGCATGTCGCCCAGACGAATTCGGACGCGGTCGCTGCCACCCCCGTCGCCCGCCCGACCCGGCAGCAGCGGCGGGCGCAGGCGCAGCCGGTTTGGTGGTAGCGGCGGGTG
>JAAUSP010000441.1 GCA_012032575.1 Anaerolineales bacterium | reverse complement strand
TCGAGGCTAGCAATTCCAAAATCACCTTGCGCCCCGTCTGTACCCGCTCGCTGTCCGTATGGACCACCATCCCCTCGGCGGCCTGGACCACGCAGGCCGGCTGTAGCACCCGCTGCTTCTCCACCTCGACGGTGCAGAGGCGACACACTGCCGGTGGGGTCAGGGTCGGGTGGTAGCAGATGGTCGGAATATTAATCCCCACCGAGGCCGCCGCCTGCAAAATACTCGTCCCTTTGGGCACGCTGACGGCTTGACCGTCAATAGTCAAGTTAACAACTTCAGTCACAGCGGTATTCCCCCTGTTTTGCAAGTCAGACTTTGATTTTGGCCTCGACCAACTGATGATTAGACGCGAGGCGTGATATTTTACGCATCACGCATCACGCATCACCCGCCAAAAATCATCACCTCTTAAAAGGATACCGCCTGGATGCGAACCGCGCAAACTTTGTACTCTGGAATTTTAGCCTGGGGATCGAGGGCCGGGTTGGTGAGAAAATTGGCAGCCGATTCAGGAAAGTGGAAGGTGGCAAAAATCAGCCCCGGCTCAACCCGATCCGTCACCTGCGCTTTGGCGGTGATTTCGCCCCGGCGCGAGGCCACGCGCATCAACTGCCCATCCCCAATATTGGCTTGACGGGCATCTTTGGGATTGATTTCGATCAACGCCTCTGGATAAACAGCCTCCAGACCGCTGGCCCGGCGAGTCATCTCGCCGCCGTGCCAGTGGTAAATCACCCGGCCGGTGGTCAGCATCAGCGGATATTCCTCATCCGGCAGTTCCGCCGGCGGCACATGATCCCGCCCGACAAAGAGGCCCAGACCGCGGGTAAAGCGACCCACATGCAAAATGGGCGTCCCCGGATGGTCCGGGCTGGGCACGGGCCATTGCAGGTGAGCGCCCGCGTTCAGCCGGGGATAGGTGACTCCGGTATAACTGGGGGTCAGTTGGTTGATCTCATCCATAATATCGGCGGGCGAGGGGTAGTGCCAGCCGGCATGCGGCGCATCCGGGTGCGGGTCGAATGCACCTAAAGCCAACATTCTCCGGGCCAATTCCGCGATGATCCAGGAATCGGGTTTGGCCTCGCCGGGGGGCGGCACGGCCTGGCGGACTCGCTGGATACGGCGCTCGGTATTGGTGAAGGTCCCCTCTTTTTCGGCAAAGCTGGCCGCCGGCAGAATCACATCGGTAAAGTGGCCGGTTTCGGTAAAGAAGATTTCCTGGGCCACAATAAATTCCGTCTGCTGGAGCGAGTAGCGCACATGGTTCAGGTCCGGGTCGCTGGTCATCGGGTTCTCGCCGATGATATACAGGCACTTGACTCTGCCCTCTTCGGCGGCCTTCAGCATTTCGGTCACGGTTAGCCCGTTCTCATTGGAGAGTTCTACCCCCCAGGCTTGCTCAAATTTTTGCTGGGCCAGGGCATCGGTGACGCGCTGGTAGCCGGAGTAGACATTGGGCAAACCGCCCATGTCACAGGCTCCCTGCACGTTGTTCTGGCCGCGCAGCGGGTTGACCCCACCTCCCGGCACGCCGATATTCCCCAGCAGCATTTGCAGGTTGGCACAGGCCATCACATTCGGCACCCCGACGATGTGCTGGGTAATGCCCATCGCATACAGCAGCGACCCCGGCCTGTTTTCGGCCATCATGCGGGCCGCCTGCTCGATAGCTTCAGCCGGAACGCCGGTAATGGCGCTGGTCATTTCGGGCGTGTACTTTTCGATGACCGCCTTGAACTCGTCAAAGCCCTCGGTGCGGGCGGCGATAAAGGCGTCATCCTGCCAACCTTCCCGCAGGATGACGTGCATCAGGCCGTTGAGAAGGGCCAGATCGGTACCCGGTTTGTGGCGCAGGTGCAGATCGGCATATTCGGCGATAGTGATGCGGCGCGGGTCGGCCACAATCAATTTGGCCCCGCGCTGCCGTTTGGCCCGCCGGATTTTGGTGCCAATCACCGGATGCTGCTCGCTGGTGTTGCTGCCAATGATAAAGATACACCCGCTCTCGGCAGCAATGTCGCGGATAGAATTGGTCATTGCCCCGCTGCCAAAACTGGTCGCCAGACCGGCGACAGTGGCGCTGTGTCAGAGGCGGGCGCAGTGGTCAATGCTGTTCGTCCCCAACACCTGCCGGGTGAATTTGCTAAAGAGATAATTTTCCTCGTTGGTACACTTGGCCGAGGCCAGCACAGCCAGGGCCTCACCGCCGTGCTCCCGTTTGACCGCCGCGAATTTTCCGGCCACCACGTCGAGGGCGGTGTCCCAATCGGTTTCGATAAAAGCGTCGGGGATTTACGATTTCAGATTTACGATTTACGATTTTCGGAATCGGTGCGTTTTTCGGCGACTGTGGCGACGCGCCATGCGCCACTTTCGAGGTGTTCGGGCACGTTTGACAGCCACTTGGCGCGAATGAGGGGGCGGGTGAGGCGGTCGGAGTGGTGGATATAGTCGTAGCCGTAGCGTCCTTTGACGCACAGGGCCATGCCGTTGACCGGAGCATCGGGAGCGCTGGTGACGCGCACTACCCGATTATTGCGCACGTTCAGATCAAAGTTGCAGCCCACCCCGCAGTAGGAACAGGTGGTGCGCACCTTCGAGACCTGGTTGGCGCGTCCCCGCCCGACGCTCATTTTATCGTACAGCGCCCCGACCGGGCAGTAGGCCACGCATTGGCCGCAGCTTTCGCAGCGGGCGTCGAGCAGCAATTGGTCGGCCCCGGCCACGAGCTTACTTTTGAAACCCCGGTGGGCCAAGCTCCAGACATCCCGGTTTTGAATTTCGCCGCAGGCCCGCACGCAGCGGCTGCACAAAATACATTTATTGCGGTCAATAAAGATGAAGGGGTTGGGGTCGGGGTCAATGGGATAGGTGTGGTGTGCCCCCTGCTGTTCCGGCCAGGTGACGTTATACTCATACACCAAATCCTGCAGCTCGCAGGCTCCGTTGACCTCACAGCGCATGCACTCGTTGGGGTGGTCGGTCAGCAGCATCTCCAGCACAAATTGGCGGGTTTCGCGGGCCTCAGCGCTCTCGCTGTCAACCACCATACCCTCAAAAACGGGGGTGGTACAGGCCGTTTGCAGTCCCCGCGCCTTCTCCACCGAGACGACACACATGCGGCACGCGCCCACGTTGGTCAAATCGGGGTGGTGGCACAGGGTTGGAATGTGAATCCCGGCAGCCCGCGCCGCTTCCAATATCGTGTTTCCTTCAGCCGCCACCACGGGCCGGCCATTGATGGTCAAAGTAACGGTCATAGCAGGTCTCCTCAAGGCACCAGCTCGCCCACCCGCTCCAGCCACTCCAGATCACAGCGCAGGCAGCGTTTGCACTCTTCCTGAACAACCCGCGCCTCGAAGCCCATTTCGACCTCGGCGAAGTTTTGGCGGTCGAGACGTTGCTGCGGGGTTAAGATGCGGGCGTGGGGACGCCGGGCGTCGGCATAGAGGTTTAAATCAAAAAGCTGCGGAATATCGTGGCGTTTGGGCTTATAATAAACCCCGCCGAGTTGGCCGCTGCTCAGCCAGTGGTCCACCGTGAGGGCCACCTGGTTGCCGTGCGCCACCGATTGGACCACCGTCGCCGGGCCGGTCACGGCATCTCCGGCGGCAAAGACGCCGGGTACGTCGCTCAGTTCAAAGGCTTTGCCCACGGCGAAGGTGGCTTTGCGATGCAGGCTCAGGCTTTCGTCATCCACCCACGTTACCTGACCGATGGCCGGAATCAACAACTCGCAGGGCATATCAAATTCCGAGCCGGGGATGGGCACCGGCTGGCGGCGGCCGCTGGCGTCATAATCGCCCAAAGCCTGGCGCTGCAAGCGCACCCCGGTCACAGCCTCATCGCCCAAAATAGCGACCGGCGTGACCAAAAAGTGGAAGTGGACGCCTTCTTCCCTGGCTCCCACGACTTCTTCTTCGAGGGCCGGCATTTCGTGCTCGGTGCGGCGATAGACTACGTGGACCTCCTGCGCACCCAAACGCAGGGCGGAGCGGGCGGCGTCCATCGCTGTGTTGCCGGCCCCGGCCACCACCACCCGTTTGCCGGCCAGATTCGGCACTCGGCCCAGGGCAATATCGCGCAGCATTTGGACGCCGTGGTAGACTCCCTCTTTTTTCTCGCCCTGGACACCCATGCTCCGGCTGCGATGCGCCCCCAAAGCCAACACAATCGCCTGGTAGCCGTCGGCCTGGAGACTCTTGATGGTAAAATCGGTCCCCAACTCCATGTTACAGTGGATTTCCACGCCCGCCCGCCGGATGTGCTCAATCTCGGCAAAGAGAGGGTCGCGGGGCAAACGGTACGCCGGAATGCCGTAGGTCATCATACCGCCGGGGTGCGGCATGCGCTCAAAAACAGTCACCTGATAACCTTGCTGGGCCAGACGCAGCGCCGCCGTTAAGCCGCAAGGCCCGGCCCCGATGATCGCCACCTTGATGTTTTTGGGCGGCGCTAAGCGGGGCGGCGTCCAGGCTTCGGCGTAATATTCGTCGGCCATGAAGCGTTTGACCTGGCGGATGGCGATGGGGTCGTCCACCTGGCCGCGCCGGCAGACGCCCTCGCAAAAGGCCGGACAGACCCGGCCGCAGATCATGGCAAAGGGGTTGGCCTCCCGATGGACGGCCAGCGCCTCGGCATAGCGTCCCTGAGCGACCAACGCCAGATAAGCCGGCACATCCACCCCGGCGGGCAAGCACTGACGCAGGCGCGCGCACCAACTTCTGGCAACTGGCCGCCGGGCAGCGGCCTTCGCTGATGTGCGCCCAAAATTCCTCTTCAAAATGGCGCAGCACCGACAGCACCGGCGACGGGGTCAACTGGCCCAACGCGCACAGCGAGCCGCGCTGCATGCCCTGCGCCAGATAGCGGATGCGTTCAATATCGGCCGGTTCGCCCTGGCCGGCGGTAATCCGCTCCAGAATCTCCAGCATCCTGACGCTGCCAATCCGGCAGGGCGGGCATTTGCCGCAGCTTTCATCGCAGGCAAACTGCAAGAAATACTTGGTAAACTCGACCATGCAGGTCGTTTCATCGGCCACAATCATGCCGCCCGACCCCATCACCGCGCCGGCCGCCCGCAGCGAGTCAAAATCCACCGGGGTGTCCAGGTAGGCTTCCGGCAGACAGCCGCCCAACGGTCCGCCGGTCTGCACCGCCTTGAATTTTCGCCCGTTGGGGATGCCGCCGCCGATATCGAAAATAATGTCGCGCAGGGTGAGGCCCATCGGCACTTCGATCAGGCCGGTCCGGTTGACCATGCCGGTCAGGGCAAACACGGCGGTGCCGGGGCTGTTCGGCGTGCCCAGTTTGCTAAACCATTCCGCCCCCAGCCGGATGATCCGGGGGATAAAGGCGTAGCTTTTGACATTATTGACATTGCTGGGCTGGCCCCACAAGCCGGACACCGCCGGGTAAGGGGGTCGCGGCCAGGGTTGGCCCCGCTCGCCCTCGATGGAGGCCATGAGGGCCGTTTCTTCGCCGCAGACAAACGCGCCGGCCCCCTCTTTGATCAGGATGTCGAAGCTGAAGTCAGTCCCCAGGATGTTTTGGCCCAACAGGCCCAACGCTCTGGCCTGGGCCAGGGCGATTTCCAGCCGCCGGATAGCCAGCGGATATTCGGCCCGGCAGTAGATGTAGCCAAGCTCAGCGCCGATGGCGTAACCGGCAATGAGCATGCCTCGATGACGGAATGGGGGTCGCCTTCCAGCAGCGAACGGTCCATGAACGCGCCGGGGTCGCCCTCGTCGGCGTTGCAGATGATGTACTTGGGCCACTTTTCGGTTTTGCGGGCCAGGCTCCATTTGATGCCGACAAAAATCCGCCGCCGCCCCGTCCGCGCACGCCCGATTGGATGACTTCTTCGATGACGTCAGCGGGGGTCAGGCTGGTCAACACTCGGTAGAGGGCCTGATAACCGTCTTTGGCCCGGTAATGGTCAATATCCTCCGGGTCAATCACGCCGCAGTTTTCCAGCAACAGGCGGTGCTGTTTGCCGTAAAAACCTATTTCGTGCCATTTCTCGATGACGGTTTCACTGGCGGGGTCGTGGTACAAGATTTGCTCGACCGGCCGGCCGCCGATGAGGTGCTCCTGAACTATTTCTTTGACGTGGTGGGGGGCGACTTGATTATAGAAGGTTTCGTCGGGGTAGACGACCATGATCGGGCCTTGAGCGCAAAAGCCAAAACAGCCGGTGCGGCGCACTTCCACCTGATCGGCCAGGCCGTGTTGGGCTAACTCCGCCTGCAAAGCCTGGCTCACCTCCGCGCTGGCCGAGGAGCTACAGCCGGTCCCCCGGCAGATGGCTACCCAGCGATGGCGAGGGTCGGTTACGGCTTTCAGCGTTTCGCGTGGGACGGCCGGTAAATTTTCCGCTGTATTCATGGGGATCATCCTCTCAGGCCGAACCGGCTTCGGGGGCGGCGAGTTGCTTTTTGACCTGGCCGACCAGCATCTCCGCCGCATGCGGCCCATCACCTGGTCGATCCAGCACCGCAACCGGGGCCAGAGCGCAGGA